>JAGUVT010000094.1 GCA_020062745.1 Deltaproteobacteria bacterium
GGCCGGAGGCGGTGAAGGAATATGGTTGAAGAACGAAAGATTAAAACAATACGCGTGGTGCTTATAACGGTGGGGGTAGCGCTGTTGCTTTACCCCCTTCTTTCTTATGCTCATTCTGCTTACGTGCAGTATAGCCTGCGCGCCGCTCTGGAACTGTCTCCCGTGATGGAGCGGGAACCCGGAGAGGCCCGCCCGGCTGCCTTGCCATCGGGGGGTAATGGGGGTGGCCCTGAGCAAAATGACGGCAGCCAGGCGATACCGACTGACCCGGGAGTTTCTATGGGAATTATAGAAATCCCCAAAATTGGCCTTTCTGCTGTATTTGTTTCGGGTACCGACCCGGCTTGTTTGAGAAGCGGGCCGGGGTGGTATCCGGGCACCTCACTGCCGGGAGAACCGGGCAATGTGGCGATTGCCGGACACCGTTCCACTTATGGCGCCTGGTTCCGCCGGTTGGACCGGCTGGAACGGGGCGACCGCATTTATTTGAGTTACCGGGACAAAACTTTCACCTATGAAGTGGAAAAGGTATTCGCCACCAGAAAGAACGACTGGAGTGTGGTGGGGCGGACTGATTACCCTGCTCTCACTCTTACCACCTGCCATCCGGTCGGCAGCGCCCGCCAGCGCCTGATAGTGCGGGCGAGACTGGTCCAATAGAGATTAATCCAATGAATACTTTTCCGCTATATGGGTTGTGCCCGGCCCCATGGCGAAGTTGAAGAACTTTCTTCCGGGGCTTTTTACAAATTTATTGTCCTGGATGTATCCGGCGTCCCAACTGGTGTCCATGGCTGCCCACCGCCCGTCGACGTACATTTCGTTCCAGGCATGTCCGATCCACTCTCCGTTCGACCTGGCTTTACCGTATACAACCCTCGTTTCGATACCAGCAGCCCGTCCAATGGCAGCGGTCAAAAAAGCGTAGTCACGGCATAAGCCGGTTCTTGTCTTCAAGACAGATTCCGAGGTGTTGAGGGTCGTATAGTTCCCTGCCAGGTACAAAGCGTAGTCGTAGGAGACATTCTGCGTCATCCAGTCGTGGATAGCCATGGCTTTTTCCCAGTCGGTCTTCAATCCGGCGCATAAGCTGCCGGCAAGTTCGATGATTTCCGGATTATTGCTGTTGACGTAGCCGGAAGGAGTCAGATAAGCCTTGTTTTCTTTTACCGTGCCGGTTACGGTAAACCGGATTTTTCCGCTGTATTTCCTGGGATTGTTGTCGACCCATATGGTGTAAACGCCGGGGCCGTGCCTTAAGCCGATGTTTTTAGAAAAGCTCCCGTCTTTTGCCTCAATGGGATAGACGTTTATTTCTCCCCCCGGCCCCTTCACTAAAGCCCAGATTTGTTCCAAAACGGTGGTGCCGCTTAAGGCAAAGGAATCCTTGTAGACGGTTTTGCCGGCAGCAGGCGTGGTTACGGTGATTTCCTCGGTCTTAAACCCTATGTAATATTCTTGCGCCTGGGAAACGGAGACAAAAAGACCCCCCTGTACCACAGCGATGCCCAAAATGACGGATATGATAACTGTGGCGGTTCGGCGGTTAAAACATCTTGCCAAGTCACTCACCCCCCGGAGTTGTAATTTAAAGCCCACCTGCCGGCTTGGCAGGCGGGCTTTTTCGTTACCCCCTGGGTTAAACCGGCAACTGGCTGGCATGGCGGCTTTTGCCGCTTTAGCTCCTTTAGCTTTGCGTCGCCACCTTTCGGTGGTTTTGCCTTTATCGATTTCTGGCGATATGCACTTGTGAGAATATTTAAAGCCCACCTACCGGCTGGCAGGCGGGCTTTTCGTTACCCCCTGGGTTGAACCGGCAACTGGCTGGCATAGCGGCTTTTGCCGCTTTAGCTCCTTTAGCTTTGCGTCGCCACCTTTCGGTGGTTTTGCCTTTATCGATTTCTGGTATTTTATTGTAAAAGTAATGCTAGCATGTATATCTTATTTTGTCAATACTTTTTTAAAAAAAAATTTTAAAAATTTTTAAAAAATTATTTCACACTCTTATGGATATGTGGAAAAAATATCGGGTGAGGTTAATAAGAGACCGGGAATAAAAGAATAATGCCTGGTGTTTTTAGTAACCAGGGAGGCCCCGTGAACAAGGGTAGATGCCGCAATGATTGCATCGGGCATTTCTAAACCGTGGCTTTTTCTAAAGCTGCCCATTAGATTCCCGGCCAGTTGGGCTACCTTTCTGCTTAATTCAATTCGATTGAGGTTGGCAAGAATATTTTTAATTTCCCCAGCCTGTTTTTCATCGATTTTTTCAACTGCGTAGAGTTCGACTTCTGTGATAGCAGAATATAAGCCCTGGAATTCTTCTTCTACTATTATTCTTTTTAAAAATAAGGTTTCCTTTGATTGACCTCTAAGATGGTTGATGATAATATCAGTATCTATTAGGATCGGCCTGGCTTCCCCAAACATCACGAGTGCTCCCTTTACGTAATTCTCGAACTATTTTAGTTCCCTCCGTGTCTATGTGCTTCCACATTCCGGATGTACGATTTAGCAACTCATCTGTTTTTTCTTTACTCCTTTTTTTCTTAACTGGAGAGAGGATCAGGTTTTCCCCGTTTTCGATAACTTCCAAAACGTCACCGGCAGCGATTTTTAATTGCTTCCGAAAAGTGACGGGCAGACAAATCTGGCCTCGCCCGGACACCTTAACTTTCATATCAGCACCCCCTTGCTTTACTTGCTTTATATTCTAACAGAAGTAAAGCTGCATGTAAATATATAAAATATTCATTCTCAAAAGTATCTGCCTTGAGGCTGTAACGTTTTAATTTTTATTACCATATCATGCTATATAATGCAGAATCACTTAACAACAGCATAATAAGGCATTAATGGTAAGAGTGAGGGACAAAAGCAGTGCCTGAGCAAACTGAGCCTGTTTTAGTTGTTGGGGCCGGCGTGGCGGGAGGAATCGTGGCCGAAGTATTGTGCGGGCGGTCCGACCGTTGTCTTCAGCCGGTTGGTTTTGTGGACGATGATCCGTCCAGGCAGGGAACGGTAATTCACGGGCTGCCGGTGCTGGGAACGAGATATGATATTCCTGCTCTGGTTGAACAGTATGGAATAAAGGAAATTATCATTGCCATTCCTTCTGCGCCGGGCGCGCTGGTTCGTCAACTGGTTGAAATCTGTCACCGGACGGGGGCGCGCTTGAAAATCCTGCCCGGTATCTACGACCTGATCACCGGGAAGATAAAGGTAAGCGCCATCAGGGAGGTGCAGGTGGAAGACTTGCTGGGGCGGGAGCCGGTTTCTTTGAACGTAGAGCAGATTGCCGGTTACCTGGCGGGCCGGCAGGTGCTGATTACCGGCGGAGGGGGTTCTATCGGCTCCGAGCTTTGCCGGCAGATTGCCGGGTTTAAGCCGGGGCTGGTGATTTTAATCGGCCACGGTGAAAACAGTATTTATGACGTCGAGGTAAGCTTGCGGGAGGAGTTTCCCCGCTTGCCGCTGGTTACCGGGATTGCCGACGTTAAAGACCGGTGTCTGATGCGCCGTCTTTTTTTAAAGTACCGGCCGGATGTAGTGTTTCATACTGCTGCCCACAAGCATGTGCCTCTAATGGAAAGATGTCCGGAAGAAGCGGTGAAGAACAATATTTTCGGCACCAGGAGCGTTGCCGAAGCGGCCTGTCATGCCGGAACCGGAACTTTTATCCTGGTTTCGACGGATAAGGCCGTCAATCCGGTTGGGGTTATGGGAGCTACAAAGAGGGTGGCGGAGATGGTTGTTCTGGAGATGAACCGAAGGGGAAAAACCAGGTTTGCCGCCGTCCGTTTCGGTAACGTGCTGGGCAGCCGGGGCAGTGTTGTTCCTTTTTTCAAGAGGCAGATTGCCGGGGGAGGCCCCGTTACTGTTACGCACCGGCACATGGTACGGTACTTTATGACTGTTACGGAAGCCGCTCAACTGGTTATCCAGGCGGGCTCCATGGCCGGGGGCGGGGAGATCTTTATTCTGGACATGGGCTGCCCGGTGAAGATTGTCGATCTGGCCAGGAATTTGATCAGGTTGTCGGGTTTTGAGCCGGGAAGTGATATTCCGATAGAATTTACCGGTATCCGCCCGGGAGAAAAGCTGGCCGAAAGGCTGGTGGCGGAGGGGGAGGGGATGGCGCCTACGGAACACGGGCGGATTTTTAAGGTTGCCTCTCCGGAGCGGGATTTTGTTCTTTTGGAAATCATGCTGGAAGCTATGGAAAGTGCGGATTTTTCTTTTGCCGAAAAAGAGATTAAAGCCTGGCTGCAAAAGGTGTTGCCCGATTACCGGCCGGGCGAGTTTTTTAAAGATGCCGTTGAGGATGGTGTTTGTTTATAGATGGTGAAAGATGCAGAGAATCAGGATAACCAGGCGGGATTGTCCTTAAAGGAAAGGATCTACCGGCGTGTAGCCAGGGTGGCGGTGATCGGCCTGGGTTATGTCGGCCTGCCGCTGGCCGTGGAGCAGGCGAAAAACGGCTTTGAAGTGATCGGTATTGACGTTGACGCCGGCCGGGTGAAACAGGTCAACGCGGGCGTCAGCTATATTCAGGATGTTCCCACGGAGGTTTTGGGCCGGTGCGTGTCTGCCGGGAGGCTGCGGGCCACCGGGCATTACGATGCGGTGAGGGGAGCGGATGTAATTGTGATCTGTGTTCCCACTCCCCTGGGGACGATGAAGCAGCCTGACCTGTCCTGCATTAAATCGGCTGTGGGCGAGGTTGCCGCTCACCTGAGGAAGGGACAGTTGATCTGTCTGGAGAGCACTACGTTTCCCGGCACCACCCGTGACCTGGTTTTGCCGGCCCTGGAGGCAGACGGACTGGTGGTGGGACGGGATTTTTTTCTGGCTTTTTCGCCGGAGAGGGTGGACCCGGGCAACAAGCAGTTCAATACCAGTAATATATCAAAGGTGGTCGGCGGGGTTACTCCCGCCTGCCGGGATATTGCCTGTACCTTTTACCGGCAGAGTTTGCAGCAGGTGGTGCCGGTATCTTCTCCGGCTGTGGCGGAAATGACCAAGATTTTTGAGAACACTTACCGGGCGGTAAATATCGGCCTGGTCAACGAGTTTATGATCCTCTGCGACCGGATGGGGCTGGATATATGGGAGGTTTTAGATGCGGCGGCTACCAAGCCCTTCGGCATTCAGGTTTTTTATCCCGGCCCCGGCGTGGGCGGGCACTGTATTCCGGTAGACCCTTTTTACCTGGCCTGGAAGGCTAAGGACTATGATTTCCAGGTTCACTTTGTTGAACTGGCGGGAGAAGTGAACGTTCGGGCGACGTACCATGTGGTGCAGAAGCTCGCGGCAGCGTTGAATAGTTGTAAAAAATGCCTTAACGGATCGAGGGTTTTAATCCTGGGCGTCGCCTATAAGAAGGATATTGATGATGTCCGGGAATCACCCGCCCTGAAAATTATCGACTTGCTGTTTAAAAGCGAGGCGGAAGTGGCTTATCACGACCCCTATGTGCCTGAGATTGAAATTTTTAGAGCGGGCGCCGGGCGCCTTTTCAGCGTGCCGCTCAGTGTGGAGGAACTGGCCGGGGCGGACTGCGTTTTAATTGTTACCGATCACAGTTGCATTGATTACCAGTGGGTCGCCGAGCATGCCCGGCTTATTCTCGATACCCGCAATGCTACCAGAGATGTCGCGGGGTTTGCTGAAAAGATATTCAGGATATAAGTTGAAAAGTTGGTGAACAGTCCTGAAGGTGCTGGTTTTGCTTTCTTCCTCCGGCCGGGGCGGGAGGGAAATAAATACGGTCAGGCTGATTCCTTATCTGCAGAAGGAAGGTTTAGGAGTAGAAGTGGCTGTCTTGGATGCGGACGGCTACGTATCCGGCTGGTGCCGTGCGCATGGCGTGCCCTGCTATCTGGTCGGCAGGTTTCTGCCGGCGGCGGTGGTTTGTCTTTTTAGACTGCTGAGAAGGTTGAGGCCGGACCTGGTCCATGTTTACGGTTTTTATGCCAGTATGGCGGTCCGGTTTGCAGCCCGTCTGACCGGCACTAAAGTGGTGGTGGGGATTGTGGGGGCGGGTCATTTCGGGCGTTGGCGCTCCCGGCTGGAAAGGTGGACGGCTGCATCGGTAGATCTTTATGTAGCCAACTCGCACGAAGGGAAAAGGAGGCTTTTGGAGTTAATCGGGGAACAGCACGGCGAGCGGGTGGCAGTGGTGCAAAACGGTGTTCCGCCTGACGGCGAAAGTGCCTGCAATGTTTTCGGGGTGGAAAGAGAGGGGTGCGTTGTCCTCGGTTCGCTGGGCAGCCTCAGGCCGGAGAAAGGTTATGATACCATGCTGGCGGCACTGCGAAAGGTGGTTGAGGATTTTAAAGACCCTTTTGTTTATCTGGTTGCCGGCGAAGGGAAGCTCCGGTCCCAACTGGAAGAGCGGGCGGCTTTGTTCGGTCTGAAGGGAAAAATAAAATTTTTAGGCTTGATTGAGGATACAAGGGCTTTTCTCCGCCGTCTTGACCTGTTTGTGCTTCCTTCTTATAGTGAAGGACTGCCGAATGCCCTGTTGGAAGCGATGGCGGCCGGGCGGTGCGTGGTGGCGACGCGGGTGGGGGGCGTTCCGGAGATTGTTGAACACGGCGTGCACGGCGTCCTGGTTGAAGCCGGGGATGCGGCCCGGTTGGCGGAGGCTGTCGTGGAACTTTTGCGCGCGCCGGAACGCAGGCGGCTGCTGGGAGAGAAGGCGCGGGAACGGGTGCAGGCCGCCTTTACGCTGGAGAGGCAGGCAGCGGAAACAGTACGGATTTACAGAACGGTAACCTTTTAATTTCCACTGCCATATCATGCTGTGACAGAGGCTTTGCGAAACGCTGGCAGTTCGCTATGGGCGCCGGCGGAAACTTCCGGCAGGCGGTAAAGAGGTGAGTTGAAAACTGTGGAGGCTGGTGCTGCAACCGGCAGGGGCGGGAGGCTTTCCGTTCCTGCGCTGATTTTTTTGCCGGCCGGTATTCTGGCCGGATTTCTTGCCGCCGGTAAATTGCTTCCGGTTTCCCTGGTTTTAATCCTCGGCTTTGCTGTTCTATTAATTTCCGGTATGCATAAGGTGCGTCCGGAAGACCGCTCGCTGTTCTGGAAGCTGGCGCTGGGAGCTTTTTCAATCAGGCTGCTTTTTATTGTTTTTACCTTTCTTTTTGAGAACCCTTTTATGAAATCCGATGCCCTGCATTACCAGTCACTGGGCAACACAATTGCCGCCGGCTGGCATGAGGGTATGCACCAGCCGGTGGGCAAGGCGAACTACGGTTATTATTATTTAAATGCGCTGGTTTACTACCTGGTCGGCTTTCACCCGGATGTGCTTCGCCTTTTAAACTGTTTTCTGGCTATCGGGGCGGGCTTGAATCTTTACTTTATTTCTTTAAAGCTCGGCGGCCGGAAAACGGCCATGATTTCCTTTGCTTTTGTTGTGTACTTTCCCTCGTTTATAGTATGGTCCGCCCTTAACCTGAAAGAAAGCTGTATCATTTTTCTGCTTACTTATGTTGTCAGGCTGACAGTTGAGTTAATGAATAAATTTCATTTCGGCAGGCTGGGCCTGATTATCCTCGGCCTGGCCGCTCTGGTAACTCTGCGCTTTTACATCGGCATTTTTTTAAGTGTGATTTTTTCTTTGACATTCTTTTTTACAGCCGCCAGGTATGCCTGGTGGCAGCGGCTGGTTTATACATTAATGATTGTGTGTATTACCGGCGTTGTGCTGTCTCAGTTGGGTTATGGTTTTTTAGGTAAGGATTATCTGTTCAGCCAGAATCTAGAGACCGTCGAAGAGCAGCATAGAAGGGGCGCGCGCGGCGCTTCCGCCATTACTGAAGAAGCTGATTTTGGTTCGCTGGGGAGTACCATGCAGTACCTGCCGAAAGGGCTGTTTTATTTTTTATGCGGTCCTTTACCCTGGGAACCCGGCAGTATGTTGAAAATAGTGAGCGTTCCGGAAATGCTCCTGCTCTATTTTCTCTACCCGTTTTTATTTTCCGGAATCCGCTCTTTATGGAAGAAGCGGAAGGGGGAGAGCTTCTTTTTACTTGTAATCATAATTGTGTTTGCTGTGATTTATTCCCTGGGCGCTTCCAATATGGGCGGTATTTACCGGGTACGGTTTCAGGTGCTGGTACTGGCCTTTATTTTTATCAGTCACGGTATTGCCCGAGGGACAAGGGACGGTTCTCTGTCACACTCTGTCACACGGTAAAGGAGTAATTTTCAGGACAGGGGTGGAGCAGTTTTGAAAGTGCTTTTTTTGCCTGCGGCTCCGGTAAAAGGTCCTTCCAGCCGTTACAGGGTTTATCAGTTGTTGCCTTTTCTCAAGCGGGCCGGGATTAAAACCGGCTGTCATTGTGCCGTACCCGGTGTCGTTTACGATTCATTTCCTCCCCGGAGAGGTTTCTGGCATAAGCTGGTTTATTTCGGATGCGCTGCTCTTTTCCGCCTGCTGGCTGTCTTCCGGCTGATTTTTTATGATGCGGTTTTTATCCAGCGCCTGGTTTTGCCGCATATTTACCCTTTTCCCGAGCTGTTAATCTGTAGAGTTGCCAGGTTGCTGGGGAAGAAAGTGTTTTTTGATTTTGACGACGCCATTTTTACTACTTCTATTATCAGGAAAAAAACGCCGGCGGAGAAGCTTACCGACCCGGGCAGGGTCGGGAGGGTTATTGCCTGTTGCGATGCGGTGATTGCCGGCAACGAATTCCTGGCTGCTTACGCCCGCCGCTACAACAAGAATGTTTTTGTCGTACCGACCTGTCTTGACCTGGAGAAGTACGGTCCCCCGGAATCGGAGGGGCGGGACGACCCTGTAGTCGTCGGGTGGATCGGCACTCCCGGCACTGAAGCTTACCTTGAGCTTCTTACGCCGGCGCTGCGGCGTCTGGCTTCCAGGCACCGGCTGCTGGTGCGGGTGGTGGGCGGCGGCCGGTATCGCTGTCCCGGCGTGGTAGTCGAGCACCGGCCCTGGTCCCTGGCCGGGGAGGTGAGCCTGCTCCAGTCTTTTACCATAGGTGTGATGCCTCTGACTGACGATACCTGGTCAAAGGGGAAATGCGGCTTGAAGCTGCTTCAGTACATGGCGGCCGGCGTGCCCGTGGTGGCCTCGCCGGTCGGCGTGAATGAGTGCATTGTGACGGACGGGGAAAACGGTTTCCTGGCCCGTTCAACGGAGGAGTGGGCGGCCGGGATAGATGCCCTGATCCGCTCTCCCGGACTGCGGGCGAAGATGGCGGAATGCGCCCGGCGGACGGTGGAGGAAAAGTATTCGGTGCAGGCCAACACCGGCAGGCTGGCGGCGATAATAATTTCCGCTTGTCAACCAGTCGCGGATGTGGTAGACTTTTCTAAAACCGAAAAAGGCAAACCTGTTCGAAAGGGCAGGGACGCAAAGCCGCGGGTCTAAAGCAGGAGAAGTTGTCTTTTCTGCTACGACAGCCGGGTTGCCGGGTTAATACCAGGTTGCTGTAAACAAGATACCTCTGGTAAATATAATGGGACCTGCAAACCGGTTTTGCCGGCGTGCAGGTCTTTTGATTTAATAGAGGGTGTTATTGTGGTGTTTTTTGGGGAAAAAGGCCGGGATATAAATTCTTTAGTAGATCGTGCCCAGCAAGGTGACGGCGCGGCAAGGGAAACGCTGCTCAGTAGTTACCGGCCGTTCATAA
>JAGUVT010000067.1 GCA_020062745.1 Deltaproteobacteria bacterium
AAAGAATTCAGAATAATTATTGATTCTGAATTCCGGATTCCTCTGATAAACTTTTCAGTTTCTGTGCTGCTTCTTCAATTACCTCTTCGGACAGGCCGAAACCATGCTCGGGACCCGGAAAAACGCCGGCCTGAACCTCCTCTTTGTACCGCCCGAGAGCAGCCTCAATCTCCTGGTGCAGAACGGCATACTGCTTGACAAACTTAGGCACGAAGCGCGGGTAGAGTCCGAGCAAGTCGTGCGTTACCAGTACCTGCCCGTCACAGTAAGGGCCGGCGCCGATACCAATGGTGGGAACCTTTAACATCCCGGTTATCATCCTGGCCAGCGGGACCGGAACGCACTCCAGCACCACTGCAAAAACCCCGGCTTCTTCGATCGCTCTGGCATCTTCCAGGAGTTTTGCAGCCGATTCCGCTTCCTTGCCCTGCACCTTATAGCCGCCCAGTTGGTGAACGGACTGCGGGGTCAAACCGAGGTGACCCATTACCGGAATACCGGCGGATACGCAAGCCTTAATCACTTCAACCACTTCCCGCCCGCCTTCCAGCTTAACCGACTGCGCCCCGGTTTCCTTTAAAAAACGTCCGGCGTTGCGCACGCCCTCTTCCCTCGAAACCTGGTAAGAAAGAAAAGGCATATCGGCAACCACCATGGCCCTGGCAACTCCCCGGCATACTGCCTTTACGTGGTGCACCATTTCATCCATGGTAACCGGCAGGGTGGAATCGTACCCCAGGATCACATTGCCCACGGAATCGCCAACCAGGATAATATCTATTTCTGCCGCATCGATGATCTTCGCCGTCGGGTAATCATATGCCGTAAGCATGGTGATGGGCCGGCCGTCGGCCTTCATCTGCCTTAAGGTTGCCGTAGTCACCCGTTCGCTGACCATAACCCGACCTCCTTTTTTCTAATAAAAGAGACAGTTCCTCCGCCTGTTCCCGGCTTATGCTGCCTTTTTCCAGAGCAACCCGCACCGTATAGGCGCCCAGCCGGCGGTAAAGAGCGAGTTCTTCCTCCCCCACTGCCTGCAGGGCTTGCAGGTGCCCCGCCAGGGTGGGGCCGTCACCGCGCTCGACCGGCCCGGTCAAGGCCCGGACGGGACCGATCCGGCCGATGTTGTTCAATGTTCCCTGGATTAACGGAAACAAAGCAGTAAAGGCATCCTCCCTGGATAAACCAAACCTGGTATACAACCCGGCAGCAAAATGCATCAGGGAAACCAGGTAATTGGAAGCAACACAGGCAGCCGCATGGTAAAGCGGCTTGTCGTCAGCTTTGATGGTAAAGCACTTGCCTTCCAGGTCGGCAACGATCTGGCGGGCCAGGGAAACCGCGCCCTCATCACCTTCCAGGGCAAAATACGAGCCCGGCAGGTTGTTTATCGCTCCCTGAACATCGGCAAAAGACTGCAACGGGTGCAATGACCCGGCCAGTGCTCCGGACCGGCGGGCAGCGCCAATCTCGTCCGCCGGATGGGCCCCGCTGGTATGAAAAACTGTCTGACCCGGCTTAAACCCGCCCCGCCTGTTAATCTCACCGGCAACCGCAGCAATAACCCGGTCCGGAGTGGTAATGAACACCACCTCCGCCCGGACGGTAACCTCTTCCGGACGGTCAGTGGCTGGAACACCCAACTCTTTTGCCACCCGTAAGGCGGAACTCAGGCTTTTGCTGTCTACACCGGCCACCGGGTAACCTTTGCGGTTCAGCAGCAGGGCCAGGGCCGAACCTACTTTTCCGGTACCTATAACAGCAATCGAAGGCTTTTGCAAGGACCAACCCCCCAAAACTAAAGATAGTCTTCACGCGGGGAAACAAAATTATTAACATCCACAGTTCGTTCCAAAACAAAAAAATCAAACGCCCCCGGACTTACCCGGCAGGCGCTTTTATCCTCACCCCCGTCTCGGTCCTTCCGGCTCCAAGCGGTAAACATATTATTCTTCAATAATTTTTACCAAGTTCCAACCGCCCCGGTGTAGCTTCTATAAGAATGCTACCCTTAGCGGACTTTATTTTAACATATATCTTACATTCAGACAATGCTTTTGGCAAAATATTTTGAGAAATTGATTAAATGCCTTAAACATGATAAAGTGTTTCACAGAGAAAAATATGATCGTAAAGTTAGCACAAAAAACAGAATATACTATTCTGGCTGGCTTGCTGATTGACGGAACCGGCCGGCCCCCGCAAAGAAACGCGGCTATAAGAGTTAAAAACGGAAAAATCAGCGCCATACCGCCCGGTCTTGATCCCGATCCGGCAAGGCAAATATTAATTGACTGTTCGCATTTGACTATCCTTCCGGGCCTGATTGACTGTCACATTCACCTCGCTTTGAATGGGTCGGGCTGTTCCGGGACCGCGGGGCACCGGGACGACAACCTGCTAGAGACGGTAACCGCCCGGTTGGATGGCATGCTGGCCGCCGGAATAATGGCTGCACGGGACGGCGGGGATCGCCGCCTGGCCGGAATAAAGTCGGTTCGCCGGCTCAACCGGACGCCGGCCAACCCGCCCGAGATTATTGCCACCGGCCGGGCGCTGCGGAAAAAAAACAGTTACGGGGCGTTCCTCGGGCGCGGATTATCTCCGGAGGAAGTGCCGTCAACCGTGCGAGAGCTTGCCGGAGAAGGGGCGGACCAGATCAAGGTACTGGTTTCCGGCATCGTCAGCTTCCGGGAATACGGGCTGGTTGGAAACATCCAGTTCAACCGGTCTGAACTGGAGGCCCTGGTAAAGGAGTCCCGCCGTCTCGGACTGAAGGTCATGGCCCACGCCAGTTCCGACGAAGCCGTGACCCTGGCCGTGCAAGCCGGCGTGGACTCCGTAGAACACGGCTACTTTATCAGCAAAAGATCCCTTGCGGCAATGGCCGAAAAAGACATCGCCTGGGTACCTACCGTTATTCCCGTAGCAGTTCAAACACGGTTTCCGCTGCATAAAAATTATACCGTAAACGAACTGGATCTAATCATCCGGATTTACCGGCAGCACCTGCTGATGATTGCCAGGGGCGCCCGGATGGGGGTAACAATCGGCGCCGGCACCGATGCTGGAGCAACCGGAGTGGAACACGGCAATTCCTATGTGGAGGAGCTAAAACTGCTCGCCGAAGCAGGACTTCCCAACGCCGTCATAATCAGCACCGCCACCCTAAACGGGGCTAAAATTCTGGGGCTTGCCGAAAAACTGGGCACTGTTGAACCCGGCAAAAAAGCCTGGTTAATCGGGGTGCGAGGCAACCCCCTGAAAAATATTGGGTGCCTTAAAAATCCGGCCGTGGTCTTTTACGTTTAAAAAGGAGGTATCTAACAGTTCATGGCGACTGACGACATCCTGGCCGAAGCGGCTGATTTAGCCGGCGCCAACAACCACACAGTTTTCCTGGTAGGAGGATTCCTGCGTGATTTATACATGGACAAACCGGGACGGGATATTGACCTGGCAGTAAGCGGGAACGCCCTGGATTTTGCGCAAAAAATCACCGGTTTGTTAAACGGTACCTTTGTACCCCTTGACTTGATCAATAAAGTAGCCCGGGTAGTGTTCAGCCGGCAAAATGAAAAATGGCAGATTGACATTGCCGCTTTAAAAGGCGGAAATATTGAAGAAGACCTGGCGGCAAGAGATTTTACCATCAATTCCCTGGCTGTAGAATTGCCTCTATACCTCAAACTATCAGCGAAAGGCGGCGATATGTCCGGTTTGCCAGCCCGCAAACGCTGGCACGGCGCTATTATCGATCCCTTCGACGGGCTGACCGACCTGGAAAGCAAGGTCGTCCGGGCTACCGGTAATTACGTCTTCGAAGCCGATCCGCTGCGCATTCTGCGTGCCATCCGCCTGGCCGGACAGCTGCAATTTGCCATCAAACCAGAAACGATAACCTTAATGGAAAAAGACCGGTGGCTGCTGGATGAAATAGCCGGAGAACGTCTCTGGGAAGAAATGCTGGGTATCTTATCACTTACGGAATCTTATCCCTGGTTGGCTTTAATGGATGCCATCGGGGTAATGGCAGAAATCTTCCCTTTTATAGAAAAAATGAGAGCCACGGGCCAAAACAATTACCATACCGACAATGTATGGGTACACAGCCTGAAGACTTACCAGGTTATAGAAGAAATGTACCGGGAAATGGGAACTGACGGCATCCTGACCACTGATCACGGAGAAGAGCTGCGTCAGCACCTGCACGGCCACCTGGAAGGTCAACTGCTGGCCGGCCGCAGGCGTTTTCAATTGCTCAAACTGGCCTCTCTCTTCCACGACGCCGGCAAGGTCGACGCCCAAACCGTTAAGGAAGACGGACGGATTGCTTTCCCCGGCCATTATTCGGCTGGATTAAAATACGTAAATAAAATTACGGGGCGGCTGAAACTGAGCAAAACCGAAGAACTGTACCTGAAAAACCTGGTGGAAAATCACATGTACCCCCTGTTCCTGTTTATCAACCAGCCGGTCGGCGCCACGGCCGTCCACCGCTTTTTCAATAAACTGGATAAGGAAGTGGTTGACGTACTGTTGCTTTCCCTGGCCGACGTAACCGCCACCCACAGCGCCGGAGGAAGAGCCCAGGACCTGGTCCGGTACCGTTCCTTTATCGGCGACCTGTTTTATAAATATTACTTCCAGCCGGAGCAATACGTAAGAATGCCGGCCCTAGTCAACGGCACCGACCTGATGGAAGCTTTCGGCCTCCCTCCTTCCAGGCAAGTCGGCAGCCTGCTCGAAAAAATTGCCGAAGCGCAGGTGCGGGGTGAGATAACCACCAGGGAAGAGGCGCTGGATCTCGCCGCCCGTCTTCTTGCCCAAATGAAATACTAAAAAACACCCAACGCTTCAAGGCTACGGTCCCGAAACGAATTAACCAAACCGTTAAGCTTCCGACACATATTTGTAACATCTATGCTTTATCCTAAAGTAGACAAATAAAAAAGGAGGTCGGTATTTCAATGAAAAGAAAGGTTATTATCATCGCAGCGGCCCTGGCCCTGGCAGCGGTGCTCGTACCGAGCGCATTCGCCGCTTTAAAGCCGGCAGGAGATCCCACGTTCTTCAACCAGATGTTCGAGTGGAAGAAAAGCCGGGTGGAACAGGCCGTCAAGGACGGACAACTGACACCTGAACAAGGCCGGACCTGGCAAGAACACTTCAACTATATGCAGAAATTCCACCAGGAAAACGGGTACTTCTGCCCGGGCGGCGGCATGATGGGCGGCCCCGGCCAACGCGGCATGATGGGGGGCTGGGGTTCCGGCGGCGGTAAAGGCAACGGTAACGGCTTCGGCCCCGGCGGCATGATGGGCAACTGGGGACCGGCCGGCAATAACGGCGCCGGCTCCTGAAAAAATTAAAGCAAACATTTAGCTACAAAGGCTTACTCGCCCACACAATCAAAGAGAGAGAACCCGGCAGCCGGGTTCTCTCTTGTTTCTCCCTGAAAAAACCAGAAAAACGAACAATTAACCTGGGGAAAAAGCAGGAATTTTATCCCTCTGCTTTGAATAATAAGAAAAAACGGGACGGAGCGGGTAAATCATGTACAAGTACAAAGTAATTGCCACCATTGTGGAAATTCGCGGCGAAGGAAAGTGTTCATACGGACACAAAACAGGGGACCGCTTCGAGTTTGGTCCGCTTACTCCCGGCGGTCTTTGCCAGTATGCTTACGACTCTTTACGTTCCGCCGTTGCCGTGTTGTTATATGGAGGAAATTTCCCCTGGCTGGAAAACAGCGATGTAACCACCTGGGCCTGCCCGGATCCCGACCGGCCGGTAATTTTTGAACTGCGCCGGGTACCCGTCGACGCCGGGTAGGTCAGTATCTTTCTATTGGCTGCTTTTTTCTGAGAAACGCCGCCAGGTCGGCCGCTTTCCTCCCGCCTGGTAAAACCAGCTCCGGAGCAAGGTCGGCCAGCGGCACTATTACAAAGGCCCGCTCACACATACAGGGGTGGGGAATAACCAGATCCGGTTTGTCAACCCTTTCATCACCGTATAGGACTATGTCCAGGTCCACCGGGCGCGGACCCCAGCGTACGGTGCGCACCCGGCCGAGGCTTTTTTCAATGCCCAGCAGGACATCAAGCAGTTCCCGCGGAGACAAAACAGTGGATACTTCCGCCACAGTGTTGAGAAACCAGTCCTGTTCCGTGTAGCCCACCGGTTCCGTGCGGTAAAGCGGGGCCATCTTACGCACTGTCACCCCCGGCGTTTCCCCCAGCAGTTCCAGCGCCTTTGCTATGTTCGCTTCTTTATCACCAAAATTACTGCCGATGCCGATAAAAACTTTCGTTCTAATTTTTTCTCCCCATCCCTGAAATTACCTATCCGTTCTTACGCCGCCGGATCTCCACCGCCATCCAAGCAAACCGGCCGGGCACCGGCGCCTGGGGCTTCTTTACCCGCACCAGTACCTCTTCCACCGGAAACCGGTCCAGCACCGCCCCGGCGATTACTTCCGCTAGAGATTCGATCAGGCGGCGGGGCCGCCCTTCCACAATCTCCTTCACCGCCGCCAGGACAGCGGCGTAGTCCACAGTGAGGACAGGGTCATCGGCCGCGCCGGGCCGACGCAGGTCAAAGGCCAGTTCCAGGTCGACGATAAAGCGCTGGCCCAGGGTACGTTCCTCCGGCAGAACGCCGTGATAACCGTAAAATTCCATGCCCTCTAAAATAATTTTGTCTTTACTCATAGCCACCACCTCAACAAAACCTTTGCCGGCGAACCACAGCATCGGCCATGCGGGCCACCCGCGCCATTTCCTTCACGTCGTGAACCCGCACGATGTCCGCCCCGTACGCAACACCCACGGCTACCGTGGCAGCGGTACCTTCCAGACGCTGGTCAACCGGCAGGTCCAGGGTTTTCCCGATCAGCGACTTACGGGAAGTACCCAGCAGGATCGGCCGCCCCAAACAACGCAGTTCCCGCAACCGGCGCAGGGCCTCCAGGTTCTGGCCGACGGTTTTACCGAAACCGATGCCGGGATCGACAATAATTTTTTCAGCCGGTATACCGGCCGCCAGCGCTTTTTCCATGCCTTCCCGGAAATATTCCACCATATCGCCGATCAAATCCCGGTACACTGCGTTGTTTTGATTATGCATCAGGATCACAGGAGCGCCGTAGCCAGCCGCCACCTCCGCCATTTCAGGGTCGGCCCGCAGCGCCCACTGGTCGTTGATTATATGCGCTCCAGCCGACAGGGCGCGGCGCGCCACTTCAGATTTACAGGTGTCTACGGAAACAGGTACCGGAATCTCTGCCAGCAAACGTTCCAGGACCGGCATAATCCGGTTCAGTTCTTCTTCCGGAGATACCGGCGTATACCCCGGACGGGTAGATTCTCCGCCCAGATCAATTAGATCCGCCCCGTCTTCCACCATCTGACGAGCCCGCTCCAGGGCCGGGAGCGGATCAAAAAAACGTCCCCCGTCGGAAAAAGAATCCGGTGTAACGTTAAGGATGCCCATAACCAGGGTGCGCTCCCCCAGGCGCAGTTTCCTGCCCCGGCAGTCCAGTTCGTAGGGGCGCCACCCCTCCAGGTTATATAAAACATCTCTAATCCTACCGACCAGTTCCGGCAGGCCGAACTGCTGCATTTTCAGCTTTTGCAGGAAAGCCTCGTAATGCTTCAAGGTACCCATGAGGAGCACGGCCGTCTCTTTGATGGAATGATTCGCCACGCCCCTGGCTACGGCCGCCTCGCCGCCCCTGGCAAGCATTTCCTGCTTGATGATGTTGGCCTGACCGGGAGTTACTCCTTCCAGCATGATCAGCCGGTGCACTGCTTTCGGCGCCATCAGGCGGCAGCCCGCCGGGTCCGCCCCGATCGCGGTCAAGATCTGCAAGGCTTCTGCCTTGTTTTCCAATGAAACGCTGTAGGCTCGAATAGACAAATTTTACCACCCTTTTTCCGCGGAACACCTTTTCTGCCGGAAAAGTGCTTCGAGAAGTCTACATTACAAAATTATAAAGGGCATACTGCAAAAAATCAATTTTTGCCAAAAAAACAGGCCTCGTTACGAGGCCCTACCGGATTAACCGCAAATTACAAACATACCGGGGGGAAGCGGTTGTTCTCCAATGGTCCAATCCCACCCGCAGTATTTTTTTACCAACGCATAAAAATAAACGTCCCTCTCCCCTTCAAGCAGATACTCCAACCAAAAGCATCGTTACGGCAACTTGCTCCCATCCACAAGGACTCTCTTATGGTAAGTTTATTTTTCGAGATATATTATACCGTATATGTGATAATAACTCAATATTATTTTAAAATCATATTAAAAAAATTGTTTGAAGTATGTCATATAACCGGTATCATATTAATTTTTTTACACCACGGCAGGAAAGACCTATATTTGGGGAGAATATAAAACGAAAAAGATTAAAAGCGAGAGGAGAGGGTTTTTCAGTGGCTTATGACGCAACTAAAATGAAGGATTTCGAAATAGCGGAGGCGGCGGAGCAGAACATGCCTACCCCCGACGAATGGCGGGAGAAGCTGGACCTGCAGAAGGATGAGGTCATCACTTACGGCCGGATCTGCAAGCTCGATTTCATGAAGATCATCGAACGTCTCAAAGACAGGCCGAACGGTAAGTACATAAATGTCACCGCCATTACGCCCACCCCGCTGGGTGAAGGAAAGACCACCACCACCATGGGCCTGGTG
Organism: Deltaproteobacteria bacterium; assembly: GCA_020062745.1. Classification (GTDB taxonomy): domain Bacteria; phylum Bacillota; class Desulfotomaculia; order Desulfotomaculales; family JAGUVT01; genus JAGUVT01. The sequence continues at coordinate 8,700 of JAGUVT010000067.1, forward strand.
GAAGGGCTGGGCAAGCGGGGCAAAAACGCAGGCGCCGCCATCCGCCAGCCTTCGGGCGGCCCCACCATGAACGTCAAAGGCACCGCCGCCGGCGGCGGCAACGCCCTGGCCATCCCCATGACCGAGTTCTCCCTGGGTCTTACCGGCGACATCAACGACATTATGAACTCCCACAACCTGGCCATGGTGGCTTTAAACGCCCGGATGCAGCACGAGCGGAACTACGACGACGCCGAACTGGCCAAGCGCAACCTGCGCCGTCTGGACATCGACCCGACCAGGGTGGAAATGGGCTGGATCATCGACTTCTGCGCCCAGGGTCTGCGCAATATAATCATGGGCATCGGCGGCAAGATGGACGGCTATATGATGCAGTCCAGGTTCGGTATTGCGGTCAGTTCCGAAATCATGGCCATCCTCGCCGTGGCTTCCGACCTGAAAGACCTGCGGGAGCGGATCGGCAGAATCATCGTGGCCTACGACAAGAAGGGCAACCCGGTAACTACCACCGACCTGGAAGTGGCCGGCGCCATGACCGCCTTCATGCGCAACGCCATCAACCCCACCCTGATGAGCACGGTGGAGTACCAGCCCGTCCTGGTGCACGCCGGCCCCTTCGCCAACATCGCCATCGGCCAGTCTTCCATCATCGCCGACCGCATCGCCCTGAAGATGTTCGACTACAACGTGACGGAGAGCGGATTCGCCGCCGATATCGGCTTCGAGAAATTCTGGAACGTGAAGTGCCGCTTCAGCGGGCTGGTTCCCAACGTCTCGGTAATCACGGCCACCATCAGGGCTTTAAAAATGCACGGCGGCGGGCCCAAGGTAGTGGCCGGACGGCCCCTGCCCGAAGAATACACCAAGGAGAACGTGGGGCTGGTGGAAAAGGGATGTGAAAACCTGGTCCATCATATCAACACCGTCAGAAAAGCCGGCATCAATCCGGTGGTCTGCATCAACGCCTTCCATACCGACACCAAGGACGAAATTCTGACCGTGCGCCGGGCCGCCGAATCGGCCGGCGCCCGCTGCGCCTTGTCCGAACACTGGCTGAAAGGCGGAGACGGTGCCCTGGAACTGGCCGACGCGGTCATCGACGCCTGCAACGATAAGGTAAGCTTCCAGTTCCTTTACCCGCTGGACATGCCGCTGCGGCAGAGGGTTGAAGTAATTGCCAGGGAAGTGTACGGCGCCGACGGCGTAGTCTGGACACCGGAGGCCGAAGCCAAGGCCAAAGCGTTTGAAGAAAACCCCGCATACAAGGATTTCGCCACCATGATGGTGAAAACCCACTTGAGCCTTTCCCACGACCCAGCCCTCAAAGGCGTGCCGAAAGGCTGGACCCTGCCGGTGCGCGACGTTTTAATCTTTGCCGGGGCCAAGTTCCTCTGCCCGATGACCGGCGCCATCAGCCTGATGCCCGGCACCAGTTCCGACCCGGCCTTCCGGAGAATCGACGTGGACACCACCACCGGCAAGGTGCTGGGCCTGTTCTAAACATACGCGTTAAAAAGCCCCGGAGATTAAAGGCCCATGTTCATAGGGACATAATGTGAGCCGTGGGTTGTTAGGCGAGGCAGACAGCAGATTTAGCTGTCTGCCTTTGCTGTTGTTCGGCTATTTTCTCGGCTTCTTCGGCGAATGCACAGATAGCTATTCAGAAATACACAAAAAAGCGAAATTTATTTCATTTATGCGAAAACAGATGTTCTTAAGCGGCATGTGTGATATAATCAGGTAAAATAAGGCGACATCATGGAAATAATTCCTGACGAACCGAAAGGCGTTGAGCATCGTGAGTGAAAAGAAACCGAAAAAAAGCTTGCAGATTCGTAACAGCACCACCGAATTTCTGATTTTTTCATATCAAACTGGCGGTGATGGGGTTGAGGTGCGCGTTCAGGACGGAACTATATGGTTGAGCCAAAAAAAGATGGATTCTCTATTTAACACGTCATCTGATAATATCGGACTTCACCTTAAAAATATTTTCAAAGAAGAAGAATTATCACAGGATTCAGTTACCGAGGAATTCTCGGTAACTGCCTCAGACGGCAAAAATTATCGTGTGAAGCATTATAACCTCGATGCTATTATAGCTGTTGGCTATCGTGTAAATTCAAAACGTGCAACAGCATTCCGTCAATGGGCGACTGGTGTTTTGCGCGATTATGCATTACGTGGATATCTATAATGGACCCAGAAATTCGGACAGCAAAAAGGACAAACTTAAGATACAATTAGACCATGAAAAAACATTATACAGCGAACTTCAAAGCACAGGTTG
>JAGUVT010000072.1 GCA_020062745.1 Deltaproteobacteria bacterium
GGCCCAACCCCTGGAAGAGGAGCGCCTGGCAAGACTATTACTGAAAAAAGCAGCCCTGCGCCTGGCCGGCCGTCTGATCAGCGGCAGTTATATAGTGTTGAACCGGCAGGGCGTGGTGGTGGCCACCGACCTTGAGGACCGCTTTCCACCGGGCAGCCGGCTGGATGAAGTCCTGCCAGATGCCTTTAATGAAGAATCCCTGCGGCGGGGGGAAACAGTAAACTGGCGGGGCCGGGAGTTTATGGCCGCGGCGGCGCCCATTGCCGGTTCGGGCGGAAAGGTGATCGTGCTGGTGCGGATGGAAACCCTGCGGGAGATCAGGCAGGATCTCTTCCGGGTTCTGGCTCGCAGCCTGGTCTGGGCTGTTTTGCTGTCCTTGCTGGCGTCTTTCCTTTTAGCCCGGTATATTGCCAGACCCCTGCGTCTTTTGCAGGAGCGGGCGCGGCAGGTGGCGCGGCGGGAATTCGGCCGGCCGCTGGAAGTGCGCACCGACGACGAAATCGAGGAGTTAAACCGTGATTTCAACCTGATGGCGCAGCGTCTGGCCGACCACGATGCAGCCCAGAGGGTTTTTTTGCAGAACGCCTCGCACGAGCTGAAAACTCCGCTGATGAACATCCAGGGCTACGCTGAGGGCATCAAAGACGGTGTTTTCACGGGGGAAGAGGCGGACCAGGGTCTGGCGGTGATCATCAAGGAAAGCCGGCGTTTAAAAGACATTGTGGACGGGATCATCTACTTGAGTCGCATGGAGGCAGCCGGCGAATTTTATTCTTTCGGACGGGTGGAACTGGCGGCGGTTCTTGAAGAAGCGCGGGAAAACCTGCGTCCTTTAGCCATCGAGCGGGGCACCCGGATTGACCTGGACGCCCCGGTCGGTATCTGGCTGCAGGCGGACCGGGAAAAGCTGCTGCGGCTTTTTATGAATCTTCTCAGCAATGCCCTCCGTTACGCCCGCAGTCGCGTGGAGTTTAGCGTAGAGAGAGAGCAAGCGGCGGACATGGTTAAAATTTTTTGCCGGGACGACGGCGAAGGCTTTCCGCCGGAGCAGGCCGCCCACGTTTTTGAGCGTTTCTATAAAGGGCCCCGCGGTTCCACCGGCCTGGGTCTGGCCATCGTCAGGGCTATTGCCGAAGGCCACGGCGGCTGGGTGACAGCCAGGAACAGACCGGAGGGCGGGGCTGAAGTCGTGGTATTGCTGCCGGGGAGCTAGTTTATCTCGTAAAGCCCCATGTCGAAGCCTTCCTGGGCAACGGTTTTGTTATACATATATTTTTTAAAGCTGTCCACCTGGTTGAGGTCGATGTTGACACCGATCCCGGCCATGGCTGTGGACAGTTCATTGAGGTCCGGCGGGCAGCCCTTAATCTTGACGGCCCGTTTGATGTGCGGGTTGTCTTTGTTGGATTCGGTGGGGCACCTGCCGAAAAGCACAGTTGTTTCAAAGCCGGGGGATGCCTGCATCCTCTTGCCGGTAATAACCTCTATTCCCGGGAAGGGCCGGCCGGTGAAGGCAGCCATCAGGGTGACCAGCATGGGGTTGTATAGTATTGAACATCCGGTGCACAGGGAACTGTCCCATTTGTGCACCATCAGGCCCGATATGCCGCGCTTGGCAAACCCTTTGGGACCGCTGTCGTCGGGCAGCCACTCGAAATCGTACTCTACGTATTTTCTGTGCTTTTCCACACTTTCTCCCCTTACCTCTACGTCTGCCAGATTCTTGCTCCGTCCGTGACGCTCCGCGTAGTGTCTGAGGTGGGGTACATCCTCGATCTTGTAATCCATGATTTCTGACCCCACCAGGTCACAGGCGTAAGTGTCGCGGGAGGCGATGATCAGATTCTTCCGATAAGCGTAGCCGTTGGCTGCCGGACCCCTGGGGAGTACAAAAACGCCGTCGATGATAGTGAGTGCCACCGGCAGTTTGTCTATGATGTTGTTGAACGTCCGGTCCAGGTCGAATTCCATTTCTTTACCGTGGCAGAATTGTTTTGATTTTCTGTTCAGGCACCCCTTGAGGTTCTTTATGCCCAGGGATATCTTGCACTGGTTATGAGTTTTCAGGACCGGAACATTTATAATCTTATCCGCTTCGAGGACTCTTTGGGCCAGTTCCAGTTCGAAATGGCCGAAGTTTACGGGGATGAATTTTTCTTCGTTGAAATCAACAAGCTCAACTCCGTACCTCTCCTTCAGCCTTTCGTAGCCAAGCGTCCTGTACATCTGCCGGCCGACGGTCTTCGGGAACATCAGGGGCGCTTCTCCAATGGTTAAATTGCTGAAGCCTTCCTCAGCCAGGATTCTCACCAGGGCGGAAATAACGGCGGAGGTGGTAATCATACCGAAGGGAAGGGGGTAGTCGAAATCGTAGCCGACCAGGTTGGGTTTGATCAGGATTTTGTCTTTCTTGTTGAATCCCTCCAGGCCGCCGCACAGTTCCAGAGCTTCTTTTAATGATTTGTATGCGCCATCAGATTTTACGACGGATACAACCGGTTTGGTCATTATTAAAAACCGCCTTTCCACGTTTATATTGAGTGTATTTTTAACACCAGTTGTCCTGTTTCCTGCAATTATTTGAAAATTTTTTAAGTTAAGGATGTTCCGGCGCTGTGAAAACGGCAACAAATGCTGAAATCTTTAAGGGGATGGAGGAGCTGGTACTTAAGTGGAGAATATAAACCCATGTAATCAGCCACTTGTTGGTTTTATGGAAAGGAACGGCCGTTTTTCGTGAATTCTAAGAAACTTTATGATCGGGAGTTTTACAACTACCAGGCGGAGAGTTCTTACCGGTCGGCGAAGGTTGTTGTTCCTTTGCTGTTGCGGGAGGTAATCCGGCCAGAGAGCGTGGTTGATGTGGGCTGCGGTGTGGGCGCCTGGCCGGCTGTTTTTAGGGAGCACGGAGTTGAGCGTTATTTGGGTCTTGACGGTGAGAGTGTCGACCGGTCGATGCTTCTCATACCGGAGGAACGTTTTCGCGTCCTGGACCTGAGCCGGCCGTTCCGGCTTGCGGAAAGTTTTGACCTGGCCGTGTCGCTTGAACTGGCTGAGCATCTGCCTCCTGAAAGCGCAAAAGGTTTTGTTGAATCAATAACGCGGCTGGCGCCGGTAATCCTTTTTTCTGCCGCTGTGCCGCTTCAAGGAGGGCTGCACCATATAAACGAACAGTGGCCGGAGTATTGGGAGGATTTGTTTTCCCGGCACGGTTTTACAATGCTGGATCCGCTGCGGAAACTGATCTGGCAGGACAGCCGCGTGGAATGGTGGTATCGGCAGAACATATTCCTTTATGTCAGAAATGACCTGATTGAGTCCGATCCGGTGTTCCGCCGGCTGGCAGAAACGAATATTCCGGCCGGACAGCGTTTGACTCTCATTTATGCGCCTGTTTTGGAGGCCAATCTGGGGCTCAAAGGGTGTCTGAAAAGGTTGCCTTGCTTGCTCTGGCCGGCTTTTTTCAGACAATTAAAACAGTTGTTTAAAATATAGGTAATTTAACTATCGTTACGGGGGGAAAGTATTGATTTTTGGCAAAAGTGCCTGGCGGGATTACGATTGCGGGATTGAAAAAGAGTGGCTGGTAACGAATGGCCTGGGCGGGTACGCTTCGGCCACTATTATCGGCGCCAATACCCGGAAGTATCATGGTTTGCTGGTGGCTGCGCTGAACCCGCCTGTACAAAGGACACTATTTTTAGCCAAGCTGGATGAACGGGTGGAAATCGGTGAAAAAGTCTATAACCTGGCAACCAACCAGACCGTTGACGGGATAACGGAAGCGGGTTTTACCTTTTTACAACAGGTTGACCTGACGTTGTTTCCTGTTTTTGATTATTCGCTGGCGGATATTCTGCTTTCCAGGCAAGTGTTTATGCTTCATGAGAAGAATACCACTGTCATCCTGTACCGGATATACAATGGTGCCTGTCCTGCTCTTTTGCGTTTAATCCCCTTGATTAACTGCCGCAATTTCCACTGGGTGTTGAGGCGGGGGCGGATTAATTTCTGCCGGCAAAGCACACTGCGCGGCGTGGCCCTCGCAAATGACCTTTCGGTTTTACGCCTTGCCTGCAGTGATGGAGATTATGAACCGAAGGAAGACTGGTTTATGGAGATGCTTTACCGGCGGGAGAAAGAAAGAAATCTGGAGGCCGTGGAGGATCATTATATTCCCGGCCATTTTGTCATTCCTCTGGCGCCGGGGGAAATGAAAACGGTAACTTTTGTCGCCACTTTAGAAGATGATTATTCGCTGGACGGAGAGGCGCTGCTGGCGCAAGAAACCGCCCGAAAGCAGGGAATTATTGCCCGGTCCGGGTTGGACGATGATTTTTCCCGCCGTCTGGCGGCTGCCGGCGATGCTTTTATTGTCCGGCGGAAATCTGCCGGGACAAAAAGCGTTATCGCCGGATATCACTGGTTTGACGACTGGGGCCGGGACGCCATGATTTCTCTGCCGGGGCTGACTCTGGTTACCGGCCGTTATGAAGACGCGAAAGAGATCTTGCTCACGTTTGCCGCTTACTGCCGGCGGGGCTTGCTTCCCAATGCCTTTACCGGGGCCGGGGATGACCGGGATTACAATACTATAGACGCTTCCCTGTGGCTTTTTCAGGCAGTATATAAGTATCTTCAATATACTGCGGATTATGAATTTGTGCGCCGGGAAATCTATCCCGTATTGAAAGGGATTGTGTCTTTTTACCTGCAGGGTACTGATTTTAATATAAAGGTGGATGAGGACGGGCTGGTTCGGGGCGGGGAGGCGGGCGTCCACCTGACCTGGATGGACGCCAAAATAGGTGATTTTGTGGTTACTCCCCGGCGCGGAAAGCCGGTGGAGGTAAATGCCCTGTGGTATAACGCCCTGTGTATCCTGCGGGAATTATCTTCACGCTTTTCGGATGGCTTCCCTTATGCCGGGTTGACGGAAAAAGTCAAGGATAGTTTTTTGAAGAAGTTCTGGTATAAAGAAGGCGGTTATCTTTGCGATGTGGTCGGCGACGGGGAGAGCGACCTGTCGCTCAGGCCGAACCAGTTGTTCGCCGCCAGTTTACCCTATAGCATGCTTAATGCTAAGCAGGGCCGGAGGATAGTGAACCTCGTCCGGCGGGAGCTTTACGCTGCTTGCGGACTGAGGAGCCTGGCCCCCGGCCATTCCGGTTACCGCGGCGTTTATTTCACAGCGGATCATCTGGAGCGTTCCCTGGCTTATCATCAAGGAACTGCCTGGAGCTGGCTGATCGGTCCCTTTATTACTGCTTTGCGCCGGGTGGAAAATTATTCTCCTGAGAGCAAGGCATTGGCGTCCAGGCTCATCCTGCCCTTGCGGGCGCATTTAAACGAGCGCGGTATCGGTTTTGTGTCGGAAATTTTTAATGGCGATGTTCCGCATATCCCCTACGGCTGCATAGCTCAGGCGTGGGGGGTGGCGGAAGTGTTAAGGGCTTATGTGGAGGATGTGCTGGAACTAAAACCTTGAAGAAGGGTCAGCAGAATTAGGCCGGTAACAGGTAAGAATTTTTAAGCAGCGCAGGAAAGCGCTGTTTTATTAAATTGCTGGCAAGTTAATAAAATGTTCACGCAAGGTTTACAGTAGCTTAATATCTTTTTAACAAAGCTGTGTGATAATTGCCCCAGCTTAAGAAAAATATCCCGGTGATTGCTGCCGGGTTATCGTTTTTTAGCGGCAGGTTGTATAGACATCCGGACAACTTCGGGGTTTGGGGGTAAAGCGGTGATAGACAAGGGCAGCGGGGTTTCTTACTACCGGCAGTTGACCGAGGTGTTGAAAAGGCAGATTGAGGACGGGGTGTTCCAGCCGGGGGACCGGATACCTTCGGAAAAAGAACTCGGCATTATATTTCAGGTCAACCGTCACACGGTGCGGCAGGCGCTGGGCGAACTGGCCGGGCGGGGAATGATCTGCACGGTGCGCGGCAAAGGCACTTTTGTGGCCGGAAAACAAGAGGAGGTAATTGACTACAAAATCTCCCGGCGGACGAGGTTTACCCA
>JAGUVT010000028.1 GCA_020062745.1 Deltaproteobacteria bacterium
AAAATTTTGAACACTGCTAAGAAATAAAAAAATTACTCACTTTTTTAAAATGCAAAAAAAGCTTGAATGTCCTACAAACACAGGGCTTTCAAGCTTTTTTATAGTTTTCAACTGTCAAAGATGAGATGTCTTAAGAACGCCTGGGTTTCGACCAGATTTTATCGTCTGGTGGTTTTGAGCAAAAGCAGCTTGCCCTGGCCAAGACTGTGATTATCGGCCGGCTCGTAGCTCCGGCAAGTGACCACCGGACCTGGCAGTGGTTTCGTCGGAGCACGGCTTTAACGGAAATACTGCCGGTTGATTTGACAACTGCCGGCAAAGATGCTTTTTACGAGATTGCCGACGCCTTGTACGCTAAAGCCGAAAACCCTGGAAGAAATATTAAATGAACTCTACCAGCCAGGAGAAGAGCTTTTCAAAAAACATCTGCCGACCATTGTCATGGACCGGGGTATTGCCACTATGATGGCAAAAGAGATTTTGGTTGGGAAGCTTACATGACGCTTACCCTGGTAGAAGAGGCATTTAGAGCTCTGAAAACTGACCTCGGGGTGCGGCCCGGTTTACCACCAAATCGCCGAACGGACAAAAGCGCATTTATTTATTTCGGTTTTGGCTTATCACCTCCTGATCAGTATTGAGTACACCTTGCGCAGCCACGGCGATCACCGCCGCTGGTCAACGATTAGGGAACAACTGGCAACCCACCAGCGGAACACGGTGATCTTTACCGATGCGGACAATAAAATTCATCATCTCCGGGTTTGCGGAACGCCCGAAAAGGAACACCGGGAAATCTACCGTCTGCTCGGGGTGAAAGACCCCTCAAAAGGAGGCATCATCTGGCCGGATCGAGGTTGTAGTGACCAAATAAAAATGAGAAATGCAGTAACGACAAGGGTTTTAGGGTTTCAAATCGAAAGTTGGGTTAGTGTTTTCCTCTGTGCACTCTGTGGCAAAAATTCTTTCATCTATCCCGCAGGGCGCTGGAAACGGCAGCAGTGAGCTGGTAAATCCTTTCCGCCAGAGCTGGTTTCAACAAGCCGGTACCGCAGGCCGGGGTAATAAGGCACTGCCCGGCCAGGGCGGAACGCTCTACACCGCGGCTGATTAATTGCTCCCATTCCTTTTCCAGGCGGGAAAGCAGGCTTTTTTCATCCTCTTTCAAGGCTTCGTCCGTCGTGGGCACGACGCCCCAGGCCAGCACCCCGCCCCGGCGCAAATAATCTTTCAAAGGAGCAACAAAAGGAATGAGCGAATTAAAGTAATAGTAAGCGTCGAAACTAACCACATCTAATTCTGATTCAAACAGGATGGACCAGTCCACGGCGTCGCAGGAGTGCACCCCGGCCAGGCCGCCGGCAGCATGGATCGCCCGGCTGATAAAGCTCAAGTCCTCCTTGATCATCTCTCTCGTCACGGTAATAAAGCTGGACTGCCCGTAAACGCTGATGGCCGGGTCGTCGATAAAAACCAGCGCCGGCAGGCCGAACCGGCCGAGCATGGTTGCCTGCCAGGCCGCATTCAAGGCCAGGGTTTTTACGATCAGGTCGCGCAGTTGTTCCCGGTAGTACGCCGGCCGGCCGGCTTCGTCTTTCAAGTTAAAGGCAATGGTCAGAGGGCCGGCCAGTTGACCTTTAAGATAGCGGGCCACACCTGTTCCTTGCTGCAAATCAGCCAGAAAAGCATAAAAGCCGGCAGCCGCGCCCTCCGGCAGGGCAAACCCGGCCAGCGCCTCTTGCTCCCCAGCCTCGACAGCCAGGTAAAGGGTATAAAATTCGGTCAGCCTTTCCGGCCAGGCCGGAGCGGTGGTGTCAAAATAAACCCGGTCTCCCTCTTCCACGAGCAGGCCCGTCCGGACCAGGGGATAGAGAAACTGGTGCACGAAGTGCTCATCCTTCCCGCGCCCGGGCAGTTGCGGCCAGTGCGGAATGACGGGCAGATATTTTTTAAGCAGGGACAGGGCCTCGTCCGGATCGGTATAGGGAAGGCTGCCGATACCGGTGGCCAGCCCATGCGGCGCAAACAACATTAAAAAACCCCCCGGAAAAATTTATAGCCACAGAGCACATCAGGATAGGCTATTATTGTAAGGAAGAAGCCTCGCCTAAGCACAAAAACAGCATGGCAATTTCTTACTTCACACAGTCGCGGCAGAGGCCGAAAATCTTCAACTGGTGATCGGTCACGGTAAAGTCGTGCTCCCGGCTCACCCTCTTCTCCAGATCCTCCAGCAAGTCCTCGTTTACTTCGATAATCCGGCCGCACCTGTTACAAATGAGGTGATGATGGCGGTGCTGCTCCCCCTCTTCACTGTTCCCGAACTCGTAGCGCTTGCACCCGTCGCCGAAATCAATGCTGTGGATGATGTCGAAGTCCAAAAAAAGCTCCAGGGTCCGGTAGACGGTAGCCAGGCCGATATCCGGCGCTTTTTGCTTGACCAGGTTATAAACGTCTTCGGCGCTCAAGTGCTTATCCTTATTCTCCAGAAGCACTTTTAAAATGTGCTCCCGGCGCGGCGTCAGCTTATACTCTCCGGCCCGCAGTCTTTCCCCGACATCGGCGATTACCCTTTTCATCAAACCCACCCGGCTATCTTTTTTAAGCAGTATAATTTAACATATCTCAGTCTGTCAATAATAAGCGCAAGGCATCCCCCGCTTTTCTACCAGAGGGCCGCAGGCCGGCGAAGCAATCCCTTATGCGAAGAATGCAGAAGTCAGAATCCAGGAGCCAGACTCACACGCCGCCTGCGGCGGCACCATCAGAGGAATGAAAATGTCTTCTCATTGTCATTGCGAGGGCTTTAGCCCGTGGCAATCCCCTGCGGCGGAATGAGATTGCCACGCTCCCTACGGTCGCTCGCAATGACAAAAGAGGATGGCTCGCAATAACAAAATAGTGCTTGCTATAGCTTAGATTACCTGAAGCATTACCAATACTATGAAGGCAAAATAGAAGACACCGCTCACCAGCAGCATCGCCGGACTTATCCTTTTCTTTACCACCACCTGGAGAAAAACCAGGGCCGCCGCTAACAGGGCCAGAACGGAGCTGGTCAGGGCGGCAGGGGTAAACTGCCAGTCGGTAAAAGCAATGCCCAGCGCGGGCAGAAGCGAACTCTGCAGAATCATGGCCCCGGTGATGTTGTTCAAAGCCAGGGTATCCTTGCCGCAGCTTATCCACCAGAAACTGTTGCAGGTCTCCGGCAGTTCGGTGGTCAGCGGCGCAATAATGAGGGCCAGAATCAAAGCCGGCACACCCAGGACCACGGCCAGGCTGTGCGTGCTGTTGACAAAAATCTTGGCCCCGATGATAATTGCCGCCAGGGCCAGCGCAACTTGCAGCAGGATGAGGGCCAGGGGCGGTTCCGGGTTCTGCCGGGCACAGTACAACGGGCTGATAATACACTCTTCCTCGTTCTCAAACTCCAGCCGCCCCTGCCGGATGGTATATACGACGTATCCCGCGTAAGCAAGCGCCAGCACGGTAGCAATCGCGTACTTTACAACCGGCGCGGCAATAAACCCGGCCACGACCGCCAGGGTAAACACTGCTAAAAAAAAGCCCAGGTCGCGCCGCATGGCGGCAGGGTTGATGTTTAAAAACCGGGGGTCGCTCTTTGCGGCAAGTTCGGCCGCGGCTGCAATTTCATCGTCGGCTGTAGATATATTACATGCAGGGTCAACCGGATTGCCGCATTCCACCACGCAGGCCCGGCCGGCGCCGGCAAGCGCCAACGTCTGACGACGGCGGGTAAAGGCCAGCGCCGAAACACCACATAAGAAGAGCACAATGGTGCTGAGCATAAAGGGCGCCCCCAGAATAGCCCCGACGCCGATTTCATGACTGATCGCATCACCGGTTCCGAATAAAATGGCAATAACCGGGATCATCGTCTCCGGCATGGCGGTGCCGACAGCCGCCAGAATGCTTCCCACCGTACCGTGGGAAAGGTTGAGCCGCTTGCCCAGCCATTCGACGCCGTTGGCAAAAACCAGGGCGCCGCCCAAAACGATAAATAAGCTTAAGATTAAAAGAATCAAGTTCATTACCTATTACCTCCAGGTTTAGCTGTTACTGATATTTTGTCCAAATCTAAGACTCTTAGTGATTACTTGCAGCGGTCAGCAATGGGACATACAAGTTGTGGTAAACTGTTATTCCTGGTCTGCCGGTTTGTCCACCTGGCCCTGGCCGGATGCCGGACGCTGCAGACGAACCATCGTGCTGACGATAAAGGCGATGACGGCCAGGGAAAGCATGGTCAAACCGGCTCCAAAAACCGTCAATATACCGCCGAACTGCATATCAGTCATATTTCTTCTCTCCTCCTATATCACCTTCATTGCCGACAGGAGCGCTAGCATGATGCTGGCCGCCAGCACTGAACCGACCTGTCCGCCGGTATTTACCCCCATCGCATGCATCAACAGGTAGTTCTGCGGGTTTTCCCGGATGCCTACCCGCTGGGCGACCCGGGCCGCCATCGGGAAGGCCGATATGCCGGCGGCGCCGATCAGCGGATTGATTTTCTGCCGGGAAAACAGGTTGAACACCTTGGCCATCAGCACGCCCGCAGCCGTATCACCGACAATGGCAATCAATCCCAAGGCGTAAATGGCAAGAGTTTTCCACTGCAAAAAAACTTCGCCGCTCATGGTCGCCCCTACCGTAATCCCCAGGAACAGGGTCACCAGGCTGGACAACTCGTTCTCCGCCGATTTTACCAGGCGGCCCACCACCCCGCACTCACGCAGGAGGTTGCCCAGCATCAGCATGCCCATCAGCGGAGCGCCCATCGGGGCAATCAGAACGGTTACAATTAAAACCACGATCGGGAAAAGAATTTTTATCGTCTGGGATACCGGCTGCTGGCTGGTATAAGGCATCATAATCTGCCGCTCTTTTTTGGTGGTTAAAAGCCTCATTATGGGCGGCTGAATAATCGGCACCAGTGACATATAAGAATAAGCAGCAACCGAAATGGGGCCCAAAAGTGCCGGGGCATACTGGCTGGTTACGTAAATGGCCGTCGGCCCGTCGCAGGCCCCGATAACGGCCACCGCCACCGCATCCAGCCGGTCGAACCCGATCAGCAGGGCCAGGATGAGGGTCAAAAAAATACCGAACTGGCCGGCCCCGCCCAGCAGAAGAATTCTTGGATTGCGCAGGAGCGGGCCGAAGTCGGTCATGGCGCCGATGCCGATGAAAAGAAGGGAGGGAAAAAGTTCGGTAGCTATGCCCGCATTATATAGGGTGCGCAGGATTCCCCCCTCGTTCATCAACCCGTTAAACGGTAAATTAACCAAAATAGCGCCAAAACCAATGGGCACCAGCAGCAGGGGCTCGTAGTCCTTTACTATGGCCAGGTATAACAGCAGGCCGCCGATGGCAATCATTATCAGGTTGTGCCAGTTAAAGCTGATTACGCCCCCGAAAACTTGCAGGAAAAATTGCGTCAGGTCACCAGGAATCATTTCTCCCACCCTTTCTACGCTAAAAAAATACTCCTGTTATGATGCTCTTTGTATGGGTGCCTACCCCGCGGTGATTAAGAGATCGCCGGCCTGTACGGTCTGGCCCTCCGATACATGCACGGCTTCTACTACGCAATCCCACGGAGCGGTAAGTTCATTCTCCATTTTCATCGTTTCCAGGATCAACAGGATCTGTCCCTTGCAGATCTGTTCACCTTTCGCTACCTTGACCGCCATCACCTTGCCCGGCAGGGGAGCGGTGTACTGCTTTGCCCCGGCGCTCACAGGCGCAGGCGGCGAAGCCGGTACGGCAGCGGCGGTTTTATCCACCTCCCCGGCGGGCTGCGCCGATTTTGTGACCGTAGAATGCGGCGCCGGCCCGGCCGGCGGAACAGCCCGGGTTGTCGCAGAAAGTTGTTCCGGCCCGGCCGGCTTTATTTCTCCGGCAGGCCCCAAAACTTCCACCAGCACCTCGTAACTTTTACCGTTCACCGTAATGCGCAATCTCTCCATCTCATCTTTTTCCTCCCTATCTCCTAAGTCTCGGATTGGTCATCTCGAGCCGGCCGGCCATAGCCCAGGCCGGCGCCGGTTCGGTTGCCCGGCCTGTAAGCGGTATAACTGCTCTGACCACCACCGGGCGCTGCCAGCGCAGGCGGGCGATATAGGCCGCGGCGGCCAGAACAACCACCAGTTCCTCATCATCCCCGTTCCGGCCGGGCATCTCCCCCTGCTCCGGCAAACCGAGTAAACTTTCTTTATCCCCACGGGCTTCCTTAAAAATAGCCTTACAAACCTTCACCACCAGCCAGGCAAAGGCCAGGAGCAGGGAAACCGCCCCGATATAGGCCAGCACTATCTGGACATGGGGCTGCAAATTCGCAATCATTTCCAAATCACCTCTAAATTCCCTCCGGCATTATCAGCCACAGAGGACACAGAGAACACCGGGAAAGCAAAAAACACAGAGTTTAAAAATTTTTTGGGGATGAAGATGCATTACTACCCTTCCCTTTTACCTTCCCTTTTACCTTCCCTTTCTCCTCTAAGTCCTCTGTGCTCTCTGTAGCAAAAATCTTCTCCTTCTACAGAGGGATGTTACCGTTTTTCCGGCCCGGCCTGCTCTCCCGCTTGCCCACCAGCGACTCCAGCGACTGGATCAGGGCCGGCCTGGTTTCCTGCGGGTCTAAAATACGGTCCACCAGGCCCCGGGACGCAGCCACATAAGGATTGGCAAACTGCCGCCGGTATCCGGCAATTTTATCCGCCCTTACTTCCACCGGGTTGGCGGCTTTTTCAATTTCCTTGTTGAATATTATGTTAACCGCCCCCTCCGGCCCCATGACGGCAATCTCCGCCGTAGGCCAGGCCAGCACCTCATCCGCCCCTAAAGCCCTGGCGCACATGGCCAGGTAGGCGCCTCCGTAAGCCTTGCGCAAGATCAGGGTTATTTTCGGCACGCTGGCCTCGGAATAAGCGTATAAAAGTTTCGCCCCGTGCCGGATAATTCCTTCGTGCTCCTGCTTCACGCCGGGCAGATAGCCGGGCGTATCCACCAGGGTCAGCAGCGGAATGTTAAAAGCATTGCAAAAGCGGATAAACCGGGCAGCCTTGTCCGAAGCGTTGATGTCCAGGCACCCGGCCAGCACATTGGGCTGGTTGGCGATAACCCCTACCGGCCGCCCGTTCAGACGGCCGTAACCAACCACCATATTAGTAGCATAAAAAGCGTGCACCTCTAGAAATTCACCGTTATCCAGCAGGCTGTTGATAACATCCCGCACATCGTAAGGCTTGTTTGGTTCCGTGGGAATAACGCCGGTCAGGTGAGGAGAAATTCGTCCGGGAGGATCGTTGCAGGGCAAACGGGGCGGATCTTCCATGTTGTTCTGCGGCAGGTAACTCAAAAGCTGTTTGACCAGCTTAAAACAATGCTCTTCATTTTCAGCAAAAAAATGGGCGACACCGCTGATCCAGTTATGGGTTTCCGCTCCACCCAATACCTCCGGGCTGATCTCCTCTCCGGTAACGGCCTTAATTACCTGCGGACCGGTAATAAACATTTTACTGGTTTCCTTAACCATAAAAACATAATCAGTCAGGGCCGGCGAATAAACCGCCCCCCCGGCGCAGGGGCCCATGATCAGGGACAACTGGGGAATCAACCCGGAAGCCAGTGTATTGCGCTTGAATATTTCCCCGTAACCGTTCAGGGCGTCTACACCTTCCTGAATGCGGGCTCCACCGGAATCATTAATACCAATTAATGGGGCTCCGCTCTTTACCGCCAGGTCCATTACCTTGCAGATCTTGGCCGCGTGGGTTTCTCCCAGACTGCCGCCGATTACCGTGAAGTCCTGGGAAAAAACATAAACCAGCCGTCCGGCCACCGTACCGTAGCCGGTGACCACACCCTCCCCCGGCGCTTCTACCTCACTCATGCCAAAATAGATGCAACGGTGGGCGGCAAATTGGTCCAGTTCTACAAAACTGCCTTCATCCAGAAGGAGTTCCAGCCTTTCCCGGGCCGTAAGCTTGCCTGCCCGGTGCTGCTTCTTGATCTGCTTTTCTCCGCCGCCCTGGATTACCCGTTCCTGCTTCTGCCGCAATTCCCGGATTTTCTCTTCTATAACGGTCACTCTCCTCCTACCTCTCTCTTTTAAATAGTAAAAAAATGTAGACAATTTAATTTCACATTTTAACATGAGACCTGATGTTTAGCAAGCATTTCATCTAACGGGCCACTTTTGCCGATATTCCCCCCATCGTTTGCGGCGCAGCCGGTTACGCCGCCTGGCCACTATCCGCAACAGTACGTATAATAATGATGCTACCGCCGGGTAAAACCACCACTGGGCAACAAGTTTCCTTTTTACCGCCTGCTGAGCTACCAGACCCACCCGGCCCAACTCCTCATCCCCGACAAAAAAAACTAAATCGCCCAGTTTTTGCCCGGCTGCCACCGGCGCCTTGATCCCATCCTGCAAGACAACCTCCTGGCGAACCACATTATATCCATCCTTAGGAAAGTCATAGATGAGTGACGAACCAGCCTGAAGAAGGACATCACCTTCTCCAAACCGCACCGGCGCAGTAGCAATAAAATGTCCTGCATCAACAAGCAAAGCAGGAATAAAACGATCGAAACCGTAGTCTAACAGGCCCTCAGCGTCACTCCAGATATTACTGCCTTCGCTGCTCAGTACCACCGCAATAAGCTCTCTATCCTGTCCACTGGCAAACCCCGCATCCGGCAACATTTTTTGCAAACTGCCTTCAAAACGCCGGGCTGAAGCCACAATACACTGGTTGGCTAAAGCAGTATAGCCCGTCTTAATGCCTTCAGCACCCTCATAACTCCATAACAGTTTATTGTGATTAAGCAGGTAGGTCTGGGCATCCGGATTATCCCTGCGAATGGTCTTTGTTTTAGTTTGCACAATATTTCTAAAAACAGGATTTTGCATGGCATGGCGGGCAATCAAAGCCAGATCGTGAGCGCTTGTATAGTGGTTTTCATCCGGCAGGCCGTTGGAATTGGTAAAATGAGAATCGGCAGCCCCCAGTTCCCGTGCTTTCTGGTTCATCAACTGGACAAACCCTTCAACCGAGCCGCCGATATGGGTGGCAATAGCCAGGGCAGAGTCATTACCGGAGTTTAACATTAAAGCATACAATAAATCTTCTAGAGAAAGTTTCTCTCCTTCCTGTAAACCGATGGACGATCCCTCCACCCCGATGACACCGGGGGGAACAGTTACCACATCCGTAAGGTTGCCTCTCTCCAGAGCGATAATGGCAGTAAGAATCTTGGTGGTACTGGCCGGATACATTCTTTTATGGGAACTCTTCTCAAAAAGAATCTGCCCGTTTTTGCTGTCCATGAGCAGAGCAGCCTGTCCCGTTACCTGAGGCTCGGCCCAGGCCGGAACAACCATTACGCTGTAAACAACAACGAAACATAAAGCCCTGAAAAAATACACCAGCAGCCTCCTTATGGAAATTCCACATACAGTTATTATGATAACATAAAAACCCTTTCCTGAAATATAATATTTTCTGCAGCAAGAGGAGAAAATAAGCTCTAAGGGGGTAGAAAAAATGACACCCGGCAAACAAGGGCAAACAAGGGGACGGTTCTCTTGTTTGCCCTTCAAACAGAAAGGGTAATTCTCAGAAGGGAGGGGGAAAAATGGCCAAGGTTGATGGCGGCAACTTAAAAGCCGCTGAATTAAACAGCGATCAACTGGCAGAACTGCAGGCAGCCGAAAAAAAACTAAATAAGGACCGGGCCGGGCAAGATATTTACCTGCTGGCCTTCACCCGCCGGTAGGAAAAACAGTCGAAAGCCATAAACCCTGTTTCGTACCACCTCTCCGAGACGTTTTATACGCTCCGGCGGTATTGTAAGATTGCGTCGCCTGCGGCTCGCAATGACAAAGGGGTAATTTTCAGGATAGACTGTGGTTAATCAATTAGCAAACGTATCACTTACTATTTCCCAGAAGGACTCATCTTCAAAGCCCAGCCGCCAGATAGCGATCCCGGCCAAGCCGTATTTTTCTACCAGGCCGAGTTTTATTCGCAGGCTGTAGACATTCTCAAACCAGACCTCATGGCGTTCTTCTTCATTGTAATACTCCATAAAAGGCACGGAATAATAGTTGTCCCACTGAACGTTGCCGTACCAGGAAACCAGGTTGTTTACTTCCCGCCAGGTTACTGCCCTGCCTCCCGTTGCAGACCAGTCGTAACCGTAGGCGGCTATCCCCATCAACAGCTTATCCCTGGGAATCACGCCGACAGTATAGCTAAGAACCCTCTCCACCCAGGGCACTGAGGCCACCGGTCCGGGTTCGGAACCAAACCAGTGCTCGTCATAAGTCATCAACATTACCAGGTCGGCCAGCCGGCCGATAGTTTTGTAATCGTAGGCGCCGTTCCACAAGTCGGCCGGGTTGTCCGCCGTTTTAGCCGGAATTGATACCGTCAGCAGGAAACCGTCCGGCTTAAACAACTCTTTCAACTCTCTTATAAGAAGGTTATAATTCTCCCGATCCTCCGGTAAAATACCTTCCAGGTCGATATTAACCCCGTCGTAGCCGGCAGAACGAAGCACGGCAAGAATATTTTGTTCCAAATTGCGGCGCTTTTTTGTATCCGACAAGACGATATGCGCCGTTTCCGTATCAATTTTGCTGCCGATATTATGCACCAGCAACAAAGACCGGACATTCATCCTCCCGGCCAGGTCTACCCCCTCGCCGGCCTCGCCGTTGAGATTGCCATCACGGTCGACCAGAAAGCTAAAAGTAACAATGCAATCAATATGTTTACCGTTATCAGCCAGGGAATTATAAGAAAGGCGATCTCCGGGGTAATCCTCGACATAATAACCGATTACAGCCTTTCTCAGTTTAGTTGAAATCAGAGGATTGTTAAAATCAACATCGCCCGTTAAAAGCTGCCACTCCGGTTCGTTGACAACACCGTCCACCGTCAACCCGGCCGCCCTTTCGAGGGCAATTACAGCCAGATAAGTGGTCAAACCAAAGTAACAGGACATCTCACCGGAAGGGTAAAAACCCGCCTCTTTCAACCTTTCCTGCAAGTAGCCGACATCTCCACCCCGGCTGCCTAACTGCAGGCCGCCGTCCGGCACGGCAAAAGCAGCTGATGCCCACAAAAACCAGAAAAAACAAGCAGCCAGCGCCAGAAACAAAACCAAATACAGGCGGTTTCTCAATCTTCTCTCTCCAAATATTACTTCTTTTTGATCCACTTCTCCATAATAACAATAAATTTCCTCGCCTGTACAGTAACAATTTATGCCAATGATGGCGGGTAAGAGGTGCGAAACTGGGCAAAAACTAAGGAGGCAGCCTGTAAACTGCCCCCCATAACAGAGCATACTGTTCCAACAATTCATTCCGAACCAAACAGGGGAACCGTCCCTTTGTTTGCTTTGTTTGGCTAGCCGGCTGCGGTGAGGAGTTCGGACATTTCCATTACCTGCAGCACCTCTTGCTTTTCCAGACCCAGGCAGGCGTCTTCCAGCATGATTATGCAGTACGGGCAGGCCGTGACCAGGATGTCGGCTTTATTTTCCACGGCATCGGCAATCCGCAGTTCACCGAACCGCTCTCCCACCGGCGCCTCCGCCCAGATCCGGCCGCCGCCGCCGGCGCAGCAGAGACTTTTGCCCCTGGCGCGACTCAGTTCCACCAGTTCCACGCCGGGGACGGCCTGCAGCAATTCCCTCGGCTGGTCGTAGACCTGGTTGTGCCGGCCCAGGTAGCAGGGGTCGTGAAAAGCCACTCTTTTCTGCAACTCCCCGGAAAAGGTAAGTTTTCCATCCCGCAAAAGACTGCCCAGCAGCTCGGAGTAGTGCACCACCTCAAATTCCCCGCCCAGTTCCGGGTAATCCTCCTTAAAGGCAAACAGGCAATGGGGCGAGGTGGTAATGATTTTTTTCACGCCTTTGCCCTGAAACAGCTTTATGTTCGACCCGGCAAGCTTCTGGAAGAGTTCTTCGTCTCCGAGCTTGCGCACGGTCTCACCGCAGCAGTTCTCTTCCGCCGTCAGCACGCCGAAGCTTACCCCGGCTTTGCGCAGGAGATCGATCACGCTTTTGGCTATTTTCTGGCTGCGCGGGTCGTAACAGGAGGTGCAACAGACAAAGAGCAGGTATTCGGTATCAGCGGAAAAAGCCGGAACATCCATGCCTTCCTGCCATTCAGCACGTTTTTCCTGCGCCCCGGACCAGGGATTGCCGTTGGCATGCACGCTGCCCATGATGGGCCGCAAATGCCCCGGTAAAAAGCCCGCCCCCACCGTGGTATTGCGCATGGAACGGACATTGTCGATGATCTCTACTTTTCTGGGGCAGTTGTTCTGGCACATCCCGCAGGTGGCACAGGCAAAAAGCACCTCTTCTTCTTCAAAACCCTCCAGGCCGAGTTGCCCCAGGCGCTGCATCTTACGGATGTTGAACGCCTCGCTTACCTCGCCGGGAACCAGCCGCCAGGGACAAAGGCTGGTACAAAGGCCGCACTGCATGCACCAGTTAAGCGTTTCCGCCCCGGAGGAAACAATATAATCTCTCATTTCCAGGGATACGTTTTTTATCTCATCCATGTTAACGCTCCTTTGCTCTCAAGGACTTAAAACCCCTTGTAGGGGTTGGGGCCGAGTTCCTCCAGGCGCTCGGCGAAGCCGTCCAGGATGGCCGGTATCCGGTCGTAATCCATGATGCCGACCTGCTCCATCCGCACCCGGTCGGACTCCAGCGCCAGCCTGTTCAACGTTTCCGCTACCTTCGACAGCCTGTACTCGGCCAGTTCGCTGCCTTTTATGAAGTGGCACTGGTAATCGTCGCCGTGCCTGCACCCCAGGAGCAGGATTCCGTCGACGCCTTTCGACAAGGTATCGGCGATCCACACCAGGTTCATCGAACCGAGACAGCGCACCGGGATAACGCGCACCCACGAGTTATAGGAGAGCCGGTTGATGCCGGCCATATCCAGGGCCGGGTAAGCGTCGTTTTCACAGGCAAACACTATAATCCGCGGCTTTTCCTCATCCTCCTCCGGCACTTCGATAGACTTGATCATATTGCCGACCATGGGCACGGAATAATTCTTAAAGGAGATAATCCGTTCCGGACAGGCGCCCATACAGACCCCGCACCTTCTGCAGCGGGTGGGATTGGGCAGCGGATTGAATTTTTCATCTTCGTTGATCGCCCCGAAGGGACATTCCACCGTACAGCGCTTGCACTGGGTGCACCTCTGCATAAAGAATTCCGGGTAAGAAAAATCCCAGACCCGCGGGTGCACCGCCGAACCCTGAGCCGTGAGTTCAACACACTGGATGGCCTTCAAAGCCGCTCCCGCGGCATCCTCAACAGTGGAAAGCATATCCATCGGCGCGCGTACGCTGCCGGCCGCATAAATGCCGGTGCGGCGGGTTTCATACGGGAAGCAGATGAAATGCGAATCCGGAAAACCGTATTTTAAAGTCGGCATCTCCGGCCCCTGCCGGTAAGCCAGGTTTAAGAGATTCGACTTGAGGATGATTTCTCCAGACGGTTCAGGCTCCTTTTCCTTGCAATCTTCAGATTCTGCCTGTACTGCAAGGGTTTCGCCGAAGGCAGTGGTGGGCACCATGCCGGTGGCCAGGACCACCAGGTCTACGCTTTCGGTTTCAATCTTCGCCCCGGTCAAAACATCTTCCGCCTGGATGATCAGGTTCTTTTCATCATCTTCACAGATGCCGGTAACTTCTCCTCTTACGAAAACGCCCCCGTCCCGCTGTACCCTTTTGTAAAGAAGCTCGTACTGGCCGGGTGTCCGCATATCTTTGTAAAATATATATACCGCTGCTTCCGGGTTCTGCTCTTTTAAGTAAACCGCCTGTTTCAAAGATTCTACGCAGCAGACCGAAGAGCAGTACGGCAGGTGGTTTTCATCCCGGGAACCGGCACACTGGATGAAGGCTATGCTCTGCACTTCCTTACCGTCGGCGGGACGCACGATTTTGCCCTGCGCGGCTAGTTCTTCCAGCATCGGGCCGGTAATCACGTTCGCACACCGGCCGAAGCCCAGGTGCTCCAGCTTCGTTGCGTCATACGGCACGGCGCCGGTAGCCAGAATAACCGAACCGGTTCTCTCCGTAACCGTACCGCCGCCATGGCTGACGGTGACATCGAACATGCCCGGCGCGCCGGCTATTTCTTTGATCTCGGCGCCGGTGTATACCGTGATGTCCGGGTGGACCTCAATTTCTTTAATCCGGCCGGCGACGTCGACTTCTTCCGGGTCGGTGTACGGCGGCTGCTGCGGAGCCTGTCGGTACAGGCGGTTCATCCAGCCGCCCAGGACCGGTTCTTTCTCCACCAGGACGGACTTGTAGCCGGCTTTTGCCGCTTCCAGGGCGGCCACCATGCCGGCCAGGCCGCCGCCGACCACCAGTATGGCCTTCGTCAGGTTTTCTCCGATGAAGGGTTCGGGCAGTTCCACCTGCTGCGCCCTGGTAATACCCATCCGCAGGCTGTCCTCGGCCATCATCTGGGTGTCTTCGTCATTCGGCGGGTGGCACCAGACAACTTGTTCCCTTATGTTGACCCTTTCCACTATAGTCGAGGGGCCGAAGTCAAAAACATCATAATTGACCCGGGGCGAGCAGGCAGCGATAATTACCGTGTTGACGCCTTCACCCTCCAGATCGTTTTTAATCACCGTCGCTCCCTCCGGCCCGCAGAGAAAGGGGTGGGATTTACAAACCGGAATCTTGCATTCTTTGGCGGCTACTTTGGACAGGGCCTCTACCTCCAGAGACTCCCCGATACCGCAACCGGTGCAGATATAAACTCCTGTTTTCTTATCCATTGAGCTACCTCCCCACCGTAGATTGAATGGCCTTGAGCGCTGCCGCGGTAGCATCCTGAACGGATGAGGAAACATCCAATGGCCTCTTGACGCATCCAGCGCCGTAAATCCCGGGCTGAGAACCGGAAAGAATAAATCCGTCCTCATCATAAGTCAGGTCAAAGGGCACTTTTGACCTGGCGGTGGCCGGCACCATTCCCGTCGCCAGCACAACCAGGTCGAATTTTTCCTTCATTATTTCTCCCGTAACCTGGTCTTCCACCTGCACGATCAGGTCTTTCGTTTCCGGATCCTCGGTTATTTCCCCCACCTTGCCCTTTACCAGGCTGATCACGCTCTTCACGCCGGTGTAGAAATCCTCCAGTCTGCCCGGGGCCCTGACGTCGATGTAGTACATGCTCACCCCGGCGTCCGGGTTTTGCTCCTTGACGTAGGTAGCCTGCTTGAGGGAAGCCAGGCAGCAGACCCCCGAGCAGTAGGGCAGGTGATTTTCATCCCGGGAACCGGCGCACTGGACAAAAGCGACGCTTTTCACTTCCCGGCCGTCGGAGGGGCGCACGATCCGGCCCCCGGTCGGCCCGTTGGGAGCCGCCAGTCTCTCCATGATCACGTTGGTAATCACATTCTGATACCGGCCGAACCCGTAATAGTCAATCCGCGCCGCATCGTATGGTTCCCAACCGGCAGCCCAGACGACGGCGCCCACTGGCAGGTCGAAGCTTTTAGGCGTCATGCTTAAATCAATCGCGTCGTACTGACAGGCGGCGACGCATTTGGCGCATTCGGCGCCCAAACAAACCTTATCGTCTATTGCGTATTTCACCGGGAAGGCAAACTCGTGGGGCAGATATATCGCTCTGGTGCGGTCCAGCCCGTAATTAAACTCGTTCGGCCGCTCCACCGGGCAGGCCCCAACGCACTTCCCGCAGGCGGTGCAGTTCTGGTTCACATAACGGGGACTTACCCTGACCGTTGCCGTAAAATCCCCTTCCCGGCCGGTGATCTTTTCGATTTCAGCCAGGGTAAAGAACCTGATCCGGGGATTTTGCTTAATTCTTTTAAAGTTGATCTCCAGCCCGCAGTTCGGCGGGCACAGTTTGGGAAAATACTGATTCATCCGGGCCACCCTGCCGCCAAGATAAGGTTCCTTCTCCACCAGGTAAACCTCACGACCCGCCTCGGCGGCTTCCACCGCGGCAGTCAGCCCGCTTACTCCCCCTCCAACCACCAAAATACTCTTAAATGACATCCTTCTCCCTCACTCATGTAATAAAGTAGCAAAATCGAGCCCGTGGCCACGTATGACCACGGGTTGCTCGATTCTACCCCGGTAAGGAGAAACAAATTGATTGACTTAAGGAACGATTGAGATAATCGGCCGCTTGATCATTTCCCACGTGCCCGCCTTTGGATCGTATTTGCAGTTGGCGAATACTTTCCAGTTGGCCTCGTCCATTTTCGGCTTGTCGGCCCGGAAGTAGTAGCCCGGCCACCTGGTCTCCTCGCGGAACAACAGGGTTCTGACGTGGGCTTCCGCCTGCCACATCCTCTGCACGTTCTCCCAGCACCGCATCAGCTCGTGCAGATCGGCGGCAGCCAGCTTCTCCGAGTCTTCCTTCAGGAAGCCCAGCAGTTCCAGGCCCCTCTTCAGCAAATGCTCGTTAGTGGTGAAACTGGTGGACACGCCGCCAGCGTACTCGTCCATGATCTTCTGCAGCCTGAACATAAACTGCTTGGGCTTGATGTAGTTCGGGTTTACCTCGGGATCAACGGTAAATCCTTTGTTTTCTTCGTAAATGTCCAGCGGCTTCAATAATTTTTCCTTGATCGCCGCCACCTGGGCTTCATCAACCTTGGGCTCGGCGTTGTTCTCCACAATGTACCGGATGGCCGACTTGGCGGCAATCCTTCCTTCGGCGTGGGAACCGGAGGAAAACTTGTGGCTGGATGCGCCGGAAGCGTCGCCGGCACAGAACATCCCTTTAACGGTGGCCATGTTGGTGTATCCCCAGTTGTACTCCGGCGGCGCAATGTCCGGCGCGCCGCTTACCCAGGCGCCGGATGCGCCGGAGTGGGAACCGATGAAGTACGGCTCGCAGGCAGCAATTTCCGAAGACCTTTCTTCCGGGAAAACGTTTGTGGCCGCCCAGAGCAGAGCCTGGGAAATGGTCATGTCGAGGAAGTCTTCCCACGCCTCGTTTTCCAGTTCCTTCATTTTCTTCTTGTAGCCCTTCGCATCGCCTTCATAAGCCTTGGCCATCTTTTGAATGGCTTCTTCCGTGCGCATGAAAATGGGCCCCTTGCCTTCCATCACGTCCAGCATTCCCAGATAGTTCCGCAGGTTGGCCGGGATGGGCTTGGCCAGTCCGTAAGGCGCCCAGTTGTTCAGCTCGTCTCTGCGCTCGACCATGTACTCCCCGCCGAGGGCGTTGGTGGCTCTGGACTGGAACAGCAGGAACCAGGCGCCGACCGGGCCGTAAGCGTCCTTGAACCTTACCGGAATAAAGCGCACTTCCTGGCAGGTCATCTCGGCGCCGCCCTGGATGGTGAAGTAGGCGCTGGAGCCGGAGTTGAAGGGAGGATACCACGACCGGCCCAAACCTTCGCCGGAGGAACGGGGCTTGAACACGTGCACCGCGCCGCCCATGGCCACCAGCACAGCCTTGGCCTTGAACACGTAGAATTTGTTTTCCCTGGTGCTGAATCCGGTGGCGCCGACGCACCTGTCGCCGTCCATAAGCGGATCGACGATGAACACCCGCTCGTAAATATTATCCGTTCCCAGGGCGTTCTTGGCCGCCTCGGCCACGATTATCTTGTAGGACTCGCCGTTGATCATCAACTGCCAGCGGCCTTCATGCACATACTTGCCGTTGTCGTCCAGCCAGATCGGCAGGCCCCATTTTTCAAAAAGGTGCACGGAAGAATCCACGTGCCTGGCGATATCATAGACCAGGTCCTCCCGGGTAACGCCCATCAGGTCCTGCCTGACGTACTTCACGTAATCATCCACCGTATTCTGGCCGTCTTTAATTCCGACGTACTGGTTGATGGCTGAAAGACCCATGGCCACCGCGCCGCTTCTGTCCAGCGCCGCCTTGTCCACCAGCGTCACCTTCAGGCCGTGCTTCTTCGCCCAGTAAGCCGCCTCCACAGCCGCCCCGCAGGCGGCCATGCCTCCGCCGAGAATCAACAGATCGGTATTGACTTCTACAGTTTCAAAATTTGGCATATCGCTAACCCCCTCCCCTACCTCTTAATTGTGGGAACTGCACTCAGTCCCAGCGAATCAGGTTCGGTAAACAATACCGGGCTCTTCAAGTCGTCCGAACCGGTGCTCCACCCGCCGTCAGGCTGAGCTTTCCCTTCTTCCGTGGTCCTGGTCGGAAACTTGAAACGTTTGATCGTCCCGTTTCTAAATTTGACTGTCCACATGATATCCTGCGAGCCCCTCAGAGGCACACAACTGGCGCCCAGGGGAATAAAGTCGGCATAGCCCCTTAAATCCATGGCCTGCTGCGGGCAGATTTTAACGCAGCACAGGCACTCCCAACACATCTCCGGCGCCCGGTTGTAGGCCTTCATTTTCTCTTTATCCAGCACCATCAAATCGTTGGGACAGATATACATGCACGCCGTCTTATCCTGTCCCTTGCAGCCATCGCATTTCTCCGTAATAACAAAACTTGGCATAACTCCACCTCCTGATTTAATCTCTCTTCCAGGCAGTTCGATTTCCCCGTGGTTCTAAAGCAAGTAATCAACTAATTATCTTTTTTCTCTCACCCCCTCCGCCTTAATAAATAATGGTAACCAACCAAAATTGTACTTGTACTTAATTTATCAAAGTCTGCCTGTCTTGTCAAGGAAAAAAGTTTCACCGGTTTCTTTTTAAAGTTTAGCGGAAAGGATACCCTGCTTCTAGCCGCAAGCTACCTTTGAAATTACGATAATTTGATAGACTTTGTTCAAATTTTAACATGATCTCCAGGCAAACGGGACAATATGATTGTTATACCACCAGTAATAATGTATAATACATCTAACAAAAAAGAAAAGTGGCGAAAAACCATGCACGAAATCTTTTCCAACAAAAAAGAAACAACTCTTTTACTCATCTTCTTTCTCATTGAATTTACCCGGGGAGCATTCCTCATTACCTTTCTTCCACTTTATACCGTAAAATACTTAAGCCTCTCTATTATCATACCCGGCCTGGCAGTGTCAACCCATTACCTGGTAGAAACTTTTTGCAAAGGCGCAGCCGGCTGGCACCTGGACCGCCGGGGTCATTCAATTTTATTTCTTGGTCTCTTTCTGAGCCTTATTGCTCTGTTAACAATGAAGCTCATACCTTCGTCTCCGGTATTATTGGCCGGATCGGCCCTTTTCGGCCTGGGGGTCTCCCCGGTGTGGCTGGCAGTAATCAGCACCATCGCTCCGGTCCAAAAAAAGGACCGGGCCTCCCGCATGGGCCTTATCTTTGCCCTCTGGCTTGCCGGCGGGGGCAGCGGGCCCGTTATCATCAATTTCTTCATTGCCCGCAACTACAGCCTGGCCTTTTGGTTGATCATCACTCTGTGGGGAATCGCCCTGCTCCTGGCAGCCGCCTTTCTTTTTATAAAACCGGGAAGTATTGCCACAACTCAATCTTCCTTTTCCCCATTTAAAAAAGAACTATCCAGGCTGGCAAAAAACCAGGCCGTTACCAGGGTCCTGCTGCCCGGAATGTTCCTCCAAACCCTCGCCGGGGGGCTTTTGCTGCCGATACTGCCTATCCACGCTCAGAACCAGTTGGGTTTAAACCCTAATCAATACGGCATATTACTGCTAGTTGGCGGTGCCGCCGCAGCCATCGCTTTTTTACCGATGGGCCGGTTAGCGGACCGGATCAGCAACAAAATCCTGCTGACCACAGGATTCGGCATGAGTGCTTTTTTCTTAGGTCTTTTTATCACTGCCAGGAGCCCTTTCAGCGCTTACCTGCTGGCCGGGCTGGTCGGGTTTTCTTATGCTATTTTATTACCCGCCTGGAACAACTTCCTGGCCAAAGCCATCCGTCCGGACAGACAGGCTACCGGATGGGGTATATTCTTCACTGTTGAAGGGATGGGAGCAGCTATCGGTCCCGCTCTGGGGGGATTCATCGCCAAGGGTCTGGGAACCCCCGCAACAATCCTCTTCAGCACCCTGTTGCTGGCGTCAATGGCCTGCTTTTACTCTTTTTATCCGGTAGAAAGGTTTTTCGCCAAGTAAAAGAACGCTCGGCAATCAGCAGCCAGCTTCCAGCATAAATAAAGAAAAGGTCTTCCTTATAATTCTTACTGACAGCTTAAAGCTGAAAGCTATTAAATAAATGGGGGCTTTTAGGCAATGACCTATCCGGATCTTTCTCCCTTCGAAATAATTTCTCTGTTTCTGTGCGTTTACGCCATCGGCCCTACCGTGCTGGTACGTGTTACCCGGTTCGGCGCCATATCCCGCGCCCCCAGGGGAAAAAGCAGGGTGGCCTTAACCTTCGACGACGGGCCGGATCCGCGTTACACCCCGCAAATTTTGGACATCCTCAACCAGCACCAGGTAAAAGCCTGCTTCTTCGTAATCGGCAAAAAGGCCAGAGAATACCCGGAATTAATTAAGCAAATGGTACAGGCCGGCCACGAAATCGGCAACCACGGTTTTACCCACCGCATGCCGTGGCTTTTAGGACCAGGGGCTACTTTACGGGAGATAAGAGAGGCCTCCCGTGCCATTGAAGAAACAGCCGGCCGGTCTACCCGTTTCTGCCGTCCGGCCTGGGGACTGTGCAACTTCTTTTCCCTGTGCTACTACTGGTTAAAAGGACAGCGGGTGATCTTGTGGACATACATGAGCTGGGACTGGATTAAAAAAGCTACCCCGGAAGGTATAACCCGGAAGGTTCTAAGCAAAATCAAGGACGGCGCTATTCTGGTTCTGCACGACAGCGACTCTACTCCGGGAGCAGCGCTAGGAGCGCCCGCCCGGGTTATAAATGCCCTGCCGGGAATTCTGGAAGGGTTAAAACGGTTGGACCTGCAGGTAGTCCCTCTGGCTGAAATCACCCGTCACCGCCCGCGCCGGTCCGTCATCCAGCGCTCTTGGAAATTAATTGATACCGTCATCCGGCGGTTTGCGGGCATAACCGACCCGGGCGGCAAGGGCGCCCCCGGCATCTACCGCCTGGCATTGCGGCGTTACCACGGCCGGGATTTACACCTGCCGGACGGCGCTGTTTTGCAAAAAAGAGACTATTATGCCGAACTGCACTTAAATAATGATTACCTGCTGGAACTCACCAAACAGAACGATTCAACCGCCGGAATGGGCCTCGGCCTGACACGCGCGGGACAGAACGCCATGCCCGCCATCGCCCGCTACCTTACGGAAGAACCCCGGTACCAAAAGGCAAAAGCCATACTCGCAACCACCCTCATGCACCGGGGAGCGGAACGCCTGGGCTTTTCCATACACGACTTAAAGCCCGGCATCTTCCCCTGGTTGGCCAGGTGGTACGAAATATGGCTCTTAATCCTTTTTCATCCGGACGGCCTTAAAAGGTTTAAAAAACACCGCCGCAAGCTGACGCTCAAACAGTTGGCCATGTCGAGGTCGGAACTGATGCGCCGCTACCTGCCGCTTTAAAGCCGTCAGCATTCAGCTCTACCTGATGTTTTTCGGCTTCTCGGCGATAGTCAACTTTACCTGATGATTCTGCCGGTTCCGCTGCACCACCAGCGTCACCCGGTCCCCGACGCTGGTGTTTTTGATCGCTTCCACCAGGCTGTCGGCATCTTTGACCTTGACTCCGTTAAACTCCAGGACTACATCCCATTGTTTTAAGCCTGCCTTCGCCGCCGGGCCGCCCGGCACCACCCCGACCACCAGGGCGCCCTCCATCTTTTCGAGACCCAGGTAACGGGCCATTTCTTCGTCAATTGGACGCACCTGCACGCCGAGCCAGGGCCGGGCGTTTTTCCCGCCGCTCATCAAATCCTGGAGCACCCGCTGCACCGTACTGGTCGGAATGGCGAAGCCGATTCCCTGGGCCTGGGCGTTGATGGCCGTGTTAATCCCCACCACCTCGCCTTTTAAGTTCAAAAGGGGCCCGCCGCTGTTGCCCGGGTTGATGGACGCGTCGGTCTGCAGCAGGTTCTCATACTGGCGGTCTTGTACCGTAATCGGCCGTCCCTTGGCGCTGATCACCCCGATGGTCACGGTATGATCAAGCCCGTAAGGGTTGCCGATGGCGATCACCCAGTTGCCCACCCGGATCTTGTCGGAATCGCCCAGGTTCAAGAAAGGCAGATCGCTATCGGCAGTAATTTTTAAAAGGGCCAGGTCCAGGTCGTAATCGGCTCCCACCACCTTCGCTTCAAATTGTTTGTCAAAGCCGCTTACCGTAACCTGAATTATATCGGCGCCGTCAACAACATGCTCGTTGGTCAGGACATAGCCGTCTTTGGAAATGATAAAACCCGACCCCATTCCCACATCTTCCTGTCTGGGCCGTGAAGGCATACCAAAGAACTGGCGAAAGAAGGGGTCATTGAAAAAAGGATCTCCCAGTTCGTTTCCGCTCAACCTCACCCTGGTATCAATCTTGACCACGGCCGGACTGGAACCAGCTACAATTTCGGCAATTGCGTCGGGACCTACTCCCGGCAGTGATTCAGCGTTAGCCAGCCCGTTACCGGCAGAGTTCTGCTTTGCAGGAAACAAGTCTTTGATCACATAAGAGCCGCCGGCAAACATGATACCGGCCAGGAAAGCCGCCAGGGCAATAAACAAAAGCAGTTGTTTGCGGTTAACAAACAAAACCCTTCCCCCCCAAAAAAAGTTCAGGATAATTTTCCGCCTTGGCTTAATATTATATCATAAAACCCGGCAATTGGAATAAACGTTTTTTTGCGCCGGTAATTCATCACACACAAAACGGGCCCGCAGCATAATTTCCCATACAAAAGGACGCCTCACAAACGGAGGCGTCCCGGTAATCACAACCCATTTTCAACTTTCATATTCATTCTGAAAACCGCCCAAAAGCTATTTGTCCAGGCTCTGGTAGTAGCGCATCAAGATCTTGAGCACCTCCGGACGGCTGAATGCCAGGGGCGGCATTTCTCCCGCGCCCAGCATGGCACGAAGCTTGGTGCCGCTGATATTTACATGCTCGGAGGAATCATGGGCGCATGTTTTCTCGGTGGTCATGCCGTCACACTTTTTACAGAAGAAAGAAGAGGTGACCTTAATGGGCTGGCAGATAATCTCTCCGGGCTTGAACTGATCGAACAGCTGCTGGGCATCATAAGCGCCGTAGTAACTGCCCACGCCGGCATGGTCACGCCCGACCAGAATATGACTGCAACCGAAATTTTGACGGAAAATAGCGTGCAGGATGCCCTCGCTGGGTCCGGCGTAGCGCATTTCCATCGGGTACACCCGCATAACCACATTCTTGGGGTTGAAATAATTTTCCAGCAGGGCTTCGTAACATTCAATCCGGGTCTCCGCCGGAATATCGCCGGGCTTCAATTTGCCCACGATGGGATGAATCAAAAGGCCGTCGCAAACCTCGTTGCCGATTTTGCAGAGAAACTCGTGCGAACGGTGCAAAGGGTTACGGGTTTGGAAAGCCGCCACCGTCTTCCACCCTTTTTCCGTAAATAGGGCCCGGGTTTCCGCAGGCATGGCGTAATACTTCGGGTACTTCTCGTCATAACCCATCTGGCTGAAAGTCACAACACTGCCACCTACATTTACCTCTCCCTGGGCCATCACTT
This sequence comes from Deltaproteobacteria bacterium, assembly GCA_020062745.1. Lineage (GTDB taxonomy): Bacteria > Bacillota > Desulfotomaculia > Desulfotomaculales > JAGUVT01 > JAGUVT01. Next base: position 23,671 of record JAGUVT010000028.1, read on the forward strand.
TCTGAACGCCGGGGTGTTCCGTATCATCGGTAAAAAACACTTCCTTGCATTCTTTAGTTTTATCATAGGCATACTTGTCTTCCACAGTAAGAATTCCGACATATGTATCGGTTTCGTCGTCCACCAGCGCCACTTCCCGGCCCTCTTTCAGGTCTGCTGCCTGATCCTTGGTGACCGATAGAGTAATCGGGATCGGCCACGCCAGCCCGTTAGCCTTGTGCTTGGTATTTACCACACTCTCATAATCCGCCTTGTTCATAAAACCGGTAAGAGGACTAAAAGCCCCCATTCCGATCATCAGCAGATCAGAGGTTTCCCGCGAACTCATTCTTATTACCGGCAAGGTTTTGGCTTTCGCCAGAGCGTCCGCCCGCTCCGCTTCCGGTAACAAAACAGGCGTCAATTTACCTCCATGCGGAGGAACCAGACCACTTAACATAAATACTCCCCCCTGTAATAGATCTTAAAGATTGTGATGGTGATGGCAATCACTATCTCTCTGTAAAAACTCTCCCTTTTCCCGCAACAAAATAAACACACATACCACTTGTTTTACCTGAACAAACCG
>JAGUVT010000034.1 GCA_020062745.1 Deltaproteobacteria bacterium
CATTGACTGTGAGGCCGTAAACGTAGCCCGCGACTGGAATTGCCTCCGGCTGGGATCCGGCGGGGCCAAAGATGGCGTGCAGCCGTATTTTTATATCGTTGCTTGAGTCGCCGTCCCTGTTGTCGTAGTCGTTCCCGCTTTCGTTGATCAGCCGGCCTTCAATCCGTTTGTTTGGGTTATCTTTGTCCATTGCCATGTCCCAGTTGCGGTTCAGGGTAAGTGTAATATTATCCCCGGCCCGCGCGTCGCCTGTGTTTATCTTAACGTCTGCATCGTCGTCGTCGAAGGAGCCGTCCGGCCCGGCGCTTATGATTTCAAAGGTGGCGGGGTTTTCTTCGTCCGGGTGGACGAACTGCAAGGGCGTTCCCCAGGCGTCCCGCAGCACGTTGTTTTCTCCTTCGCCGGCAGGCGGCGGGTAATAGGGGCCGCGCCAGCCGAAGCCCCGCAGGCCGGGATAAACGCTCTGGTAGACTGCTTCCGGTACCGGCAAATCGTCGGCGCCGTCGCCGTCCGGGTCCGGCGTCCACAGGCCGCGCGGATGGCCGTATACCCAGCCTGAGACGGCGGCAGCGTCAACCCATGCGCCGCCGTCCCATTCGTAAAGGTAAGGCCAGTCCCCCTGGTCGTTAACGTAGTTTATCGAAGCCCGGGCGGTCGGGTCGCCGGAGCCGGCAATGGCGTCCCGGATTTCTTCCATTATAGATAAGGTCTTTTCTTTCCGGGCGTTGTCGTGCCATTGGTCCGGCGTAATTACAAGCACCAGGTTGTCCTGGTTGTAGTCCAGTTCCTGGCTGTAGGCGGGATGGCTGCTTTTTTTGTCCGGCCCTTCGCTTACGACGTAGAGCGTGGCGCCGGCGTCCGGCTCCGCCAGGGGGTTCCCGTCCGCGTCCAGGTAATAAAAGAGCAGCGACCGGCCCCAGGAGTCGGCCAGTTTGCCCTCCGTCTGGCGCATTTCGAACTCGCGGTTTTCATCCCGCTGCGCCTGCGTGGCCGGACTCTCCGTCCAGCGCAGGTGCTCGGCGTTGGCTGTAAACTCGTCCTTCGGGTAGTTAAGGTAAGGGCCGTGCCAGCGTTCCCCCAGGTCCACCGCCGGCTTAACGGTGGCGTTGGGCATCACCTTTTCCTGCGCCGGCGCCTTTTCCCACAGCCCGCGCGGCTGGCCCAGGCCGCGCCCGGCATACTCCAGGTCGGCCGGGCCGTATTCCGGGTCGTCTAAATCGAGGGTACTCCACTCCCAGCGCTTTTCCTCGTCGTTCCAGCCGGAGCGGTACAGCGCGGGCAGCCGGCCCATGTCGCCCAGGTAGCCCCGCAGCACGCGGCGCCCCTCGGCATCGAAGGCGTCCGGTGTTCCCAGGATGGCGGTGCGGATGTTTTCCAGCCTTTTCTGAGTGTTGTCCACCCGTTCCGCCGCCGCCAGACGCCCGGCGAAGGGGACGGCCATGGCCGTTAAGAAGCCGAGAATGGCGATGATGATGATGATTTCCAGAAAGGTAAAGCCTTTTTCATTTAATTTTTCCGTTCTTTCGTTTAGCCGTTCCATAAAAACCACTCCGTGCGGATTGCTTCCTCGCACGAGTTATTACGGGCGAAGCAATCTCTTTTACCTTATATATCTTGTATGTTATAGACTCAATGTTAAAAAAAGATAAGGTTTGAGTTAATTTTTCTTTAACGTGGAAGCATCTTTTCTTAACATAAATCTAACCGGAATCTTACCAAAATTTAACTGAAACTTCTCTGATTCTGAACCTTTTTTTAAAACCAGCTTAACATGGCGGTGCTAGTCTACTGGTGGAGCCGGTCCCGGGGCTGGGGTGGCGGATCAGACAAACCAGGCGGGCGCCGGGACGGGCAAACAGGTTCCCCGCGAGGAAGAAAAGAAAGGGGGAGGTAGCCCGAAAGCGGTAGGAGAAGGTGTTTTTTGAAGCGGACAGTGGCGTGAAAGTAGAGCATGCGGACTTTGAAGATGCGCAAATGCAATGTATGTGAAGTAGGGCAAGTGTTTGAAACAAGTGGAAACTGTGCCGGAAGGCCAATACTTTAACAAGGAGGAAGAGTAATGAGGAAGAAGTTTTCTTTCAAACTGGTTGTGAGCCTGCTGCTTACCTTTGCCATGCTGGCCGGGCAAGTGGTGGTGTTCGCCCCGACCGCGGCGGAGGCCGCCGCCCCGACGCTGAAAGTGAACGGAACGGAAGTAGGGACAACGATGTACAAGGGCCGCACGCTGGCCAACGCGATTGCCCTGAAGAGCGCGCTGGTGGCTACGGCGAATGCGGATGTGTCCACCGGCGTTGACTTTGACGTCAAGTACAGCGACAAGGAATTGAGGATTACCCTGGGTACCAGGCAGGGCTTCCTGACCACCGGTATCGGTCAGCCGGTACCGGTACAGAAGACGGTCTTCCTGCAGGGCTTCCTGATTACCAGGAAGGGTCAGCTTTACGTTCCGATCTACGACATCATGCGCTACCTGGGCGGCACGATTGCCAAAGACTCCGACACCGGCGTGCTTGAGGCCACCCTGGCGAACGTGACGCGGGCAATTCCTTATTCTTATACAGCGAATTCTAAGGATGTAGTAGACGGAGCTACAAACAATGTTTCTTTAATCGGCCGTGGCGCCACCTTCCCGAGGCCGCTTTACTGGAATACTGATGGTGACGCGAATAGCTGGCTGAGAAAGTATAATGAAATTTCCGAAGACCTGAATTCCGCCGACGGCGCAGTGGGTTACGATTACAAAGGCCGTCTGGGCGAAGACGTTGCCGCATTGGTTTACGAGGGAGCCACATTTGGCGGTCCGACCGGTTCCGGTTCGGGTATCGACGCCGTCCGGATGCCGACGCCGGGAGGAATAGGCGACGGCACGTACGAGCGCTACGCTGACTTTGCCGGCACCGACGCCATTGCTGAAGTGCCCGTGGCCGACCGTAACGACTACGCCCTTCTCCCCACGGTCATGGGCGGTGTGGCCATTGCCTATAAAGTTCCCGGTATCTCTGACGGGCAACTGCGCCTCACTGCGGATCTGATTCCCGACATTTTCCTGGGCAAAATCACCAAGTGGAACGACCCGCGGCTAAAAGCCGTCAACCCTGGCTTAAACCTGCCGGACGCCGTCATTGAAGTCGTCTACCGCAAGGACGGCAGCGGAACCACGGAAATCTTCACCACCTACCTGACCAATGTTTCCAAGGTCTGGCGCACTGAAGCCGCGAAGTCGGATGAAGACATCACCGTAAACTTTAAGGATAAAGTAGCCGGCAAGCTGGACCCGGCTCATGCGTGGGGCGAGCAGGGCAACGACGGTGTGCGCAATAAAATAAATGCCACTGATAATTCAATCGGCTACGTGGTTACCAGCGACGCAGCGTCCATGGCGCTTACCAAGGCGCGGATCCGGAACTACCGGGGCAACTACGTGCTCCCGAATACCGCTACCATCACGTCCGCCGGCCTGACTGCCAAGAGCCTGACCGATCACCCGGTTAACGGCACCAACCCGGCCGCATACCCCATCACCGGTTTCACCTTCCTGATGATTGAGAAGGATCCGACTGTGGCCAAGCCGGTGGCGACAACCGTAGGCAAGAAAGCTGATGACACCAAAGTACAATTCGCCCGCCCCGCCATTACCGGAACCGCGCTCACTGAGAGGAACAAGCGCATCGCCATCCTCAAGGATTTCATCAGGTGGGCCGTTGTGAACGGCTACGGGGATGCCGAAGCTATCGACGAATTGTACGCTCCGCTGACACCGAACGTCAAGATGCAGGTCAACAACCTGTTGAACACCTTTTAATTAAAGCCGTAAGTTGTGATCCGGCGCCAACAGCGCAGTGTGTTA
>JAGUVT010000140.1 GCA_020062745.1 Deltaproteobacteria bacterium
GGCTGCGGTTACCCGGGCCCAGGCGGCTGTCCTGCTGGTTCGCCTGGCGGAAAGAAAGGGGCTTTTTGAAGAGATGGTTACTCTGGAAGGAAAACTTATTTTCAGCGATCTGGAAGGGCCTCACTACGAACTGGCGACCGCCGGCGGGAATTACGTTCTCCTGGTGGAAGCAACCGGCAAGGGAATGCAGTCCCTGCTTGCCGGTTACCGGGATCAAAGCGTGCGCGTGACGGGGTACCTGCACAGCGGCCCCACTATTTACATGCGCGGCCAGGCCGTGCGGGTGGTTAAAGTAGAGCCCGTAAAATAGCCGTCATAGGATAGGCCATGATGCCGCTGAGCGGGTAATAAGAATTGTTTTCAGGGTAGTGATGCTGCCGTGCTTATGGCAGCATCATTTTTGCTCCGGGCGGGTGAGCTTTTGCCACAGGTTGGGGGATAAAACGGCTTTAAGCAGGATGCTGCTGTAGCAGCTTTTGTTGGTGAAGGGCGTGGGCGGCCAGTCTGCCGGGTTTGGCCCGGGGTTATACGCCTGGTGGACGACCATGTCTGTTTTGAACCAGAGGCGCACCAGCTCGTCTTCCCCTTTGTTTACCACTTCTTCTCTCAATTCCAGGGCCCGCCGGGTAGCCGGGGAGCAGATAAAGGTCTGACAGACAAAAGGCCGCGCCTCATAAAAGCGGCAGGTTTTCTTCTTATGGTTGAGGAAAATGCACCGTCCTTCATCGTCTTGTTTTAGGGTAATGTCCACTACCGGTCCTTTTACGCTTACCGTTGTGTACCTGTTAATAAAACTTTCCAGACTGTCTTCCCCGACGGCGTTTTTTAAAATAAGACAATCGATTGCGGTCAGCGGCGCCCTTTCGGCGCAGCAGCGGTCGCAGGCGCGGCAGTGCCGGGCGCGCCGGCGGGTGCGCTGCAGGGGCAGGGCGGAGATGGCTGTATTTAAAGTATCGAGGTAATCTTGCACGGAAGCGCCGGTGCCCCGGATCAGCACGTCATAGCCCGTAATGCCTGAGATATTCCTGGTAATAACTGCGATTTTCTGGTTCAATTTTTTACCTGCCTTAACAAGACTGTTGCTTAAGGATCATTGCAAGGGGGAGCTTTAACCTGTATTATATCGTAAAACCCTTTTGGGTAAAAAGCAGGATCACGCATTTATAAACCGCCGCTCGTATAGTACAGGGCGGTTTTTAACAATTTCGTAGAAGATTTTCAGCTTTCTTATGCAGAAGGAGTTTTAGTGAGGGAAGCGAATTAAAGGAGCAGGGGAAGTGATAGCGTGTTTGTCCATTTGCATCTGCATACGGAGTATAGCCTGCTTGACGGGGCGGCCCGGATCGGGCGGGCGGTGGAGGCGGCCCGGGCTTATCAGATGCCGGCCCTGGCCATAACCGATCACGGGGCCATGTACGGGGTGGTTGATTTCTATAAAGCCTGCCGCGAAGAAGGGATCAAACCAATTCTCGGCTGTGAGGTTTACGTGGCGCCCCGTACCATGGCCGACCGTACCCCTCATGTGGATGATAATCTTTATCACCTGGTGCTGCTGGCCGAAAACCAGGAAGGCTACCGCAACCTGCTGGCCCTTGTCTCGCTTGGTTTTACCGACGGCTTTTATTACAAGCCGCGGGTGGACAGGTCGGCCCTGGCCCGCTACAGCAAGGGTTTGATTGCTTTAAGCGGGTGTATTGCCGGGGAAGTGCCGGCCCGCATTCTGGCCGGTGAGCCGGCGCAGGCCCGGCAGGCGGCCGGAGATTACCGGGATATTTTCGGTGCGGATAACTTTTTTTTGGAAATGCAGGATCATGGCTATAACGAACAGCAGGCGGTAAACCGGGAGCTTTTAAAGATCCACGGGGAAACGGGCATTCCCCTGGTGGCGACCAACGACGTTCATTACGTGCGCAAGGAGGATGCCGGGAGCCAGGATGTGCTGCTGGCCATCCAGACCGGCAAAAGCGTCGACGACCCCAACCGGCTGAAGTTCCAGTCCCAGGAGCTTTACTTGAAGAGCGGAGAGGAGATGGAATCGCTCTTCGGCGAGTCGCCCCGGGCCGTTCAAAATACTGTGGAGATTGCCGAACGGTGTATAGTGGATATGGATTTCGGCAATCTCTACCTGCCTGATTACCAGGTGCCGGACGGTTACACGGCAGACAGTTACCTGTCCGAGTTGTGTTACCGGGGCATCCGCAAAATTTACGGCGAGCCGGGCGATGAGGTGTTAAAACGTCTGGAACTGGAACTGGGCGTGATCGGGCAGATGGGTTATGCCCCTTATTTTTTAATCGTGTGGGATTTTATCTACTTTGCCCGGCAAAAAGGGATTCCGGTCGGACCGGGCCGGGGTTCCGCCGCCGGCAGCCTGGTGGCGTACAGCCTTGGGATAACAAATATTGATCCGCTGAAATACGGTTTGCTGTTCGAGCGTTTCTTAAATCCCGAGCGGATAACGATGCCCGACATCGATATCGACTTTTGTTTTGAGCGCCGCGGTGAGGTTATCGACTACGTGGTGCAGAAGTACGGTGCCGGTCACGTGGCCCAGATCATAACCTTCGGCACCATGGCGGCCCGGGCGGCCATCCGGGACGTGGGCAGGGCGTTGAACATGCCGTACGGCGAGGTTGACCGGGTGGCCAAGATGGTGCCGGCGGAACTGCACGTAACTATTGAAAAAGCGTTAAGCGATGCGCCTGAATTACGGGAGCTTTATGACCGGGAGTCGGAGATAAAGAAGCTGATCGATACTGCGGCGGCGCTGGAAGGTATGCCCCGGCACGCTTCTACCCATGCGGCCGGGGTGGTTATTACCAGGGAGCCGCTTACCCATTACCTACCGCTTTATAAGACTACAGACGGCGCGGTGACCACTCAGTTTGCCAAAGAAACGGTAGAAGAGCTGGGCCTCTTAAAAATGGACCTCCTGGGGCTGCGCACCCTGACGGTAATCGGCGACGCTGTCCGGATGGTGGCCGAAAACAAAGGTGAATCGATTGATATAGAACACATTTCATTGGAAGACCGCAATACTTACGAGATGCTGGCCAGGGGTGAGACGGCCGGCGTATTCCAATTGGAAAGCAGCGGTATGCGTTCTATTTTAAGAGAATTAAAACCGGAAGTCTTCGAGGATATTATTGCCCTGGTGGCGCTTTACCGTCCGGGGCCGCTGGGCAGCGGGATGGTCGAGGACTTTGTAAAAAACAAACATGGCCGGAAGAAAGCAAAGTACCTTCACCCTAAGCTGGAGCCGGTGCTGAAAAGCACCTACGGCGTTATAGTCTACCAGGAACAGGTGATGCGTATTGCCAGCGACCTGGCGGGATTCACCCTGGGTGAGGCTGATCTGCTCAGGCGGGCTATGGGCAAGAAAAAACCGGAGATCATTGCCGGCTTGCGTTCGAAATTTGTGGAGGGCGCAAAACATAACGATATTGATGAGGCAATTGCAGGTCAGATTTTTGACCTGATGGAGTATTTTGCCGGTTATGGCTTTAATAAGTCGCACAGCGCGGCGTATGCCCTGGTCGCCTATCAAACGGCATATCTGAAAGCGAATTATCCGATGCACTACATGGCGGCGCTGCTTACTTCGGTCAAGGATAATACGGACAAGGTGGCTGCTTATATCGAGGAGTGCCGGCGGATGGGAATCGAGGTGCTGCCTCCGGATGTCAACGAAAGCCGGGACAGCTTTACAGCGGTGGGCGGTAAGATCCGTTTCGACCTGGCGGCGGTAAAAAACGTCGGGCAGGCGGCGGCGGAGGCGATCATCCGGGTGCGGGATCAGGACGGCCCATATAAGTGTTATGCTGATTTTTGCCGGCGGCTGGATACCAGGGTGGTGAATAAACGGGTGCTGGAGAGCTTGATTAAAGGGGGCGCTTTTGACTCTCTCGGTTACCGGCGGGCCCAGTTGATGGCGGCGGTGGATGTGGGCTTGAGCCTGGCCCAGCAATCTCAGCGGGAACGGGAAAACGGGCAGTTATCGCTGTTGGATTTTTTTGACGGCGGCGCACAGGAAACCATGCGTATTAATCTGCCTCAGGTGGCAGAATATAGTGAAAATGATCTCCTGGCAATGGAAAAGGAGGCACTGGGTCTATATATCAGCGGCCACCCTCTTTCCCAGTACCGGGATGACCTGCAGTCCCTTGCCACTATTACGGCCAGTGAAATCACAGAACTGCCGGATGACAGCGAAGTGGTGTTGGGAGGCTTGATTACGGCCATAAAAAAAGTCAGTACCCGGAAGGGGGAGGCCATGGCTTTTGTCACTCTGGAGGATCTCACCGGCACCGTAGAAGTGGTCGTATTCCCGCGTTCTTTCCGGCAGTACCGGATGCTGATCCGAAAAGAAGAAGCGGTGCTGGTTAGGGGACGCAGTACCGGCGGCAGTGAGGAAGCGAAAGTAATTGGAGAGGAATTTTCCAGCCTTTCAGGTAATTTTTATGATGAAATTTATCTTAAAATAGACGCAGAAGTTTTTGACATGCTCGACCAGGTTCAGTTTATCCTGCGTAGTTTTCCGGGGCGGTGTCCGGTATATCTTTACTTTGATGAAGAGGAGAAACTGATCAGAACGAGGGAAGATTTTTGGCTGGACCTTTCCGGGCCGGCAGTTAGCCGTTTGGAAGACTTGCTGGGCGTCGAACGGATAAAAATGAAAAAGAAACCGGAAACCGTACGGCTGGAAGTAAGCAGCGGGCGTGGAACGTCGCCGGGAAGAAAAAATGGGGTTGAATCAAAGTTTTACAGTATACTTGACTTGTAATAGGATTTTCTTGCTAAAAGATAACGCTTTATGTTATGATTAATTTGTTAAATTAAGGAAGTGTTATGGGGTGGTAAGTTTGCCGGATGGATGGGAAGTAACCGGTGAATATGTGGTAATTAAGGCTCTGGAGAACGGTGTGACCATCATTGGTCTGACCCGTGGTAAAGATACCAGATTTCATCACACGGAAAAACTGGACAAAGGAGAAATTATGATTGCCCAGTTTACGGAGCATACCTCGGCTATTAAAATCCGTGGCCGGGTTGAATTGCTCACCAGGCACGGCCGGCTCCGAAACGATGAATAATGAAGGAATATCCGGCCGGCTGGCGGAGAAACTGTCAGGTAATCTTGTTTTAGGTTGTAACCGGTGCTTGAGGCTGTCCAAATTTCAACGATCTCTGAAAGGGGCTAGAATATGTGGACGGTTGTGTATATCGCATCTGGCAAGATAGAAGCGGAAAATATTCAGAGGCTTTTGGCAGGAGAAGGTTTGCTGGTGAAGTTGAGAGAGATTGCTTTACTGGAGGCAGACAGCAATTACTCGGTGGAGGTACTGGTTCCTGAGTTGGAAGTGGATGAAGCGATGGAGATTATTAATTTGATCCCTGAGGGGAGATAATGTGCTGCATACCAAAATTGTGTGTACTATTGGTCCGGCCAGTGAGGATGTAGAAATATTGAGAAGGATGATCCGGGCCGGGATGAGTGTGGCGCGGCTGAATTTTTCGCACGGTACTCATGCTGAACACGGTCGAAGGATTGCCGGCATCCGCCGGGCTGCCGGGGAAGAGGGCCGGACGGTAGCCGTTATGCTGGATACCATGGGACCGGAAGTACGGTTGGGGTTTTTGAAGAAAGAGCCTATGCGACTGGCAGAAGGTGACGAGGTTGTACTGACTACGGAGGAAATAAAAGGAGACAACCGGCGTATACCGGTTAGTTATGCCGGCCTGCCTGAAGACGTGCGGCCGGGCGATATGATTTTAATTGCCGACGGCCTGATCAGCTTGCAGGTTCTGGATACCACTGTTACTGATGTCCTCTGCCGGGTGAACAACAGCGGTGAGATTACCAGCCGGAAGAGGTTGTATGTTCCCGGCGTCAGGATAAATCTACCGGCTGTTACGGAAAAGGACCTGGCTGATATAAAATACGGCATTGAACAGCAGGTGGACTTTATTGCCGCTTCTTTTATCCACCGGGCGGCCGACGTTCTGGCCATCCGGCAGGTATTGGAGAAAGCCGGTACTGATATAGATATAATCGCTAAAATTGAAAACCGGGAGAGCGTCAATAATCTGGACGAGATTATAAAGGTGGCCGAGGGCATAATGGTGGCCAGGGGCGATCTGGGAGTGGAGATTCCAGCCGAGGAGGTGCCCCTTATCCAAAAGGCCATTATTGAAAGGTGCAACCGGGTTGGCAAACCGGTAGTTACCGCCACCCAGATGCTGGAATCGATGATTCACAACCCGCGTCCGACCAGGGCCGAGGCCAGTGATGTGGCCAATGCCATTTTTGACGGTACTGATGCGGTAATGCTTTCCGGTGAAACTGCCGTTGGAAAATACCCGGTGGATTCGGTGGAGACCATGGCCCGTATTGCCGGGCGGGCCGAGGCCGCCCTGCATTATGAGGAACTGCTCGGCAAGAAGAGGGTGGCTTTCTCCCGCACCGTGACCGATGCCATCAGTTACGCTACCTGCACGACAGCTCAGGATTTGGGCGCGGCGGCTATTATCACCTCTACCGCGTCCGGCTATACAGCCAAGATGGTTTCCAAGTACCGGCCCCGGGCGCCCATCGTGGCGGTTACCCCTCACGTCCGGGTGTTACGCCGGCTGGCCCTGGTTTGGGGGGTGCAGCCGTTGCTGGTGGGTCAAACTGGTGGAACAGACGAGATGATTGCTTCAGCCGTCGAGGTTTCACTGGCCGCCGGGATGATTAAAGGGGGTGACCTAGTGGTAATTACGGCCGGGGTGCCGGCCGGTGTGCATGGTACTACCAACCTGATCCGGGTTCATACCGTGGGTGATGTCCTGGCCCGGGGTACCGGCATTGGCCACCGGGCGGTAACCGGCACCGTGCGGATAGCCCGGACGGCAAAAGAAGCTTTGGAAAAAGTGGAACCGGGCAACATTCTGGTGACGGTATCCACTGATAGTGATTATGTACCGGCGATGGAGAAAGCGGTAGCGGTAATTACAGAGGTAGGCGGTCTCACATCCCATGCCGCCATTGTCTGTCTGGAGTTCGGCACTCCGGTGGTGGTGGGAGTTGAAGCGGCGACGAGTATTCTGGCCGATGATCAGACGGTGACGGTGGACGGTCAGCGAGGACTCGTTTACAGCGGCATTGCCAGGGTGCTCTAAGCAAGGTGGAATAAATGAGCCTTGTATTCCTTTTGTAAGGAAGGGTTCTCCTCTGGGCATGCTAAGCCCGTGAGGAGTGATGTTTTTGAAAGAGTTGATCATCTCTTATTTGACCACTTTGGGCCTGGGCGGGTTGCTGGCGGGAGCGTTTATCGAGTCTATGGGCCTGCCTTTCCCCGGCGGGATTATGGTGATCCTGGCTGGTATTCTGGTTAATCAAGGAAGACTGGATTTTTTCGAATCGCTGGTTGCTGCAGTTACCGGTTATACTATGGGGTCGGTGACTGCTTACTATATCGGCCGGAACCTGGGCCGCCCGTTTTTCTTTAAACTGGGCCGGTTCTTTCGGATTAAACCGGAGAAATTGCAAAAACCTCAGGACTGGCTTGACCGGTCGGCCCCGGCTTTTATTATTTTTGGCCGTTTTTTACCCGGAATCAGTAATTTAACGCCTTACATGGTCGGCATGAGCCGGATTAAATTGGGTTATTTTCTTTTTTACAACTCTCTTTTTGTTTTCGGGTGGGCTTTTTTGTATTTATTACTGGGGATGTTTTTCGGTCACAACTGGGAAATTATTGCCGGTTTTCTTAATTCCAGATTGCCCCTGGCCGGGCTGGCCCTTTTCCTGTTGTTCCTGGGGTACTTATATTATAAGGATTTGCTCAAACGGAAGGTGTAAAAACGGCATTAGAGCAATAGTTGGAGGGACAAGGATGAGAGTTCTGGTTACCGGCGGGGCCGGTTATATCGGCAGCCATACTGTGCGGGAACTGATAAAAGCAGGTCACCGGGTAGTTGTGTTGGACAACCTTTCTAAAGGTCATGAGGAGGCTGTTTCGGAGGCTGAACTGGTAAAGGGCGACGTATCCGACCGGACCCTGCTGGAAGACCTTTTCGGCCGGTACCGGGTAGAGGCGGTGGTTCACTTCGCAGCCAGCAGCTTGGTCGGTGAGTCGGTGGCTAATCCGGCCGTTTATTATCACAATAATTTAACCAAAGGACTGGTCCTGCTCGATGTAATGATTGAGAACGGTATCCGCTACCTGGTATTTTCCTCCACGGCGGCGGTTTACGGAGAACCGCAGGTAATTCCCATTGCCGAGGATCACCCGGCGTTGCCGGCCAATCCTTACGGGGCCACCAAGCTGGCCTTTGAAAACGCTTTGCCCTGGTATGGCCGGGCTTACGGCTTGCGCTCTGTTTCATTGCGTTATTTTAATGCGGCGGGCGCCGACCCGGCTGGTGATATTGGGGAGGACCATGATCCGGAAACCCATTTAATCCCCCTGGTATTGAAGGTGGCTTTAAATTTACTGCCTTCTTTGGATGTTTTCGGTACCGATTATCCGACTCCCGACGGTTCCTGCATCAGGGATTATATTCACGTGACCGATCTGGCCGCGGCCCACGTCCTGGCCCTGGAAGCCCTTGCCGTCGGCAGGCGGTCAACAGTTTATAACCTGGGCAATGGAAGCGGTTACTCGGTGCTGGAAGTAATCCGGGCGGCGGAAGACGTGACGGGCCGGCCGATTACAGTTGATTTTGCCGGCCGCCGTCCCGGTGACCCGGCGGCGCTGGTGGCCGGTGCAGAAAAAATCAAGGCGGAACTGGGCTGGCAGCCCCGGTTTAACGACCTGCGCACTATTATCGAAACAGCCTGGCAGTGGCACCGTAAACACCCTTACGGGTACAAAGGAGTTGACCAAAGGCCGGCAACTGTTGGTGAGTAAAAGGGTTATCTGAGGAAAAGGCAAGAAGGTAGATGGGATGAAGCTTGTCTGGCGGCTGAAGATTGTTTTGCGAAGATGCCTGTTGGTTGTTCTGGCAGGTTTGCTTTTTGCCGGCGGCGTTGTTTATTCCGCTCCGAACCAGGAAGAGCGTTTAAAGGCGTTGCACAGGCAATCCGTCCTGCAGGAGCAGGATAAAGAGCTTGTTGAAGAACTGCTTACCCTGCATGTGAAGACGGCCGCTGCTCAGAAACAGCAAAAACAGTTGCAGGAAGAACTGCCGGCGGTAAGGCGTTCCCTGGCCGAGTCGCAGGTTGATCTGGCTGCAGCCAGGGCCAGGTACGGGGAGAAAATAGAACGGCTGGGCCGGTGGTTGAACCTGTTATACCGGTATGGGCCGGTAACGTACCTGGAGGTGCTTTTAGAAGCCGCTGATTTTAGCGATTTTATCGTCCGGGCCGAGATGTTGAGCGTCGTTATTTCTTCTGAGATAAACCTGCTTGAGGAAATAATGAGCCTGGCAGGGCAGATCCGGGGGCTGGTCGACTTTTTGGCGGAAAAGGAAGGCGACCTGGTTTTTAAAGAA
>JAGUVT010000124.1 GCA_020062745.1 Deltaproteobacteria bacterium
GACAGCCCCTTTCTGGTTTGGTTTGTTTGGTTACTTACCATTTTACCAAAAAGGTTGTCTCTTGTTTTTATTTATCCTACAACAATTTTACACTATGCAAGTATTCCTGCGCATACGTATTCCGGAAGTTTCTTGTTACCAAAAGCATGTATGCCTTTATCCAGGTAAGTGAGGGCTATGCATACGGCGTCGTGCAGGTCGCCGGCTTGTTTTTTACCAAGCGCCTGGAGCATGGAACGCATTTTTTTTCTTAAAAAACATTATTCTACAACATTGGGTTTTTCCCTTCAACCAACCGGGTAATTTGAATTTAAGGCAGCAGGATGAAAATAAACAGGTTTTATAAAGACTTCCAGGGAGATAATTTTTATTTATTTGTTTAATTAGTAAATCTTATATACAATTCTTTTATAAAAACAATTTTCTTTACTGAATAAAAGGAGTGTTGTTATGGTGAATGATTATCGTTTGATGTGGGAGTCCATGGGGCTTGACCTGGAGGCTCACGACCAGCTTTTGCAGGCTCTGCCGCCTCTTTACGGGGAAGTTTATTTGAATCAGCAAAACAGGCCGGACGGGATGGAGTATTTTGATTTTGTTGTTAACGAGATACACGGACTGCGTATTCAGGAATTACAGGAACACAAGGGTAGAGGCGGCAAAGTAATCGGTACCTTTTGTGTTTTTGTGCCGGAGGAGATTGTTCGTGCCGCCGGCGGTATCTGCATTGGCTTGTGTTCTGGAATTGAGATTGGTGCGGCCCAGGCTGAAAAGGTTTTACCCCGTAACATCTGCCCTCTGATCAAGTCTTTTATGGGGTTTAAGCTATCCAGGATTTGCCCCTATTTTGAGTCCTGCGACATGGTGGTGGGGGAAACCACCTGCGACGGCAAGAAGAAAGCATTTGAGATTTTAAACGATTACGTGCCTGTGCATGTAATGGAAGTTCCCCAGATGAAACGGGAGAAGGACAGGTTCCTGTGGCGCAGCGAGGTTCAGGACTTTCTGGCCCGGGTAGAGGAAAGCACCGGCAATACGGTTACTGTTGAATCCCTGCAGCGTTCGATTAAGGAAATAAACGGCAAGCGCAGGGTTCTCCTGCGCATGGCTGGATTACGTAAAATGAAGCCGGCTCCCATTAGTGGTAAGGACAGCCTGTTGATCGAACAAATAGCCATGTATGATGATGTGGAGCGGTTTACTGCAAAGGTTGGCGAACTTTGCGATGAACTCGAGATCCGGGTTGAGGAAGGCAAGGGGGTTCATGAACAAGGCGCCCCGCGAATTATCGTTACTGGTACGCCGATGGCCATACCAAACTGGAAAGTGCCCCATATCATTGAAAGCAGCGGAGCTGTTATAGTAGCCGAAGAATTGTGTACCGGCATGCGTTATTTCGAAAACACAGTGCCTGAGGACGGTGAAAGTATCGAGCAGATGGTTGATTTCATAGCAGAAAGATACCTGGGTATAAACTGCGCTTGTTTTACTCCCAATGAAGGCCGGCTTGAGAAACTGGTGCAACTGGCCGCAAAATACGAAGCTGATGGGATCGTTTACTGCTCCCTGGCTTTTTGTGACCCTTACCTGGTAGAAGCCAACCGGGTTGAAAAGGCGCTCAAAGAGCACGGTATTCCCCTGCTTAAGATTGAAACAGATTATGGTCAGGAGGATACAGGCCAGCTTAAAACACGAATTGAGGCATTTTTGGAAATGATCCGGTAGGAGAAGACACATATATGCTCAGAGCAGGTATAGACATAGGTTCCAGAACGGTTGCCCTCGTTGTTTTGGACGGCTTGAAAACAGTACGGACCGCCCTTGTGGATACGGGTTTTAATCCTCTGGGGACGGCGCGGGAAATGGCTGCTTTGGTGCCCCCGGAAGTGGCCATTATTGCCACTGGTTACGGCAGGCACGCGGCCGGGGCGGAATTCGCGAGGAGCGTAGTCACAGAGATAAAAGCCCATGCCCTGGGGGTCAGCCGTCTTTTTCCAGAAGCCAGGACGGTTCTGGATATCGGCGGGCAGGATATGAAGGTTATTTTGCTGGACGGCCGCGGTGGTGTGAATGACTTTCAAATGAACGACAAGTGTGCTGCCGGAACAGGAAAGTTTCTGGAGGTTATGGCCGGTGCTCTGGGATACCGTTCGGTTGAAGATTTAGGGCGGGACTCCCTTCAGGGTAACGCGATAATTAAAATAAGCAGTATGTGTACTGTTTTTGCGGAGTCCGAAGCTGTTTCCCTGCTGCACAGGGGTGTTGCAAGGAGCGATGTCGGTCGTGCTTTGCATGTTTCGGTGGTTGAAAGGGCTTTCGGCCTGCTCCAGCGGGTTGGTTATGAGGCGCCGCTGGTTTTTACCGGAGGAGTGGCGATGAACCCTTGCATTGTGACCATGTTGAAGGAGAAAATCAGAGGTAGGGTGATTATCCCGGAGAATCCTCAACTGGTTGGCGCCCTCGGGGCGGCGCTGGTGGACTGTGGGAAAGACGGAGTGTGACCGGACTGCCTTCACTAGGGATGTATAAAAATTGTGACGGCGGAGAGGAATTTGGTGTTTTGGAGAGAATTTTTAGAAAGTCGGGTGATGCAAAAAAATTGACTTAAGGGGATTCTAAATGGCCAAAACAATTACAGGCAGTAAACCGGTAGCGGCGAAAAAAGCGATGGTTGCGCCGGAGGAGGATTCTTTAGTCCGGCAGGTGGCCTTTTGGGGCCTGGTACTCCTGTTATTTTTCCCATCATATTTTCGGGGTCTTTTTTTTCCGGCCGAGCAGGCGACAGCTTTGATTTTTGCTGCTTTTATCTTTTGGCTGGCCTGGTTCTGGAAATGGTTGAGACAAGACAAAAGTTTTCTTTCCCATCCGTTGGATTATTTTGTTTTTGCCTTTCCGGCAGTCTATATGGTGTCGGCTGTGCAGGCGGTCAACTACGGTTTGGCGGTAAACGAAATAGTTAAGACAATCCTTTATTTTCTGGTCTACTGGCTGGTTTCCCGGCTGATCAGGAAAGAAGAAGAGGTTATCGCCATCTTGCACGCTATCTATTTAAGCGCTGTTGGGGTGGCTCTGGCCGGACTGGCTACCGCTACCAATATAATTGCAATCAGGGACGGGTTTTTAGGCGGCCGGATTTATTCCTCCTTTCAATACCCGAATGCCCTGGCCAGCTACCTGGCAGCGGCAACGTTTCTCGGTATATACCTCTGGTGGCGGTCCGGCGCACGGCAGATTCCGGCCGGTAAGAATCTTTTATGGAGAGATGCTCCCGCCTGGCTGCGCACCTTTAGTCCTTACCGTTGTCTTTATGCTTGCGGCAACTTTTTTTTGTTTACAGTATTCCTTGGCACCAAGTCGAACGGCGGCTTTTTGGTGTTTGCTGTTATTCTGATTCTTTATTTTATCGGAATGCCGAGGGGGAACCGGCTGCCCTCGGGTATTCATTTTGCTTTCCTGGCTGTTCCTTCGCTTCTGGCCGTCTGGCGCTTTTTGGCGGAAGTGGACGTTGGCCGGATGGGTCTGGCCTGGTTATGGGCACTGATTGGATTGGCAATGATTATCCTGGGCCAGTTGTTTTACAATTTTTTGGAGAAGAGGGACCTGTTTGCCTGGATGGCGAGAAATAAGAGGGTTATATATGCCGGCCTTTTGGTTGTGCTTGTGATTGTCTCGGCAGGGATGGTTTTTTACCTTGTCACTCATGCGGGCGCATGGAAAGAAATTACCGGCGAAGTGCGGTTACGCAATGCAACGGAACGGCTTTACTTTTTTAAGGACGCTGTTAAAATGTTTGTGGCCCGGCCTATCCTTGGCTGGGGCGGCGGCGGCTGGCAGGAAGCCTATCATGCCTATCAGAGCTACCTTTACAGTTCCACCCAGGTGCACGGCCATTACTTCCAGGTAGCGGTGGAAACAGGCATGGTCGGCTTGTTGGTGATTACTGGTATCTGGGTGAGCTTTTTATGGGCTGCTCACAGGGCTTACCGGGCGGGCGGAGAAAGCCTGTCCCGCCGTACCCTGGTCTGGGTGGTGACGGTGGTTGCCCTGGCTATAGGGCTGCATGCGGCGATTGATTTCGACCTTTCCCTGTCTGCCCTGACGCTGGTGCTGTTTACCATGTTTGGCCTGGTCAGGGTCATTCCGGTCATATCACTTCATGAGGAAAATGCGGGGGCGAATCTTGGCGGAACATCTTTGAAGGACGGGAAACCTTATCTGAAAAAGAAAAACCCCAAGAAATACGTGCCGCCTGATCATACCGGCCTGATCGGAGCCACTGTAGCTTCCCTTGCGGTGATTCTTTTTGCCGGCGCCCTGGTGCTGGCCGGGAATAATGCCCGGCAGGCGGGTGAGTATTTTCAGCAAAAAAAGTATAGCCTGGGTCTGAAGGCATTGCAGAAAGCAGCGCAGTTAAACCCGGCCGGTGCCGAATATCATAGCAACCTGGCCCGCATTTACTACCAGGCGGGCAAATATGACTTGAGCCTGGCCGAGGCGCAGGAAGCGGCCAAAAGGAGCAAGTACAATCCGCAACAATATAGCAGCCTGTCTGCTTTATATTACAGCAACAAGAAAACAGGGGAAGCTGTGGCCAGCGCCGAAAAAGCAGTGGCCATGGCGCCCTTTCAGGTGCAGTGGTACGAAGGTCTGGCCCGTACGGCTGACATGGCCGGTATGGCGGAACTGGGAGCCGGTAACCGGGATGAAGCGCGGGGTTATTTTCAGCGGGCTGTTCTGGTGCCGGAACGCATTGCAGAAAAAATGGACGGCCTGCCGGCTGAGGAAAAGCAGCTCTGGAATGTGGCGCCGTTGATGGATGTTACAACCGCTGTTCAGTTGAATACGGGTATTGCCCGGTATTTCCTGGGGAGTTGGCCGGAAGCGGAAGCCGACCTGCAGGCGGCTGGACGGGATAAGGATTCCCGGGGCGAAGCTCTGTTATGGCTTGCCATCCTGCGGGATAAGCAAGGCCGGGCAGAAGAAGCCGAAGACCTGTTAAATCAAGCTGATGCTCTTATGCCGGGGCTGAAAAGTGATTATGAGCGTTTGAGAAAGTTGCCGGTTTTGGGTTAGACGCCGTTCTCCACAAACCAGGCGAAAAGTTTTTTTAGTCCTGTATTAAAATCTACCAGCGGACGGTAATTGAGCAGGCTGCCGGCCCGGCTCAAGTCAGCCAGCGAGTGGCGCACGTCGCCCGGCCGGGGGGGAAGGTGTTCCGGCTTTATATTTCTGCCGGCGATTTCGCCCAGCCGGCTTACCATTGTATTCAGCGAAACCTGTTCGCCGCAGGCTATGTTGACGGCTTCCCCTGCGGCCCGGGGACAGCTCATGGCCAGCAGGTTTGCTTCTACGGCGTTGTCTATATAGGTGAAGTCCCGGGACTGTTCCCCGTCGCCGAAAATTACCGGCTCTCCACCATTCAGCACGGCGGTGATAAACCGGGGGATGACCGCCGCATACTGGGAATCCGGGTCCTGCCCGGGACCGAAAACATTGAAATAACGGAGGCTGACTCCTTCCAGGCCGTATACTTCGCAGAATACTTTCAGGTATAATTCCCCGGCATATTTGGAAACGGCATACGGGGAAAGCGGCGCCGGCGCCATGTCCTCCCGCTTGGGCAGATGAGGACTGTTGCCGTACAGCGAGGATGACGAGGCGTAAACCACGCGGCGCACACCGGCATCACAGGCGGCGACAAGCAGGTTTAAAGTACCGGTGACATTGGTTTCGTTAGAAGCCAGCGGGTTTGCCAGGGAACGGGGAACGGAGGGAATTGCCGCCTGGTGGAAGACAACCTCTATACCTTCTACCGCTTTTTGAACAGTTTCGGTGCTCTGCAGGTCTCCTTTCAAGAACTGAATCTTGCTCAAGAACTCCTTCATGTTTTCCATCCGGCCGGTAGACAGGTTATCCAGTACCCTTACCCGGTGGCCTTTCTTTAGCAGCCGGGCTGTCAGATTGGAGCCGATGAATCCTGCTCCCCCGGTAACCAGACAGTTCAAAAAACTCACCTTCTCTCGGAGATTGCTTTGCTGCCCGCCACCCGGCTACGGCTCGCAATGACGCCCATCTGAAATGTCACACTCTTATTATTGCAGGCAGATAACTTCCCCGCTTTTTTCCAAAGATCTCTGGCAGGCGGCGAGTACCCTGAGCACTGCCAGGGCCTTTTTTCCGCCGGTACGGGGTGCCCGGCGGGAACTGATGCAGTCGAGGAAGTGGGCGCATTCCAACCGCAAAGGCTCATCGCAGTTGAAATCAATTATCTCTGCTTTCCCTCTGTACGGTACAAGTTGTTGATTTAGCCGGTTCACTTTGTGGTTATAAAGGAGCAGCTTGTTTTCGGCCATTTCGTCGAATACCGCCTGGCTCTCGCTGCCGGTAATGACCAGCCGCTGTTCTTTATATGGATGAAGCCAGCTAACGAAGATATGGGCCTTGATGCCGCCGGCGAACGACAGATTGGTTACGGTGACATCGGCAATTTTTTTATTTAAACAGGCGTTTCCGTGGGTGGCGACTGTAAGAGGAACTTCCTCCAGGAGAAACATAATTGCCGAGATGTCGTGAGGGGCAAAACTCCAGAGGATGTTTTCTTCGGTACGAAACTTGCCCAGGTTTAAACGGTTGGAGTAAATATATTGAATCTTGCCCAGTTGCTCCTGTTTCACCAATTCTTTCAGCTTGAGCAATGCCGGGTGATACTCCAAAATGTGGCCTGCCATGAGAATTTTTCCTTGTTTGCGGGCCAGTTCTACCAGTTCTTTCCCTTCGGCGACTGCAAGAGCCAGGGGTTTTTCAACAAAGACGTCTTTGCCGGCAAGTAACGCCAGGCGGGCCATGTAGTAGTGCAGGGCAGCGGGAGTAGCGATAACGACGGCCTTGATTTGCCTGTTTGTCAGCACCGCGGTAAAATCTCCCTCTGCATTTGCATCTGGATAGGCGGCCTTAAGAGCGGCAATTTTTTGCCCATCCAGTTCACATATGGTATGCAGGGCGCCCAGGGCGGCAAAATTGCGGATAAGGTTTTTCCCCCAGTAGCCGCCGCCGATAACGGCAACATTTTGCTCTGTCATACTCACAGTTTATGAATTTCAGGCAGAATTTGCTTTCCAGAAGTAACTACTCAGCCACCTTATC
>JAGUVT010000105.1 GCA_020062745.1 Deltaproteobacteria bacterium
CGGCACGTGAGTAGCGGGGAGATTAGCAGGCAGACAGTGATGAAAAAGTTGAGGCAACTCAATGTAAGGTGAATGAAGTAAAGAAAATCGGCACAAAAATATTAGATGACTTTGTTTTCGTTTCAATCCAACCTGTTTCTCCATGATTTGACCAACACCTACCCTGAGAATTACCCTTTCTTGTCATTGCGAGCCGCAGGCGAAGCAATCTCATTCCACCGGAGGGGATTGCCATGGGCTGAAGCCCTCGCAATGACAACGAGAAGACATTTTCATTTCACTGCTGGCGCCGCAACGCGGCATGAGCGTCTAATTGATGTAAACGCCGGGGATAAAAGTTGACTTTTGGATATTAGCCGACGAAACTTTTGACCAGTCGTGTTTTTCACGCAAGATTAGTGGAGAGTTTATGGGGCTAAAAAGTGATCCTCCCGGTCAAACGGGTTGTAAACCGTTACGTTCCCATAGACCTGCCCGCTGTTTAAATCCTCCGTCCAGAGGACGCTGCAGCCGGTCTTGCCGGCGCTGTTTACGATCATTGCATCCCAGAAAGAAATGCCATACCTTTGTTGGATATTAATAGCCTCCAGGACATCACCGGTGCCGGGAACATGATGGAACCATTCACTCAAAGCAGCGATAATCCCGGATGCTATTTCGGGCGGCAAAGGGGTGGACACTTTTTTTGACATTATTACGTAAAGCTCCTGCAAAACCTGTATGCTGATACATCCCCTACGGCTTTCCCAGAGACCGGCGATTAACTTCCTGGCCAGTCTTTGTTTTGTGCTGTTTCCCCTGTCATAAGCGTATACAAAAATATTGGTGTCGACGAATTGCCGTTCCTCATCTGCGATCATGCAGATCCTCCCTGTTCCATAATGTTTTCCTTTCGCCGATTAAGTCAAAACCCTTTTCCATGAGTTCCAACTGACCGGCTTTTGCTTTCTTGTACGTGTCATCCCTCGCAACGATATCTGCCAGATGCCGTGACAATAATCCGGATACCGATGTGTTCTTTTCCACCGCTATGTGCTTGACCTTCTTCAGTATTTCCTTGGGAATGGACAGAGTAATATTCTGGTACTCCACCCTTATCACCTCCACATAATTAAGTATATCACGCAGACAAGTGAAAAACAACCGGTTAAAAATTATTTTTAAAATGGGGGACGCTCGAATTTTCCGGTTGGCCCTTTTGTTTTTTATATAGTAAAATGGATTGTGCATAATATTGGCGGGGGAAGTGTGTGTAATGCCCTGTTTACCTGTTTGGGCCGAGATTGATTTAAGCGCGATTACGCATAATGTGCGGGAGATCAGGAAGGTGGTCGGTACTGCCACCCGGATAATGGCGGTAGTAAAGGCTGACGCTTACGGCCACGGCGCGGTGGAAGTAAGCAAGGCGGCCCTGGCCGGCGGGGCGGACTGGCTTGGCGTGGCCCAGCTGGCGGAAGGCGTGGCCCTGCGGAAAGCCGGACTGGACGCGCCGGTACTGGTGCTTGGTTATACTCCCCCGGAACAGGCTGCTGAAGTGGTGCAATATGAACTCTCGCAAACCGTTTATACCGGTGAGATGGCTTCTTCTCTCGCGGCTGCGGCGGTCCGGGAAGGCAGGCGGGTACGGGTGCATATCAAGGTTGATACCGGCATGGGGCGCGTCGGCTGGCCGGCGGAGTTGCCTGCGGCGAAGGAAATATTGTCCGTTGCCGGCCTGCCCGGCCTGGAGGCGGAAGGGATTTTTACCCATTTTGCCACTGCCGACAGCAGGGATAAAGGATATGCCAAAGAACAGCTTGACCGTTTTCTGGCGATGATTGAGACCTTGCGTGAAAACGGTCTGGAGATCCCTTTCAAACATGCGGCCAACAGCGCAGCATTGCTGGAAATGCCTGAAACCCGCCTGGACATGGTGCGGCCGGGAATTATTATCTACGGGCTCTTTCCTTCCGATGAGGTAGACCGTACCCTGATAAACCTGCGTCCGGCCATGAGCCTGAAAACCAGGGTGGCTTACGTGAAGAACGTACCGGCGGGGTTTAAAGTAAGCTACGGCTGTACCTTTATCAGCAGCA
This sequence comes from Deltaproteobacteria bacterium, assembly GCA_020062745.1. GTDB lineage: Bacteria > Bacillota > Desulfotomaculia > Desulfotomaculales > JAGUVT01 > JAGUVT01. The sequence continues at coordinate 2,076 of JAGUVT010000105.1, forward strand.
GGCCTACTGCTATAGCCACTCTGCCGCTGGGTTACGCCGACGGCTACAGCCGGTTGCTTTCAGCGAAAGGCGAGGTGCTTATCCACGGCCGGCGGGCGCCGGTGGCCGGTCGTGTCTGTATGGACTATTTGATGGTGGATGTCGGCCATATTCCGGGCGTGGCAATCGGTGACGAGGCGGTTCTCTTCGGCCGCCAGGGGGAGGAAGAGATTGCGGCGGACGAGGTGGCGGCCTGGCTGGGCACCATCAACTACGAAGTGGTTTGTATGGTCAGCCACCGGGTGCCGAGGATATTTCTTAAATAAAACTGTTGATATTGAGAAGTTTTTGGTTTATACTTAAGAAAGCGATACGAAGAAGTATCAAAGGCCGAAGCAGTCCTGATACCTGTGCAATTATAAGGTATGAGGACATTTTTGTTTTTGATCGGCCGGCGCGGGCAACAAGGGGGTTGTTTTTGGTGAAAAAAATAGAAGCTGTTATCCGGCCGGAGAAGCTGGAGGAAGTCAAAGATGCCCTGAACCGGTATGGGATCCACGGTATGACTGTGACCCAGGTGGTGGGGTGCGGACTGCAGAAAGGCAGGATTGGCGTTTACCGCGGCCACGAGTACAGCATTAACCTGTTGCCCAAGGTAAAAATCGAAATTGTCGTCCGGGACAGCAGGGTGGACGGGGTGGTGGAGGTCATTACCGGGGCGGCGCGCACCGGAGCGATCGGCGACGGCAAAATTTTTATCCTTCCGGTGGAAGATGCTGTTCGCATTCGTACCGGGGAATCCGGAGACGAAGCCCTGTAAACAAATAGTAACACAGGAACGTCCCTGTCAGGCAAAGGCGCTTTTTAAGATCGGGTGGAAAAACCCCCGCTCTGGCGAAGGCGCCTTTTTCAATTATGCTACGGGCCGTTTTTGTGCTGCAAACACAAGCAAACACAAGAACCGTCCCTTTGTTTGTGAGGATATTTTAGGGGGGGGGAAGGAAATTGGAAGTTGATTTGCAAACCGTTGCGGCAGGTATTGATACGGTCTGGGTGCTGCTCTGCGCGGCCCTGGTTTTCTTCATGGAAGGGGGTTTTGCTTTCCTGGAGGCCGGCTTTATCCGGGCTAAAAACTCAATGAACATTGTAATGAAGGTGTTTGCCGACAGCACTATGGGTATGCTCAGTTACTGGGCCTTCGGCTTTGCCCTGATGTATGGCGTGGACCGCTTGGGGCTTTTTGGCACCAGCGGCTTTTTCCTGGGCGGCGGTTTGGATCACCTGCAGTTCAGGGTGCCTGTTTATGCTTACTGGGTTTTCCAGGCCGCCTTTGCTATAGCCATGGCTTCTATCGTATCGGGGGCGGTGGCTGAGCGGATGAAGTTTGGGCCTTATATCGCATATACAATACTGGCGACAGCCTTGATTTATCCCGTTGCCGGACACTGGGTCTGGGGCAGCGGCGGCTGGCTGGCCGGGCTCGGCATGTTGGACTTCGCCGGCTCGGCGGTGGTACACGCCGTGGGCGGCTGGAGCGCCCTGGCCGCAGTGCTGGTGCTGGGGCCGCGGACGGGCAAGTATAATGAAGATGGTTCGGTAAACGTCCTGCCGGCTCACAACATGCACCTGGCCTTTCTCGGCACCTTTATCTTATGGTTCGGCTGGTTCGGGTTTAACCCCGGCAGTTCACTTTCCGGACTTGACCTTAACATCGCCAGGATTGCCCTGACCACAAACCTGGCGGCAGCAGCCGGGGGTACGGTAGGGACCCTGTTTACCATGTGGAGATACGGCAAGGCCGACCCCAGCATGGCCATGAACGGGGCGCTGGCCGGGCTGGCGGCCATAACTGCCGGAACGGCTTTCGTATCGCCGGCAGGCGCCGTAGTCATCGGCATGGTAGCCGGGGTGCTGGTGGTGCTGGCGGTGGGCTTTTTTGACCGGCTTAAAGCCGACGATCCGGTAGGCGCCATTGCGGTGCACGGGGTCAACGGTACCTGGGGCGCCCTTGCCGTCGGTCTTTTTGCCCAGCAAGGGGGGCTGTTTTACGGCGGCGGGCTCGATCTGCTGGCGGTGCAGGCATTGGGTGTTTTTTCGGTATCAGGATGGGCCTTTCTGGCGACCTTCTTGATTTTCAGCCTCTTAAAGCGGGCTGTGGGCATCCGGGTATCCGCCCGGGAAGAGCTTGAGGGCCTCGACCTCAACGAGCACGGCATCCCGGCTTATTCCGGCCTGGTGGTCACCCCTTTGTACGACGTGGAAGGTTTAGACGGCGAGCAGTCCATTCCCGGAGCGGCGGTAGAGGTATAAATGGGGGAATATAAATAAAGGAGCTGCCGGCTGTCACAAAAAGGGTGATCCGGCAGTCCCTATCCTGGTTCGTTAGAAGTTGATTATCGCCTCAGTTCTTCAGGCACTTCAGGTTGATAGAAAGAACCTACGCTTGCAGGTTGAACTCCCAGCAGTGCCGCGAATAGAGCCAGATTAGCTATTACTCCCAACATTAACTTTTTGAAGACCATTTTTTCACCTCCAATCAAACTTTAATTATCCCTTTCAGGAAATTGTCTGTGCTGATAATGAAGGAATTGCCCGCCGGCGTCAAAGTAAAAACCTGGAATAGTATTGAGAGGCTTGCTGCCAGCAAAATACTGTCCGGCAACCGGGTAATTAAAGCCGCTGTTATATAGATAAGTGGTATGGCGACCGATACTTTTTTAAGAGTTTTTCTTCTTTGTGGGTTTATAATGGGGTTGGCCGCACAATCAACCGGCGCGTATATTAGGGCAAGAATGGCAGCTAGAAGAGATGATAGGATAAATATGTGGTTATATGGTAAGTAGATGAAAGCAAAGTTTTTTGCAGTTAAACCAAATGTACAATAGATAACCAGGGATACCAGGAGACATCGCCAGTAAGAGGTGCAGTGGACTCCCCCGGCTGCCAGCCGGATAAAAAACGAACTGAAGAGAGCGGCTGCCGCCTGCGGGAATATTCCCAGGGCAGCGGCGATAATTGCAAAAAAGATAGCTTTAACAAAACTGCCGATGAGAATCTCCAGCCCGTATTTTAATACTTTTGTTCTTGATCGGTCGAATACCAGATGTTCACCTATAAAATCTCCCAACCGGTTGGCACAGCTGTTGATCATGCGCATTTTTCTCCTTTGGGGAGGGTTACTTTAAACGAGGCTGGATTTGAAGAAATTTCTATCTTGCCGCCGTATTCTGTTACCATGCTTTTTATCAGTAGCAGGTTGTATTTTTGTTTCGGGTTCTGGGTTGAGAAGCTGTTTTCCATATTTAACGAAGATGTCCTGGGTACGGCAACGGTAAATATATAACTCTTGGCCTTCTCACAAAGTGTAATGGTAACCTGTTTCTTCTCTGGTTTCAGTGCACTTGTTGCTGCTATAACATTGTCAATCAGGTTGCCTAAAAGCGAGGCGGTTGTTAGAGGATGGAGAGTGATTATTTTTATATTGCTGTCTATTTTAAGAGTTAGAGCAATTCCTCTGGATAATGCTTTTTCCATTTTTTCATGAATCAATGACCCAATTACCGGATGACAATCATTTAACCACTCGTTTTCAGAGGTATAACTCTCTGTAAAGGCTTGTCTACCTTCTTTTTGAGGGGGAATTGTTATATTAAAATATTTTTTAGCCATTAGGATAACAAGCAGGTAATTGACGGTACTGATAATGGACATAAATAAACCGCTTATTCCCAAATTTATTCGGTGATAGAATACCATCGCTGCTATTGTAAATAACGTGGCTTCAATAAGGAAGAGGAGGACTATGGTTGGGTTTGTGCCGGTTTTACTTTTTTTCGGGGTGAGTCTCTTTAGTGGTAATTGCATAAGATGCCTCCCGGGTATTACTTTTTAGTATGGATATTTTTTTGACATATAAGAAATAAGTGATGGCTCCTAATAAAAGTAAATGCGGCCATGCGATAATGATTCGTAGTATTGTGTTTGACCATACGTCTTGAAAAGAATGAACCCCTATCGCTGAAAGTATTGGCAAACCAACTGAGTTTTCTGCTGAAAGCAGGGCACCAAATGAGGATAAGGTTGCAATAATGCCGGGTAAAAATTGAATGTTGAAGGCGAGTTTAAAAATAACAATCATTGCTAGAGCGCAAATTATAGTATGTACCCCAAACGGAAAGGGTAGCACTCTAACGAAGTAAGCTGTAAAAGCCAGCATTACTGCTGCAACGAATATTTTTTTGAATTTAATCTCTTCTCCTATTATTGCCAGGCCGAAGGCGAAAAGGACTATTTCTTCCGGTATCGACTGGAAAATCACTGCGGCGATCGGCATTATATCCATATACTGGCCCCTTGCTTATGTTCTTATTGCTATTAAAGATTGTTATAATTTATCTTAGTTACTATAATTCAACACATTAGGCAAAAATCCTCCAGCGAATAAAAATTTTTTTAAAATTTTTTAAGAATATAAAAAAGGCCCCGGATGCCTGACCCGGAGCCTTTTGTAAAAGCGGTATTAATTATTATTCAAAGGCAGTTTACCGTCATGCCCGGGACTAAATAGAGCAGCCTCCTTTGCAATGGGCAACGGGGCGGAGCATATACTGTTTTCTAAGCAAATTATTTGCCTCCCTTCCTGCAGGTTGGTTTTTATTTATTATTTTTATAATATTATATCGTTTATTCGCTGTCAATATGCAACGGAGATGAAGTTGCCAGTGGGATTGAACCGGCAGGCGGGCACTGGTATAATAAAGTGTTGGTTTTTTGTTGTTGAGGGGGAATGACTGATGCACCCGGACGGCGAGCGGGTTTTGTTGGAGGAGGAAGAGATCCGGAAACGGGTGCGGGAACTGGGCGAACAAATAGCCGGGGATTATGCGGGCAAGGAACTGCTGGCCGTCGGTATCCTGAAAGGGGCCATGATTTTTCTGGCCGACCTGGTGCGTTTTATCTCGGTGCCGGTTTTTTTTGATTTTATGGCCGTATCAAGTTACGGAAAGTCAACCGGGCCGTCCGGCGCGGTGCGTATTTTAAAAGACCTGGAGCGGGATATTGAAGGCTGCCACGTGCTGGTGGTGGAAGATATAGTGGATACCGGCCTTACATTGAGTTACCTGGTGGGGAACCTGCAGTCCCGCCGCCCGGCCAGTCTTAAAGTGTGTACCCTGCTGGACAAGCCTGCCCGTAGGCGGGTGGACGTGGTGGTGGATTACCGCGGTTTTGTTGTCCCGGACAGGTTTGTGGTCGGCTACGGCCTGGATTATAACGAATGTTACCGCAACCTTCCTTATGTTATGGTTTTACGTCCGGCGGTTTATAAAGGAGGAAATTTGAATGTCTGATCCAACCGGGGAAATGGTAATCGTCCTGGATTTCGGCGGCCAGTACAGCCATCTGATTGCCCGCCGGGTACGGGAGTTGAAAGTGTTTTGCGAGATGCTGCCGTATACTGTTCCGGCAGAAGAAGTCAGGCTCAGGCGGCCCCGGGGTATTATTTTTTCCGGCGGACCGTCAAGTGTCTACCAGGAAGGGGCCCCGGTCTGCGACCCGGCTGTTTATGATCTCGGCGTTCCGGTTCTGGGTATCTGCTACGGCATCCAGTTGATGGCCTGCCAGTTGGGGGGAGCGGTGTCTCCGGCCATCCACCGGGAATATGGTAAAACCGGCCTGCAGGTCCTGGCGCAGGACCGGCTTTTTGCCGGGCTGGGCCCCCTGGAGCAGTGCTGGATGAGCCACGGGGACCTGGTGGAAACTCCGCCGCCGGGCTTTGCGGTCACCGCCTGCACCGCTCATGCGCCGGTAGCGGCTTTTGCCCGCCCGGACAGGAGCCTGTATGCTGTGCAGTTTCACCCCGAGGTTGAACACACGCCCCGGGGGATGGATATTTTGCGCAATTTCCTTTACGGTATTTGCGGCTGCCGGGGTTTGTGGAACATGAGTTCCTTTCTGGAGCAGGCGGTGGCCGAAGTGCGGGAAAAGGTGGGAGACCGCCGGGCGCTGTGCGCTTTAAGCGGCGGCGTTGATTCGGCCGTGGCGGCCGTGCTGGCGCACCGGGCGGTGGGAAGCCGGCTGACCTGCGTATTTGTAGATCACGGCCTGCTGCGCAAGGGTGAGGCGGAGCAGGTGCTGGCCACCTTTCGGGATAAACTCCGGATGAACCTGGTTTATGTGGAGGCGCGGGAGCGGTTTTTAAGCCGCCTGGCGGGGGTTGACGATCCCGAGCGAAAGCGGAAGATTATTGGTGAGGAGTTCATCCGGGTTTTTGAGGAAGAAGCCGGAAAACTGGAGCGGGTGGATTTCCTGGTGCAGGGCACCCTTTACCCCGATGTGGTGGAGAGCGGCACGGCTACGGCCGCGGTGATCAAGACCCACCATAACGTAGGCGGTCTGCCGGCGGAAATGCGCCTGGAGTTGATTGAACCCCTGCGCTGGCTTTTTAAGGATGAGGTGCGGGTTCTGGGTGAAGAACTTGGGTTGCCGGAAGAAGTGGTGTGGCGCCAGCCTTTCCCCGGGCCGGGCCTGGCGGTGCGCATTTTGGGCCCGGTGACGGCGGAGAAGCTGGCTGTCCTGCAGGAAGCGGATGCTATTGTGGAGCAGGAAATCCGCCGGGCCGGGCTCTACCGCCGGATATGGCAGTCCTTTGCGGTGCTGCCGGACTTGCGGAGCGTCGGGGTGATGGGGGACGAGCGCACTTATGCTTATACCGTGGCGGTGCGGGCGGTGCACAGCAGTGATGCCATGACCGCCGACTGGGTGCGCCTGCCTTACGAAGTGCTCGAAGCCGTCTCTTCCCGCGTTGTGAACGAAATCAGAGAGGTAAACCGCGTGGTTTACGATATAACCTCGAAGCCGCCGGCTACCATCGAGTGGGAATAGACTTGAAACAGCCCCGAAACCCAGTAAAATCAAGGGTATTCGGGGCTTTATTTATACCCGTGGCAACAGAATGGCAACATTATTCTGGATTTCCGGGATTTATGTTGTTTTCTCCTCCATTTTTTGGAGAGTAAAGGGCGTCCAATTTGCCGGAGACTTCCCCGTGTTTGTTCGGGTATAGATGGGCGTAAATCTCCAAGGTGGTCTCGACGTTTTCATGACCGAGCCGCTCCGAAATGAGTAGCGGGGAGAAACCGAGCTCAATCAGAAGCGAGGCGTGGGAGTGCCGGACATCATGCACCCGAATTTTTTTCACGCCTGACAGCTTGCAGCCCCGATCCATTTCATACTGCAGGAAGTGCTTCGTATACTCGAACAGCCGCTCCGAGGGTTTATAATCGTACAGGCGGCCGGCGTAATCCCGGATGATGTCCAGAAGGAAATCCGGCACGGTTATCACCCGGCGGCTTTTCGGCGTTTTCGGAGGAGAAATAACGTCCTTGCAGCCAATCCGGGCGTAGCTTTTCGTTATGCTGATGGTCTTAGCCTCGAAGTTCACATCATCCAACGTGAGCGCCAGGAGCTCCCCAGAGCGCATACCCGTCCAGAAGAGGGTGCTGAACACAGCGAAGGCGGCCGGCCTGTCCCCTAAGGCGGCGGTAAAGGTCTGGAATTCGCCCTGTGTCCAGAACTGCATAGCCTCGGCGCTTTTCTTCCCAATAGAACCGGCGACCGTCGCAGGGTTGACAGCCAACCCATAATACCGCTTGGCATAATTGAAGATGGCAGACAGCTGGTTATTTATCGTTTTAAGGTAAGTGGGTGCATAATCGGACTCATAATCGAGAAGCTCGTTCTGCCATTTGGATACCGTCGCCGCCGTGATGGCATTGACGGGCAAGTCCTTAAAGAACGGGAGTACCTTTGAATCAATAAGGTACTTCTTCCCCTCGAACGTCGTAGCGCGGAGCCGAGCCTTGCAATGCTCCATATAGAGCTCGACCATGGAGCCGAAAGCCATGTCACAGGTGCCGCTCTGCTTTTTCAGGAAGTCCCGCTCATACTGGACGGCATCGCTCTTCTTATCGAAACCCCGCTTTTTATGCTGGACGACAGTCCCCGTCCAATCCTTATAGCGGAAGGTACAGAACCACGTCTTTCTTTTTTCATCCTTGTAAACAGGCAAAGCAACGCCTCCCTTCACATAAGCCCCAGCCGGACGACGGCCGAGGGCTTATTTTTTATGCCTTTTCCCCGCCATCCTGACTGGCGCCGCTCGCATTCCCCTGAAGCTCTGAGACCTGGGCGAGGAGAGACATGGAAAGCTCGGCAGATACCCCGGCAGACCGGAGAGCCGAGACCAACTCTGCTATAGGCTTCCTCGATTGGAGGAACTGCGCCGCGACCAGGTAGGCGCCTACGGTATCCATGACGGCATTAAACAGGCTATCGCGCAGGCCGGACGCCGCCGGAAGCGACAGCGAGGAACGAGCAAAGGCGCTCCATAATTCAGACTGCTGGGGCAGCAGGGCGACGGCCTCCTCGACGATACGTGGAGGATGAAGAGAAGTACCAGGAGCGCCGGGTGGGGCTTCTTCGATATACGGATCAGGTTCCTCCTTCAGACCCAGCAGGAAGTCAGCGGACACGTTGAAATAATCCGCAACGACATATAGGACATCAATAGGAGCTGTCCGGCTCTGCTTTTCATAATAACTGATACTGCCGCGAGACAAGCCTAGAGCGGCACCGAATTCATCCTGTGAGAGCTTGCGCCCTTTGCGTAACCCTCGTAGGCGTTCAGAAAAACATTTCCGCACTCGAACCTCGGTCTCGTTGATTTTGCTTCCTCCCATTTTATGTCTCCTTTTTGTTTAACAACGTCAGCAAATAAGCGGCGCACCAGAGCCGCAAATTCTTAAAATGAATAACATTGTTGAATTGATATATACTCGATTGACAACAACTGCAACAAGAATTATCCTAAAGACATAATACAACATAACTATTCAGGGGTCAATAGCAACAACAACAATTATATGCAATGGAGGGTACAAAATGAGCAACGCCAACATTGATATCCGAAAAGAGGCCAAGCAGGCTAATGTGGCCCATTGGCAGATTGCAAAGCGCCTGGGGTATGCGGAATCCACATTCTGCCGGAAACTGCGGGACGAGCTCACCCCGAAAGAAAAGGCAAAAGTCCGGCAGGCCATAATGGAGCTTGGGGCGATGAAGCGGGGAGGCGGTAGCGATAGCAACATGCGCGAGGCATACGGAATATGATCCGCTTCGCTTGGAAGGAAGGTTTAGGGCAGCAGGCGGAAAAGTGAGAGGAGGCGGCGACCATGGCACGGCCACGAAAGACAGGTCTGGATTACTTCCCGCATGACGTGGACGTGACTACAGACCCCAAAATAGAACCAGCAATCATGCGCTACGGCGCCGCCGCATACGCCTTTTATTTCGTCCACCTGGAATACTGCTACCGCTCCGATGATTTAACCGTTGATATTTCTGCCACAGAAACAGGGGCAGAAATGAGGGAAGTAATTCAGCGGAAACTCCACATCGACGAACAACAATACGATAATATCCTTCAATCGTTCCTCCGACACGGCGCATTTGATGCCGATTTCTATGCCAAAACAGGTAAACTAACCAGCCACGGAATACAGAAGAGAGCCAGGAAAGTCTTTGAAAAACGGGAGCGGGAGGCTGAAAGATACGAGAGTAAAATTTCTGCTCCCATTTCTGCCACAGAAACAGGGGCAGAAATGACACAAAGCATAGCAAAGAAAAGCATAGAAAATAAAAGCACAGAAAAGAAGAGCATAGAACCCTCCCCCATATCCCCCGCCAGGGGAAGTGCGGCACCGGTCATAAATATTCAGGAAAAACGATGCGTCAAGCCAGATGCCGAGTTACATACCAAGATAATGGAGGCTGTGGCTATCGCAAGGCGGACGGAGCAATGGCAGAGGGAAGAGGAGGTGGATGTAAATGGCACTGGCATCAATCAGCAGCATACTGGGCTAAATGGGGCCGGAGACTTGAAGCCCGCGGGCTTCAAGTCGGCATATGAGGAATGGGGAATCGAATAGGGTTCAAAACGGTATGGAACGAAGAAGAGGAGGTTATGCGGCGTGATGAGACCAACCAAAAAACATAATTCGGCCCAGCCAGGAAAGAAAGCATGACGCTCTTACCGGCTTTAAAAGAGAGAAAAAACCTTTACATAGCGGTTAAGGCTGCCAACAAGCAAAAATAAAACGAGAGCCTTTGAAAAGCTCCCGCCCCCGTGGTGCAGCCATATGGGTTAAAATATCTATCCATATTCTACCACGGAGAGGGGTGAGCATTCAAGTGACAAATGAGGAACTCGCAATGTTGGCCGCCCAGGGCGATACGGAGAGCTTGCATAAGCTGTATTTTGCAGTAGCCCCGCTAATATATAAAATCACGAGCCAGTATTTCAAGTATTGCGAGACCAACAGGAAGGGTGTCAGGCCGGAGGACTTAACACAGTGTGGCTATTTTGCATATCTGAGTGCGCTCAAGCAATACTCGCCGGAGAGGGAGCTGAAATTTACATCGTATCTTGATTTTTGTGTAGCGAAGGTATGCTGGGATGAGCTGGGGATATCGTTCCAGACCGGCGGCAAGGTGTTAAACCGGGAGGTCGAGACCATTTCACTTGAAACACCCATATCTGGCGATGAAGAAGGCCATACTTTAGAGGACATTATTAGCGACCCTGATGCCGATACATACAGCTGTTGCGAACTGAACGACATGAGGCTCATTGTTAGAAGAGAAATAGAAAGGCTCTCTCCACGTGAACAGTGTGTGATATACGGCATTTTTTATAACAACAAGACCATTGAAGGTCTCGCTCAGGAGCTTGGGTGGGAACGCGGAACTGTTCTGTCAGTGAGAGATACTGCTTTTAATTCGTTGCGACGTTCAAAAGGCATACGAGAATTGAGAAAAGCTTATAACTGGAACAATAAACGTCCGAGCTACCTTGAACCAGAAAAAATAATTGTCCTATTGGGGGATAGCGGGCTTGAACCCATCTAAACAGGAGGTGCTTTATGGAAATTAGCATCCAAAATCTAATCGAGGCGGAAGAACGTTTAAAGATTACTATAAAGAAGCGTTATCAAAATATTAGACGAGCTCTTAACCGATATAAATGCGGGAAATCAAGGCACGAAGAAAGGAAAATCCTTGTGGATGCAATGCAGAGCTATAAGGGGTTGGCCTTCAAAGAACAGCAGGCCAGAGCCTACAACGTGTTGTTATACTATTATTTTTCAAGCCGTCCCTTGATACCCGAACAAATAATGAGGTTATTCAATATTGACAGAAGGACTGTATTCAAGGGCATAGACAGAGGAGTAAGGGATTTAGCTGTTTTATTGCATGGCATTGATGGACTTGATTGGCGGACGAAAGAAGATAGAATCATGGAAGAAAAGATGAAGGAACAAATTATAGAACGGCTTACCGAAGAACTCGAACAGGAGGTGAGAAACGAGTGCCGTGCTTTTTTTGTTCAAGAACACTCACTGATGAATACTACTTGCGAAAGCCGCACAGCTTTAAAAGAGTGCCTGCAGGCGTCGATAAAGAAGCAGCCGACAGAAGAATTTGTTCAGGATATTATCGAACCGAAAGACCACTCCGACTTTGCGATTAAGGTCAGGCAGCAGCAAGTAAGGGAAGCCTTAAGGCGATATAAGAAAGGCAACTCAACACCAGGGGAGCGGGAAGAATTAATTCAGGCAATGGAGAGATACAGGACAACTGCCATTAATGAAAAGCAGGACAAGGCATACAACATATTATTTTGTTTCTATTTTGCGGATTACCCTCTGAAAACAGCTCAAATATCGGATAGATTTAGAATTGGCAAGAGGACAGTTTTCAAGTACATAACCAGAGGTGTGGAGGATTTGACTGACATTATGTACGGCACTGGTGGAATTTGCCTGAACCCTGATGATGTAAGAAAAGCGGCTTTGAGTAATACTCAAACGGCTAACTGAAGGATTTGGAAGGGAGGTGAGAAGCGAATGTCCAGCCGTTATAATGGGAAGTCACTGGCTGATGTTATCGAGCAGCAAAAGGCCGAAGACCGGGAGTTATACCAGCGCCGTCAGGAACTGCAACGCCAGGCAGATGAACGGGCCGCAGCGGAGCGGAAAGCAAACGAGAAATCGCCTTTTGAAAAAATCCTGGACAAGCAGGAATTAGCCAGGCATCTGGTCGACAGCATTCAATCAGGGAACCCCAGGAACGAAGAGTACATGACCCAGGCACTAAAACAGATTTGCGATGTTCTGGATTTTCTGTTAGACAGCAGATAAGCCAGAAAAATAGGCAAGAAAGGAGGTAGAACAAATATGCTGGTTATTATTGAGAAAGGAGGGAAAAGAAGTTGGGAGAGATATTTAGAGTTGAAATCCCCATAAACGTCAGGGACAATACAGACCCTGGCGTCTCCCAGGCCACAAAAAAGTGGAATGGATTTGATAAAGTAACCGAGAAAACTCAAAAACGTCTGAACGAGATGAACAAAACCCACTACCAGGTTATTCTTGAAGCCTTAGACAGAGCATCTAGCATTATAGGGCATGTCTCCACGAAGGCACGCAGCATAGCTGGCAGAACTTACAGCTTCACCATGAAAGTGGTTGATATGGCGACTGCTCCGCTCAAGTCCATATGGAACTTTGCGACCTCTCTTCAAGGCATCATACTCGGGGGCGGCCTGACTGCTGTCGGATTTAAAGGACTCCAACTGAGCGGTGAGATGGATAGAGCCAAAAAATCAATTGATTTCTTTACCGGTTCAGCGGAAGAAGGAACCAAAGCCTTTCAGGAGTTAGTTAACCAAGCTATCAAATCGCCGCTTTATGAAGTGCCGTTTGTGGTTCAGACCGCCGGCCAATTACTTGCTGCCGGTAAAAATATCGAGTTCGTCAAAAGGGCGCTAAAAGACTTTGAACAAACCGCATATTACACCGGAGCCAGCCTGTCGCAGATTGAATTGGCTTTTTACGGATTTAAACAGATTTCATCTGTCGGAACATTGCAGATGGAGGAACTGCGGCAGGTAACAGAAAACTTAAACCTCCCGCTACAATGGGTTATAGAGGAACTGGGCTTGACGGGCAAGACCGCAAAGAATCTCGGGGATGCCGCCATACCGGCCAACGAGGCTATGGAGGCCATTCTAAAAACCATGGAGAAGAGATTCCCGGCCAAAGATATGCAGGACGACCTTCTGGCATTGGAATCTGCATTGAAGGAGACGGGCCGAATGTTCCTGTGGGCCTTTGGACGAGGGATGAGCGGGCCGGTGATGCGTATCATGCAAGATTTGTCTGCTCAACTTGACCCGACCGGCAAGAAGTTCAATAGCTTTGCAGATTCGCTGGAACATGCAGGTAAGGTAGTAGGCGAAAAGCTGGAGCAAATTTATAAGGACGTCAAGGAATTCTTGGATAAGTTTGACCAGGGCGAGCTAAAGAATATGGGCCTCGGAGACAAGATTATTTACG
>JAGUVT010000101.1 GCA_020062745.1 Deltaproteobacteria bacterium
ATAACCCACAATGCGGGAATGATCAATAATGAAGATGGGAATGTTGTCCAGCATATGGGCAAAAGCCCTGGCTCTGGTGATAATAAACGCTTCCGCCGGATCGGCTTCTCTAAATTTCTCCGTATACAGACGCATACTGTCCGTACATACTTCAATACCCGGAAGAAAGCTCGATCCCTTCGTTGCTTTGGACCAGACCGCCTTCCGTAAATAATTCAACCTGGCAGAGCGGGACTTCTCAGCCCACCACCAGTATTCTTTTTTTTCCAACGCTTCTTGTTTTTCTTTTTCTTTTACATCTGCTGACATCTTTATACCTCCTTAACCTCGTACAATGATTCTAGAACCAGTAAGAAAGTGAATTTCTTTAGTCAAAACAAATAACCAGATAAACCACCTCCCAGAAATTATTCCAGCCGGCCTGATCCGAATCCTAAATTTTCATCAACCGTCTGGGACAACAAGAAAATAAAAACATACCCAAAAGAATTACGGGTACAACAAAGTTCACCCTTTGCCCTCGAACCATAGAAACCTTATATAACTTAAAAAACCGGCTGATTCTATGTTGCTTTTATGAGGGATATTACTTGAAAAAGCTGGGTAATAAAAAGATGTGAGAGAGAAACAAACCTTGCTAAAATTCTTACTAGATCTGCTAACCTATGGCAACAATAACTCATTTTCTCTCTCATGTCAATACTAATATTTGAAAAATTCTAAGTATAAAGTATATTCATTTAACTTAAGCCCGGCAGGCTGGTACTCCAAAACCAGATAAAAAACGCCATAGTCATCCTGAATAAAATGACTACGGCAAAATTAAAATAAAATACACATACGTTTCAGGAAACCGCCCGCTGGAGGTAACCGTGGTGGAACTCGCCCTTTAAAATACGCTCCTTGAACTTGCGAGCGTTTGCTTTTTTGCGCATCAAGGCGGCAATAACGCCGGCCTGCCCGATGTCGCCGACCAGGATCATCCCAACTATAACATCGTCTTTTAACACCAGCTTACGGTAAAGATTTCGCTCCGGGCGGTGCAGGGCAAGCACTTCATAAGAGCCGTCCGGGGGCTGGGTGATACCCATGGCAATGGCCGGAACATCACGGAACTCAACGGCATTCTGCATCCCGATCAAGCCGGTGTACAACCTTGGCCTCCCGGCCATGTTGCAAGCGGCAATCGCCCCCTGGGTGACCGCGTTGGGCCAGATGGGGCTAACACAGACAATACCGGTTATTATATCTTCAGTCTCGGCCACATCACCTGCCGCATAAACATCCGGCACGGCAGTCTGCATGTACTGGTCAACAACAATTCCCCAGTTGAGCTTAATCTCCGTATCCCGGACAAGGTCCACATTCGGTTTAATGCCGGTCGCCACTATAACAATCTCCGCCTTCAACCGGTCCCCGTTATCCAGAATCACGCCCCGGCCGGTTTTGCCAAACAGGCGTGTCCACAGCGACGGCCCCGCCACTTCCCGCACGCCCGCGCCCAGGATAAAGCGGACGCCTTCCGCCTGCATATCCCGCTGGATTATCTCCGCCGCCGGGCGGTCAAGCTGCAGGGGCAAAATATGGGGCATCTTTTCCACCACGGTAACCTCAAGACCGCGCCTGTAAAGAGCATAAGCCGCTTCCATGCCGATAAAACCGGCGCCGATTACTACCACCCGGCGCGCTTTTCGACGATATTCCAGGATTTCTCTGGCATCGGCCAGGTTTCTCAGTCCCAGCACACCCGGCCCCGCCAGACCCTCAACCGGTGGAAAGGCGGTGCTGCTGCCGGTGGCAATAAGCAGCTTATCATACTCCACCCGGCTGTCGTCGGCTAAAACCACCTGTTTCCGGCCGGTTTCCACTTTCACTGCTTTTTTGCCGAAGACAGTGTCCACCAGATTCCGCTGGTAAAAATTCTCCGGCCTGATGCGCAGCTCATCCTCATTCCGCATTCCGGCCAAAAAAGCGGGGAGCAGGCAGCGTGAATAAGCCGGGCCGGGTTCATCGGAAATAATGGTGATTAAACCACCTCTATCCAATTTTCTCAAGGTCTCGGCCGCTTTTATCCCGGCCGCGCTGTTGCCGATAATTACATAACGCACTTTTTTCACCCCCCAGATCTGATTCTTCCTTACCTTTAATACAGCGCTCTTAAACCAGCGTGCTTGCCGCCTTCCGGCGTCTTTCTTCCGAAAAGGCATCGGCCTCTTCATATACCAGCGCATTGTTCGGGCAGGCAGCCACACAGGCCGGAATCTCCCGGCCGGGGCAACCGTCACATTTCAAGGCCAGCTTCTTCTCACCGGGTTTTTGGATTATAGCTCCGTACGGGCAGGCCATGATACACATCCAGCAGCCGACGCAGGTCTGCTCACGCCCCTCGTTGCTGACAAGACCGGTCCCGGGATCCTTTTGCATGGCGCCGGTCATGCATGCATCAACGCAGGGAGCGTCTTCACAGTGGCGGCAAAGGATGGGCACCGGCCGGCTTCCCGCCGCCTGCACAAAAATACGTCCCGGTATGCCTTCCAGCATAGCCCCGACAATGGTGCCGGACGACGAATGAGCCGCCGCGCACGCCAGGCTGCAGGTAAGGCAACCGTTGCATCTATCCAGGTGAACCATTATCTCTTTCACTGCTTGTTCCCTCCTTTTGAGGTGATTTTTTAAAAGTCCCCGGCAGCTCAACTGCCGCCGGGGGACTGCCCAGTACAGTTTTTTACCAGGAAGATATTGCAAAACGCTGCTCGCAAGCATCGTTTAAAAGTTTTGCAACACTCCCCTAGATTCCCAAAGCAGCGCGTTTTTTCATGATGTGAGCGTAGATGGCCTCGGCTGCCTTGACCGGATTCTCTTCCACCAGCACTTTACCACCAGTCAGCCCCTCGATATCCTGAGTTAAAATCTTAGTTACCAGGGCGCTGCCGGTTACCGGCGGGATTGGCCCGAGGTGGGTAAGCAACCCGAAGGACACGGCAAAGATGCCGTCCGCCACAGCTTTCTGCTCCAGGTACTCGGGTGCCGAGGCGGCCACCGGCAGATCGCTGGGATCCACTCCCAGGGCGTTTGCGATCGCCGTAACCGCTACCCCGATCCGCCCGATATCGACGCAGGAACCGAAGTTCAAAGCCGGCGGAATACCAAGGGCCTTGCATACCGACTTCAGTCCCTCTCCGGCCTGTTCGGCGGCTTCCGGCGTCATCAAGCCTTCCACCTGAGTGGCGCTGGAGCAGCAGCCGGAGTTTATAACCAGGATGTCCCGCTTAATCAATTCTTTCGTCAACTGGACACTCTTGAAGTCATGGCCGCTGCGGTTGTTGGTGCAGCCGACCACCGCCACCACACCTTTGACGGCACCCTTCTTAATCACGTCAAGCAGCGGATCCAGGCTGCCGCCCAAGGCGCCGAGGATGGTTTCCACGGAAAAGCCGCCCACTGCCGTAGATTTGTTCTTTGGAATAAAAATATCCTTACCCCGGCCCTTATAAGCCTCAATGGCCATCTTAACCAGTTCTTTCGCCTGGCCAGCTATTTTCTCCGGATCGTAATCCACATGTTCGGTCACTCCGGCCATCCTGACGACGCGGTCCACGGATACCAGCCTGGTATGGAACCGGTCGGCAACGGCCTTCAAGCCCGGTAAAGAACAGTTCATATCCATCATGACCAGGTCGATGGCGCCGGTGGCAAGGTAGTATTCCTGTACCAGCCAGTTGCCCAGTTGACCGGCGAAACCTTCCGCCGAAGAACCGGAGCGCTGCATCAGTTCCTGCCCGGTGCACATCGAACCATACACTTTGATCCCTTTCGCCCCGGCCTTTTTCGCCAGTTCAAGAAGTTCCCTGTCTTTAGCCGCTTCGATCACAGCGGTAGCCACCAGCGGCACATGGCCGTGAGCCACTATGTTGACGGCCTCCGGATCGATTATCCCGAGGTCGGCCTCCGATTTAACCAGACCCGGCGTGCCGAGAAGAATATCCTGAGCCGTAACGGTACCAACCAGACCCATGTAACCCGTGGCAATAGACAGGCGCACAGCGGTCAGCAGCAAATCCACCGGGTCGGTATCAATATTGCTCATGGACTTGGTCAAAGCGTCCCGGATTTCAGAAAGCACACCCCCCGGAATCACCCCCAGTTTTTCCCATGCCTCCAGGCGGGTTTTCGGCGCAAAAAGTTTCACCAGGGCCAGGGGCTCTTCCGAACCCTTCCGCAGTTCGGCCAGAAGCACATCGGCCAGTTGGCCGGCCAGTTCCGCGACCGGCTTGTTGGGATCCAGGCCGACAACACCGGCAATATCCCTCAATTTCTTTTCGTCGCCGATTCCGAAAGGCGTCTTGCCGGCTGCTGTGGCTTTGATGGTCTTGGCCAGTTCCTCCAGGTGATGGGTATAGGCCGCCGCTCCATGCGCGGCCAGGCGCAAAAGATTACGGGCCACAATGGTGTCGGCATCGGCGCCGCAGATGCCGAGCGGCGCATTCTTGCTGATGCGGCAGGGGCCGTGACTGCACAACTGGCAGCACACCCCGGACATGCCGAACCCACACTGGGGCTGTTGGGACAGGTAGCGGTCAAAAGCCGTGGATAACCCCATTGCTTTGGTACGCTCATACATCTGGTTTACACTCTCATGGGCGGAAACGCAATTTTCCGCGCTTTTGCATGTTGCACAACTGGTCATTTTTTTTCCTCCTTTTTTGGGCAATCAAGCACCCTTGTTTCTTATCATTTTAAATCCGGCGGCGTTGACTGTATGTGACCGGGAACAGCATGCAAGCGTGATGTTCATCACAAATTTCAATAATCAACATTGAAAAAACTTGCTTTAAACACCTGTTAAATATTAAAATAAGGCTGTAAGATCACTCCATGATAAAAAGAAAGTGATAAAATCATGACTACAGGTGATCGTATGCTTAAATGGCAGTGTCTCGTCTGCGGCTATATCCACGAAGGAACCGGGCCGCCGGAAAAATGCCCGGTTTGCGGCGCGCCCAAAGAACTGTTCATCCCGGCGGCAACAGGCGCAAGACAAACCCAAAAAAACCTGACCGGAAACTGGGACGGGGAAACCCACGACGTCGGTCTCTATCTTGCCTTCGGCAAAAAAGCCGAAGAAGAGGGGTATCCCGAAATAGCACAGGCATTTTTCAAGCTGGCCCTAGAAGAAGGCTGGCACGCTGCCGAAATTGCTTCCATCCGGGGCATGGTCAGAACCACCGGGGAAAATCTCCGCTGGCAACTGGGAGCCGAACTGGCTTCGCACAAAGAAAAACTCAAAGCCGCCGAATCCGCCCAACAACAGCAAGACACCGACGCGGCGGAGTTTTTTCGCCGGGCGGCCAAAGACGAGGAACGGCACGCGGCAATTTTAAAAGGCCTTCTGAGCCGCTACTTTCACTTATAATTAAAAAAACCGGGGTGTCCGGAGGATGGATTTTCTCGCTCACTTAGCAGAAGGGCTGAAAGCTACTTTTGTTCATGAAGAATTTTACCGGCTCGTCGCCGCCAGCTTTGTCGGTGTCTTTTGCGGCTATTTTCTTTCTCTCCAACTGCAAAAGAAGTTGGAGAAGAAAGCTTCCCGGCAGCAAAAAGGATTATACCTTTTCAGCCTCAAAACCGAACTGGATTTAAACAGCGACATCTTGAACCGGCTGGCAATGTTAACCGGTGAGAACACGGAACAGACCGAATCATTTTACGACCTGGAAAATTTGAAAGCGTTTTACTCCATTCTCTTTCGGATGGTCAAGGAACTAAAAATGGTTACTTTCGAAGGCATGTTGAAAAGCGGCCTGCTCGGGGCTATTCTCTCCGCCGAACAGGCCGGCGCCGTGGTATCCACTTACCGGGAAATCGAAAAGGTCGTCCTGGAGTCCGAATCCAGTTTCGCCTGGCTTAACAGGGGCCGGCACGAATCGGCCGAAGCCTGGCAATCCCGCAAGAAAGGCATTATTGCTTTCCTGCACAACCAGATTAAGGCCGCGTCTGAGCAAACCGCCGGAAGCGTCTCTTTAATTGAAAAGGAACTGGAAAAGTACAAGGCCCTTATCGGCAACTATAAAGCATACCAGCCGGAAGTAAAAGTTATCTCATCATAGTAAAAAACAAAAGGAGGTTTTAGCCATATGCCGCAATGCGCCAAATGCCGGGAAGAAACCCCCGAAGAAGAGGGGTATGATTACAAAGGCCAGTTTTTATGCGAAGATTGTTACATGGAAGTGCTGCAGCCTCCCAAATGTTAAAAAAAGCAATCAGACACTATCCGTAAATTAAATTAAAGCCGCAAAACAAAAGGGAGGATGCTATGATCCAGGAAGTGCGGGTCACCATCAAGCCGGATATTCCGGATCCAGTTGGAGAAGAGATCCTGTACGAAATAAACCACACCCTGCACATCCGCAGCGTTAAAAAAGTAAGATGCGCCCGGGTGTTCCGTTTCGAAGGGATTACCGAGGACGAGGCGATTTTTCTGGCGGAAAAACTGCTGGCAGAGGAGGTTTTCCAGTCCTGCCGGGTAAACGGGCCGGTGTTCGAAGACGCCGCAACGGTCCTGGAAGTAGCATACAAGCCGGGGGTAATGAACCCGGAAGTCTCCTCCCTGCTGAAAGCCGCCGCCGACCTCGGCCTGGCCGGCTTGATCGCCGCCGATGCGAGCCGGCTCTACGGTTTTTACGGGCATGGTGTCAGGGCCGAAGATATAAAAAAGATAACCGGAAAACTGCTGGTAAACGCCACGGTGGAGCGGTTAATCACCGAAAAACCGGAAACCCTGCTCATCCACGGCGCCCCCGGCCGTACTGCCGTCATTCCCCTGCGCAACATGGACGACACCCAGTTGATGGCCCTTAGCCGGGACAGGCTGTTTTTAAACTTGACTGAAATGCAGGCCATCCGGGAATATTTTACCGGCATCGGCCGGGACCCGACCGACTGCGAAGTGGAAATCATCGCCCAGACCTGGTCGGAACACTGCGTTCACAAAACGTTCAAAGCCGAACTGCTGGTAAACGGCCGGAAAAAAGAGCCGCTCCTGCACCGGCTGAAAGAAGTCACCGAAAGTCTGCGTCATCCGCTGGTGCTGTCCGCATTCGTAGATAATTCCGGGGTGATGGAATTCTACGAGGGACTGGCCATCTGCGGCAAGGTGGAAACCCACAACTCTCCTTCGGCCATCGAGCCCTACGGCGGCGCTATGACCGGCAGCGGCGGCGTATTCCGGGATATTATGGGCACCGGCCGGGGAGCAAAGGTGGTGGCTTCCACCGACATGTTCTGTTTTGCTCCTCCCGGCACCGATCCGGCGGACATTCCTTCCGGCTGCCTGCACCCGCACTACCTGCTGCGCCGGGTGGTGGCCGGGGTGCGCGATTACGGCAACCGCATGGGAATCCCCACCAACAACGGCTCAGTGCACTTCCATCCCGGTTTCCGGGCCAAGCCCTCGGTAATTGTCGGGGCTTACGGCATCCTGCCGGCCGCCCTGGGCCGGAAAGGAGAACCGGAACCCGGCGACGTGGCGCTGGCCGCCGGCGGCCGCACCGGGCGCGACGGCATTCACGGCGCTACTTTTTCCAGCGGGGAAATGACCGACCGCACCGTCGAAGTCAACGCCAGCGCGGTGCAAATCGGCCACGCCATCGAAGAAAAACGCCTGCTGGACGCCATCCTGGCCGTCCGCGACAAAGGGCTGATCCGGGCCATCACCGACTGCGGCGCCGGCGGCTTCGCCTCGGCAATCGGAGAAATGGGCGCCAAAACGGGGGCCAGAATCGCTTTGGACCGCGCCCCTTTAAAGTACCCCGGCCTGGACCCGTGGGAGATCCTCCTTTCGGAAAGCCAGGAACGCATGGTGATAGCCGCGGCCCCCGAACACGCGGCGCAAATCATCAAAATCTGCCGCGATTTCAACGTAGAAGCCACGGTATTGGGAGAGTTTACCGGCGCCGGCCGTTTTGAAGCCACGTACAGCGGCGAAACGGTAATGGACCTGGACATGGAGTTCCTGCACCACGGCCTGCCGCAACAGGCGCGGGAGGCCGTGTGGCGGCGGCCGCAATTTGCGGAGCCGGCAAAACCGCCCGTCCCGGAAGACTGGCCCGCTCTTTACCGCCGGGTAATGGGCCACCTCAACGTATGCTCCAAAGAACTTATCGTCCGGCAGTACGACCACGGCGTCCAGGGTACCAACGCGCTCCCGCCTTACGGCGGATTATACGGCGACGCTCCGAACGACGCCGTCATCCTGGCGCCCGTACCGGGAAAACCCTACGGCATGGTCATCAGCCACGGCCTTAACCCGGCGCTGAACCGGATCGACCCTTACTACGGCAGCCTCTGGGCGGCGGCCGAAGCGGCGTCCAACGCAGCAGCCGCCGGGGCCGACCCCGCAGAATTGATGCTAATCGACAACTTCATCTGGCCTTTCCCGGACGAAGAGCTGCTGGGAGCGCTGGACAGGGCGGTAGACGCCTGCGTCGATTTCGCCCGGGCCACCGGCATGCCATTCATCTCCGGCAAGGACAGCCTGTCCAGCACCTACCGGGACAGTGACGGCAAAGTAATCAAGATACCCCCCGTCTTATGCGTATCCGCCTTCGGCCGCATCCCCGATATAAGAAAAACGGTTTCCACGGACTTCAAGCAGGCAGGCAGCCGGCTGGTGCTGGCCGGCTACCGCGACGCGGCTGAAATGGGCGGCTCGGTCTACTACAAACTGGCCGGTTACGCGGGAAACAACCTGCCGAAAATTAATCCGGCCAATCTGACCAAAACACTTAAAGCAGTGCACCGGGCCGTTTCAACAGGACAGGCGCTGGCCTGCCACGACATCAGCGAGGGCGGACTGGCTGCGGCGCTGGCCGAAATGTGTTTCGGCGGAAACACCGGAGCGGCCGTCAACATCCCGCCAGCCGAACCGGCGGCAAACTTCCTGTTCAACGAAACGGCCGGCTGTTTCCTGCTGGAGCTGGACGCCGGAGCGGACGCCGGATCAATTTTCGACGACGTTCCCTTCAGGGTAATCGGCGAGACCACCCTTGAACCGGTCATTTCCGTCGGGCAGGACGGCGCCCGCCTGTTCACCGTCACCCTTTCCGAACTGAAAGAAGCCTGGCAGGAGCCGATGAAAGAGGTGTTCCACCGGTGAAACCAAAAGTATGCATTCTAAGAACGGACGGAACCAACTGCGACGAAGAAACCTTTTACGCCTATGAGAAAGCCGGCGCCTCTTGCCGGATGGTACACGTAAATCAGCTCCGCCTTAAAGAAGAAAACCTGGCCGGCTACCAGATCCTGGCCCTCCCGGGCGGTTTTTCTTACGGCGACGACGTGCACTCCGGCAAAATACTGGCGGTAGAACTCACCTCTTTTTTGAAAGACCAGTTGGCCGCATTCGTGGCCGCCGGCAAACCGGTCCTGGGCATCTGCAACGGGTTCCAGGTACTGGTGCGGACCGGCCTGCTTCCCGACCTGACCATCGGGGAGATAAGCGCCGCCTTGATCACCAACGACAGCAGCCACTTCGAGTGCCGCTGGGTAAAACTACTGGTGGAACAAAGCAACTGCATCTTCACCGCCGGCCTGGAGGACACAATCATGGATGTTCCGGTGGCCCACGCCGAGGGCAAGTTCTATACCGGGCGGTCAACCCTGGCCAAAATAGAAAACAACCGGCAGGTGGTTTTCCGGTACGCAGATACTCAGGGCCGGCCGGCCGCCTCCTACCCGGCCAACCCCAACGGCTCCTTAAACGCCATCGCCGGGATCTGCGACGCTTCCGGCCGGATTCTCGGCCTGATGCCGCACCCGGAACGGTACGTAGAAACAACCCAACACCCCAACTGGCGCAGGCTGACCGGCGCAAACCAACCGCACGGGCTGGCCGTCTTCCACAACGCCGTAAATTACGCCCGGCAAATGTAAAAAACACATAATCTCCCGCCGCCAGGGAAATAATAAAAAAAACGAAAACGGAGAGGTAATGTTGAAGGATAAGCGGCGCTGCTCAGTTGCAACAGCATGCCTGTTTATTTTTTTTGCCTGCGGCATAATAAGTCCGGCAAAAAGTGCGGCAGTCCAAAAACCGGCCTGTAATTGCTACTGCCTTTACCCCGCCGGCGCCGCTGTAAGCTTCCGGCAAACAGCCGCCGCCAGGAGATACGGCGACGAAGGCTATCACGTACCGGAAAATACCGCCATCATCATCGACATGGACAGGCTCACCCTCACTCTTTTTGCAGACAACAAGTACCTCCGCCGTTATCCGGTGGCTATGGGAAAGTACGAAACCCCGACGCCGGTGGGCAACTGGAAAATCGTCAGCAGGGAAATCAGCCCCCACGAAGTGCTGGGCACCCGCTGGATGGGCCTGAATATTCCCTACGGCCGGTACGGCATCCACGGCACCAACCAGCCGGGCAGCATCGGCACCTTCGCCAGCCAGGGATGCATCAGAATGCACAATGCCCATGTCGAAGAAATCTTCTCTTTGGTCAGCGAAGGCACACCGGTAACCATTATCGGCAGCCCCTTCGGGGCGCCGGGAACCCCTCCCCACACCCTCGGATACGGCGACAGCGGCCCCCACGTGCTGGAAATGCAAAAGGCGCTGCGCCGCCTCGGATTTTATAAAGGCGTTCCGGACGGCTTCTGGGGCAAGGGTACGGAAGAAGCCGTGCGGAAATTCCGGGCCGCCCACGGACTGAAGGGCGAAAACGTCATCGACGAAGCCGTCTACCGCCGCCTGGGATACTAATCCGCATCAATAAACCTCCAGCGTTTCGTACAGCGTATTCCGCCGGGCCGGTGTAAAGCCGGCATCTTTAATACAGTGCACGATTTCATCTGTGGTGATCCGGTTGGTTACGCCGGCGGCGCGGACCACGTTTTCTTCCAGCATGGTGCCGCCGAAATCGTCGGCGCCGAAAGACAGGGCCACCTGGGCCAGCTTGGCTCCCTGGGTCACCCAGGAAACCTGGATATGCGGCACGTTGTCCAGCATTAAACGGGCTACCGCCAGGGTTTTCAGATAGTCCACGCCGGTAGCCGCACTACCCCCCAGTTCGGTGTTGGCCGGCTGAAAGCTCCACGGAATGAAAGCGGTAAAACCGCCGGTGCGGTCCTGCAATTCCCGCAGCCGGACCAGGTGCAGAGCCCGCTCGGCAAGCGTTTCGATATGGCCGAAAACCATGGTGGCGGTGGTTTTCAGACCCAGTTCGTGGGCGGTTTCCATTACTTCCATCCATTCCTGCCAGGTTATTTTCGCCGGGCTGATCTGCCGCCGCACCCGGTCGACCAGGATTTCCGCCCCGCCGCCGGGCAGGGAGTCCAGCCCGGCGGAACGCAGCTCCGCCAGTACTTCCCGCAACGGCAGCCCGGAAGAACGCGCCATATGCACAATTTCCGGCGGTGAAAAGGAATGAATGTGGATAGCAAAACGCTCTTTAATCAAACGCAGCAGTTCTAAATAGTAGTCCAGACCCAGACCGGGGTGCAGGCCGCCCTGGATGAGCAGTTGAGTACCGCCGGCAGCCAGTGTTTCTTCGATCTTCCGGAATATTTCCGCCCTGTCGAGCACGTACGCCTCCGGGTCTTTTTCATCCCGGTAAAAAGCACAAAACCGGCAGCGGCACCGGCAGACGTTGGTGTAATTAATATTGCGGTCGATCACAAAGGTAACCATTCCCTGCGGGTGCATTCGCTGCCGGACCAGGCCGGCCGCACGGCCCAACGCCAACAAATCAGATGAGGCCAGAAGCGCCGTGCCGTCTTCCACCGATAACCGCTCACCCTGCACGGCCCTTGTTAATATGCCGGCAATTCCGCCGCTCACTCCGCCTCACCCCATACGTGCAGTTTCACCCGCTCTTCAACCACTCCGCTCTTGTAAGCGTAGTCATAAAAAGCTAACAAAGCCCGCTGCTCTTTATCACCAAACTGATAACAGATTGTTTTAAAATATTCCTCCAGAACCGGTAGCGGCAGTCCGGTCCGCCGGCGGGCCTTTTCAACCAGAGCAGGAACGTCAGCCAGCCCCAGCGATTTAGACTCCAGCAGTGAACTGCTTAAAAGGTTCACCTCCTCCGGATGCTCCCCGGCAAACTTACGGCGTACCGTCCAGACGGCGTAAACCATTTTTTCACCGGTAAATTGCTTCCAGGCCTCACCGAGATCAGTTACCTGGTAAGGCAGCCCCTCTTCTTCCACCCGCCGATGGGCCAGCATGGCGTCATCACCAATCAACAGAGCTCCTTCGGCTTCCCCCAGCATCCGGTCCAGGTCGGGCGGAGTGGTAAGAAAGTCTACATCCACGTGGTAGTAATGGTCAAACAACACTTTCAAAAGGGCCACGGAAGTAGCTGAAGAATCAGTAACGCAAACTTTTTTCCGGTCCAGTTCGGTAACTGGAATCTTGCTGAAAAAGAGAATACTGGCCACACGACCGTCGGCGCTGATGGAAAGATCGGGCAGAATAATGAACTTATCCGCATTGAGGGCGTATTCTATCGAAGAAAGCGGCGTAACATCCAGCTTGCCGATTCTAAACAGGTAATTCAAGCGGGTGGGCGTACCTTTTACCAGCTTTGCTTCCAACGACAAAAGCCCCTCTTCCAACGCGTGGTAGACCGGCAGGCAGTTAAGGTAATCCACCCGTCCGATGCGTAATTTCGCCACTATAAACCCTCCCCGACGACGTTATACAGAGTGTCGCGCTCTACCGGAACCCGCCCCGCCGCCTCAATCATGTTGATTAACTCGGCTTTGGTCATGTACTGGCCGGTTTTCGCCCCGGCATCATGGGCAATTTTTTCCTCCATGACTGTCCCGTCCAAATCGTCAACGCCAAAAGAAAGCGCAACCTGGGCCAGTTTCGGCCCGATCATGATCCAGAAAGCCTTTATGTGGTCGAAATTATCCAGCATCAGCCGGGACACGGCCAGCGTCTTTAAATCCTCGTATCCGGTAGTGGGATAAAAGCCTTCGTGCTCCAGCACCGTATTCTGTGCATGAAAGGCCAGCGGGATAAAGGTTAAAAAGCCGCCGGTACGATCCTGCAGTTCCCGCAACTGGATGAGGTGGTCCACCCGCTCGGCAACGGTTTCCACGTGACCGTAAAGCATGGTGGCGTTGGTGCGCATCCCCAGTTCATGAGCCGCCTCATGTACGGCCAGCCACCGCTCTCCGCTTATTTTGCGGGGACAGATTAGCCGGCGCACCCGGGGCGAAAAAATTTCCGCCCCGCCACCGGGCAGAGAATCCAGTCCGGCTTCCCGCAAAATAGCCAGCACTTCCCGCACCGGCAGGTTATGTGCTCCAGCCAGGTAATCTATCTCCACAGCAGTAAAAGCCTGTATGACTGCTCCGGGCAGGGTGCGCCGCACCCGTCGGAGCATTTCTATATAATAGTCCAGCTTCAAATCAGGGTTAAGGCCGCCAACAATATGAATCTCCGAAACATGTTCGTCCCGGGAAGCCAGAACCCTGGTTTCTATTTCATCCAGGGACAGGGTAAAAGCCCGCCGGTGACCGGCTTCCCTTCCAAAAGCGCAGAGCGGACAAAGATTTACGCAAACATTGGTATGATTAATATGACGGTTAACGATAAAATAAACCTTGTTTCCGTTTTTGACGGTTCTGATCATGTCAGCCAGGTACCCTATCGGCAGCAAGTCCCTGGATTGAAAAAGACGAATCCCATCCTCTTTATTCAACCTCTCTCCGGCTAACACTTTTGCCCCAATATCAGAAACATCACTTTCCTTAAAAGGCCGCTTCATTATCTACTCTCCCTTAAAATTTCCAGGCAATCTGCAGGGGAAACACGATGTCAAGAAACGTAAAAGCAAACATAATCATACTCAAGATGCCGTTTAAATTAAAAAAAGCGATGCCGGCCCGGGACAGGTCGTGTGGTGAAATAAGCGAATGCTGGTAAAACAAGATAAACACGGCAATAATCAAGCCAGCCAGGTAGAATAAACCAAGATTTAAAATCAAACCTGCCGCCAGGAAAAAAAGCGGAGACAAAACATGAAAAGCTGTCGAGACGGCCAGCGCCCGCCTGATGCCAAAACGGGCCGGGATGGAGTAAATCCCTTCTCTCCGGTCAAACTCATAGTCTCCGCAAGCATAAATAATATCAAATCCAGCCACCCAGAAAAGCACCCCCAAAGCCAGCAACAGCGGCGCCAGATCAAACCGGTTGGTAATAGAAACCCAGGTGCCCAGCGGCGCCATTCCCAGTACTGCTCCCAACACCAGATGGCAGAACCAGGTAAAACGTTTGGTATACGAATAGACAACCAGGAACACTACCACCAGCGGAAACAGGCGAAAAGCCAGCGGACTCAAGTGGTAAACAGAAAATGTAAGCAGGGCCAGCGATAAACACACATAGATCCATGCTTCATTCAATGAAAGCAGCCCCCTGGGCAAAGCGCGGCCGGCAGTACGCGGGTTTTTAGCGTCAATATGGCGGTCGATAATCCGGTTTAAAGTCATGGCTGCGGTACGGGCGCCCACCATGGCCAGAGTGATCCAGACCAGGTCATTTACTGAAGGTATTTTCCTCTCCGTCAAAAAAGCACCCACATAGCCAAAAGGAAGGACAAAAACAGAATGTTCAAATTTGATCATGACCAGGAAAATTTTTAACTTCTTAAAGACCATATTCTTTCCACTTCCCGTCAACCATTGCCTTTACTTCCGGACACATTACAATATCCTCCGGCCACTGGCGCGGATGCCCTTCATCAGACCATTTCCTGGTAGCGTCAAGGCCGATCTTGGTACCCATATGAGGCAGCGGCGATGAATGATCCAGAGCATCGAGGGGTCCCTCAACCATCATCAAATCCCTTCCAGCGTCAATATTATTAAATACCCGCCACATCACTTCCGACATATTCTGGACATCAACATCATCGTCCACTACAATAATCAGCTTGGCCAGCATCATCAAACCCATTCCCCACAAGGCGCTCATTACTTTTTTAGCCTGAGCCGGATAACGTTTTTTAATGGAAACAACAACACAATTATGGAAAACCCCCTCCGGAGGCATGTTTAAGTCCACAATCTCCGGTAACTGAAGCCTCATCAAAGGCAAGAAGATACGCTCGGTAGCCTTGCCGAGAAAGGCATCCTCCATCAGCGGACGGCCCACAATGGTAGCCGGATAAATGGGACTTCTCCGGCGGGTGACACAGGTAAGGTGGAAAACAGGATACCGGTCGGCCGGCGAATAATAACCGGTATGATCCCCGAACGGCCCTTCGATCCTGGTCTCTTCCGGATCTACATACCCTTCGAGAACAACTTCCGCCCGTGCCGGCACCTCCAGGTCCACCGTTTCACAGCGTACCATTTCCACCGGCTCTTTGCGCAGAAAACCGGCAAAAAGCATCTCATCCAGGCCGGCCGG
>JAGUVT010000110.1 GCA_020062745.1 Deltaproteobacteria bacterium
CTTTCTGGCCGGAAAGCACCAGCGGTATGCGGCTTAGAACGACACTTGCCAGAGCCAGGGCGATGCCGAAACCTGCCCAGGCGGTGGTATATGAGTTGCTTTTATCAACAATCAAGCCGAAGACGGGCGGCCCAATAAAAACACCCCAGTAAGCTATGCTGATAAAAATGCCGATGGTCATTCCTGCCGTTTCCTTGTTAGTCAACTCTGATACCAGGGCCAGGTAGGCGGCGTTGTACCCGACGGCGGTAAAGCCGAAAAGGAAAGCCATCGCGGCTATAAGTAAAAAGGGCGGGTTGCCGTGAAGCAGGCCCAGCAGGATGGTTGTCAGTGCGCTGGTGATGCCGACTGTTACTACGGCTGTTTTGCGGTTTCCGGCAAATAAGGCGTCGCTTGCCCAGCCCCAGAAGAGCCGTCCTGCGGCGCCGCCGCCCTGAGATAAGGCCAGTAAACCGCCGGCAACCACTTCCGGATAGCTGAATTTTTCAACCAGATAAAGTACCAGGTAGGTCGACCCGGCGATCTGGACAGCCGCAAAAAAAATACCGATGATGCTGACGCTTAAAATGTTCTTATCTTTCAGTAGCGACCAACTGTTGGAACGAGCTTTTTCTTCTCCGGCAGGGTGGTTGGTTTTTCCGGTTACTGGTTGATTGTGGTAGATAATATAAAACAGGAAACTGGCGGTGATCATAATCAGGCCGGTGATGGCCACGCTCCAGCGCCAGCTTGATGCTACGGCAATGGCCGGCAGCATGGCTGCGGCAAGGACACCGCCGAAACTAAACCCGGTTTGCTTTATGGCCATGGCTGTGCCCCGGGATCCCGGCTCGAACCAGTCCACGATGCCTTTGCTGGTTACCGGGTTGATGATGCCGTAACCCAGCCCGCCCAGGAGTACCAGCAATAGCATTATCCAGTAAGTGCTGATTCCTGCAACGGCTCCGAGCAAGAACCCGGTCAAAATTCCACCCAACGTTAATGTTCTTCTTACACCCCAGCGGTCTGCCAGCCAACCGGCCGGGATGCCGGAAATAAGCGCTCCCAGGTAGAGGAAAGAAGAAAAGAGTCCTATATTGCTCCGGCTCAGTCCCAGTTCGGAGATCAGGAACGGTGCCAGCGGCGCCAGCGCACTGCCGGCCAGGTTGCCGAAAGCCTGAGCCAGGAAAAACACAACCAGGGCCGGCAGGCCGGCCCGCAGTGTTTTTGATTTTATAATTATAAAGACCCCCGTTGAATTCTTTTACTCTGTCGTGGCATTGAATCTTTTGGTCAAGCGGGATTTTTTGCGGGCCGCTGTATTTTTATGTAGAATGCCTTTGGCTACAGCTTTATCAATTACTACCAGCGCCTGGCGCAGTTTCGGGACGGTTTCCTCATTGCTGGCGCCGGCAAGAGATTTTTCGAATTTCCGAATTCCGGTTTTTAACGCAGACTTGATCCGGACATTGCGTGCCGTACGCTTGTGGATAATTTCCACTCTTTTAACAGCGGACTTTATATTCGGCATGTTTTCACCTCCCAATAGCCTCCATTTTAACACGAACTTTTTAGAAAAGCAATGTATAACCTCGCTAAATTTGGTTTATGCTATGTTTGATAAGGAGGTGAGTAAATGCAGTGGCTTGGACTGGTGATTAGATTTGTTGTTTCGGCGCTGGTGCTTATTGTAGCTAGCTGGCTCTCGCCTGGTTTTGTTGTGAAAGGCGGTTTCATCGGAGCGCTGGTAGCGGCTGTGGTCATCGCCGCGCTTGGATATGTAGCTGAAACCCTGCTTGGGGATCGCATTTCGCCTCAAAGCAGGGGATTGGTTGGGTTTATTACAGCAGCAGTGGTAATTTACCTGGCTCAGTTTATCATTCCCAATTTTTTGAGCGTAAGCCTGGTCGGGGCCTTGATTTCGGCTTTTATTATCGGTCTTATTGATGCTTTTGTGCCTACTGTCTTGCGCTAGTAGTTTCATAAACCCTTCTTTCCGGGCATATGATTTATGCAACAAGCCGGGGGGAGGGGTTTTTTATGTATCCGGTACCTGCCAGTTGTAACCGTCGCCTGCTGTATTATGATTTCTGCCGGTTTCTGGTGTTGGCTGGTTTGCTTCTGGCGCTAACTTTTAATACTATTTCAACCCGGCTTGCCATACCACAGTTTTTAGAAAACATCCTGAAGAACGGTATCTCCTTTTATAGCCGGGACCCGGTGGCAATTTTAAAGTCGGCCATGCCGGTTCTGACCCGGAGCGGTTCTGAAGGGGATAACCCATACCTGACTCCTTCTCAGTTGTTTTTGGTTTCCTGGTCGGAGTTGGTACGGGTTAATTTATATAGCCCGGCCACGGTTTTGCAGTCCCAGGTTCCTTTTCTGGAACTGGTTAACCCTGTATGGGCTATGGCCACTGTATCGCCGGAGGGTTATCCCCCGGTGGGGGAAAAGGTTATTACTGCCGCTCCGGGAGAATGTCTGGTGGCTATATATAACACTCATACCGGGGAGACTTATGCTTTAACTGATGGTGTAGAACGGTTAGAAGGGAAAAGAGGCGGCGTGGTGACGGCAGCGGCGGCATTGCAGGAAGCTTTGCAAAGCAAGCACGGGATTGGGGTGGCCCGTTCGGACCGCATTAACGATACCCTGTATAGGTCATCTTACATTGAGTCCGAAAAAACAGCCCGTGCTCTTTTGGCTGCTAATCCCGGCGTAAAGGTGGTGCTGGATATTCACCGTGATTCCGGTAAATCACGGGGACAAAGCGTTACAAAGATCAACGGGCAGGAGGTGGCTCGGGTCTTGATCGTCGTAGGTTCCGACGCCCGCCGGCCTTTTCCCAACTGGCGTCAGAACCACGCTTTTGCCAAGGAGCTTGCAACTCTAATGAACGAGTTGTATCCCGGCCTTTGTCTGGGTATCAGGGTAAAGGACGGTATTTATAACCAGTATCTCCACCCGCATGCCCTTCTTTTAGAAGTCGGGAGTGTCAATAATTCTACCGAAGAAGCCGTGCGTTCGGCATATTTGCTGGCCGATGTCCTGGCCCGGCTGATCAAGTGAGGGGTTGTAGGTGCCGAAATTCAGTATTGGAATAGTCCTGGCATTGTTTCTTGCTTTTGTTGCAAGCGGGTTTTATTTTTCCCTGGCCAACTTTAA
>JAGUVT010000134.1 GCA_020062745.1 Deltaproteobacteria bacterium
CCTAAAGTCGATGCGCAGCGCCATCAACATCTGGACCATGGACCAGGCTGACGGTAAGTATCCTACTGCGGATGCTGATGCTACGACCGGTATTGGTAAAGCAATGTCTGCAGGCGGTATAACATGGACGGGATCGAAGGATGGTTATGGTGAAAGTGTTACTTATGCAGTTTATACTACTGACCGAGATGCCTATATACTTTACTCGAAAGGCAAAGATAAGACTCTTGGTGGGGGGGATGATATTTATTGCACAAGTACATCTGAGCCTATAGTAGGAACCCTTACTATACCAAGTGGCATGACTGAGACTTCTTCTTAATACACTACCATTTAATACACTACCATATAATTTAGTATCCATTTATAAAAGGGGTACTAGAGGTAGTTGTGATTGTTTAGCTCGGTTGCTTGGTTGATTAGCGTAGCCAGACCAAACATGTATTTGGCCCCGTATCTGTGTGGAGATGTACTTTTAGTTGTCTAAGTTGATGAAAGTGGAGCGGAAATCGTGGCTACCCCCGTGCCGCTGGACGCAGCACGGGGGAGCGGCTCCCGTATAGCTTATGCCCAAGTTGTTTTAACTCATTTTGCTGACTGCTGAAAGCTGATGGCTGACAGCTTAGCGCTTTTGATTCCGACTCATTCTGCTGATAGCTGAAAGCTGTCAGCTAAACTCTTCGAAGAAATACAGGTTGAAATCAATGCCCTACTTATTCTTTTTTCTGTTCGGCCTGGCGGCAGGCAGCTTTTTCAACGTATGCATCCACCGCCTGCCCGGGGGAAAATCAATTGTCTTTCCCCCGTCACACTGCCCGCAGTGCGGGAAAAGGCTGGCGGCGCGGGACCTGGTCCCGCTTTTCAGCTATCTGTTGTTGAGAGGGCGCTGCCGGTACTGCGGCGGCGGCATCAGTTTGCGCTACCCCGTGGTGGAGCTTATTACCGGGCTGGTCTACGTTTCTTTGTATTCGTTTTTCGGCTGGCACCTTTTGTTGCTGAAATATCTTTTTCTGGCTTCGGTCTTGATTATAGTCACTTTTATCGACCTGGAACATTACATCATTCCCAATAAAGTGGTGCTGGCGGCTTTTGCGGGAGGAGTTTTAATAAATTTACTGGCGCGGGATCTGACCCCGGTTTCAGCCGGGTTGGGCATAGTTGCGGCAGCCGGATTCTTGTTCCTGCCGGCTGTAATCAGCCGGGGCGGCATGGGCGGCGGCGACATCAAGCTGGCGGCGGTAATCGGCCTTTTCCTCGGCTGGCCGCTGGGTCTGGTGGCGGTTTTTCTGGGCTGTTGTGCGGCCGGCCTGGTCGGAGTGGCCCTGCTCATGGCAAAAAAGAAGGGCCGGAAAGACCCCATTCCCTTCGGTCCGTTTCTGGCGTTGGGTGCTTTTGTTACCGTGTTGTGGGGACAGGCCGTCATTCAGTGGTATATGTCTTTTTTCCGCCTTTAGAGAATGCCGGTGAAACTGCTGAAGAATGATGACTGCCGCCCGCAGTGTCATTACGAGGATAAGTGGATTTTGGGAGGAGGCGGGGAAGATGAAGCTGCCGGCTTTCTTTCTGAAAAGTGTTAAAGGCTTTACGGTGGTGGAACTGGCCGTTGTCATCGTGATCATGGGTATCCTGGTAGGTTTTGCGGCGCCCAATTACCAGGCCCAGATTGCCCGCTACCGGGCTTACTCCGCCGCCCGGGAAATGGTCGGGGAAATCAGGGCGGTGCAGCAGAAGGCGATAGCGGAGGAGGAAGCCTCGTATAATATTCTTTTTGACGTTGCAAATGAATGCTATTACGTCCGTAAAGGCGACACCACCCTGAAGACCGTAACTGTGGAGAACGGCGTTGTTTACAGCACGAATTTTCTCTATAACGGCACTCTTAACAAGCTGGGATTTTCGGCGACCGGGCGGCCTCTCAGCAGGGGGGGGACGGTTACTTTGCAAAACAAGTACGGCGAGATTTACTATGTGATAGTAGCCGTGCACAGCGGGCGGGTGCGGATAGATAAAACCGTGCCGCCGGACCCGAACCCGGAAATCGGCACTTAGGGGGTTGGTTAAAATGCGGCGTTTGGGTGATGAAAGAGGCTTTACCCTGGTGGAGGTGCTTGTTGCCGCCATTATTCTGGCCATTGCCCTTATTCCCATGATCCAGATGTTCAGCACGGGCGGCCGGTTTAATACCGGCGCCGGCAAAGTATCCGCCGCCATGGATCTGGCCCAGGGCAAGCTGGAAGAAATAAAGGAAACCCCTTTCAAGGATATTGTGACGGTAGGAACGAAGCAGCCGTTTCCCGCCCCCTATGACCATTATAATTATCAACTGGCGGTAGCGGAAAGCGGCAACCGCAAAACCGTAACGGTAAGCGTGTATTATCAGGAATATGAGGTGGAGAAGCACCTCTCATTGACTTCTGACAAGGTCAAGAGGTGAGTCGGCCGATGCGTTACATGAACCGGGAGCATGGTTTTACCATTGTCGAAGCGGTAGTGGCGGCGCTGCTGATGGTAGCCGTTTTCTTTGCCGTTTTAACTGTTTACGGGCACGGGATGGCTATCTGGAGTTCCGGGGAGCGCCGGGCCGATGTCCAGGACAATCTGCGCATCGGGATGGACCGGCTGACCAGGGAACTGCGCCAGGCTGAAAAGCTTGCTTCGACAACGGATTCTTCCAGACTGGTATTCACAGATGCAGGCGGTGACACGGTAGAATACTCCGTTTATAACGGCAATCAACTGACCCGTACCGTAGGCGGCGAGGTGTACCTGGTGGCCAGTAATGTCACCGGGCTTTCCCTCACTTATAAACCTTACGGAATGGGTGATGTCGTCAACAACAGGTATGTGGATATTGTCTTGACCGGCCAGGCGGCGGGTATTGATCCGGTTACCTTGAAAACCACCACTCAAATCAGGGCCAGGTAAAGGAGGCGGCTGCCTGTGGATGCCATTAAAAATGAACGGGGACAGGCCATGATCCTGGCGGTAGGGGTGATGATGATCCTGCTGGTAGTGGGGTCGGCCATGCTGGCTGTTTCCAGCGGAAACCGGCGGGCTTCCGCCAGCCAGTTGGAACAGGTTCAGGCGTATTACACCGCCGATGCGGGGGTAGAGAGAGTGCTGG
This sequence comes from Deltaproteobacteria bacterium, assembly GCA_020062745.1. Classification (GTDB taxonomy): domain Bacteria; phylum Bacillota; class Desulfotomaculia; order Desulfotomaculales; family JAGUVT01; genus JAGUVT01. Next base: position 3,125 of record JAGUVT010000134.1, read on the forward strand.
CCAAAGCGCTGGCGGACCCGGACTGGGTGAAAACCACTTTGCCGAAAGGCGCGCCATACCTTTATTTGCAGAATGAGCCTTACCCGGATGCCGTTGCCGGCAACGTGATCGAAAGCGTATATGTAACCAAAACCACCCTGACCTATGTTTACGAACTGGACATTGCCTCCGTAGGTGTGTACAAAGGGAACAGGCGCACCCTGGAAGTTGAGGTGAGGCTGTATACTCCTTTGGACTTCAGCAAAGGGGTGTGGTCCGGTACAGCAGCCACATTCAAGCAAAACGGGGAAATAAAATCAGATGTCTGGTCCAACGGGAATGTTTGGCTAGAGGAAAATGGTTCAGTGGTAGAGAAAAATGTTTTTGCTGTTGGATGGGTGCGTTTAGACAATGGTACGTCTGTTGGAGGAAACATTGAGGCTTATGGTGATGTAACGGTAAGTAACAACGCCAAGGCAAACACTGTGATTGAAGAGAGCGGTTGGGTAAAGGCAGGAGGGAGTGTTCTTGTTGGCAGTGGCGGTAATACAAAGGTTAAGGGCGATGTTTGGGCAGGAGGTTCTATTACTGACGAAGGTTCCGACAGTATTGATGGTGAATCGTACCCATACACAACACCTTCTCCTGTGAATCTCTCCCTGCCTGATTTTCCTGTTCTTTCGCAGAGTGATTACGTGCGCAGTGCCGATTATGAATATACCGGCGAAACAACTTTTGGTAATTCCGTCTCTGATGATGTCAAGCTTACCGGCATTGACGGGATTTATTTTGTAAACGGAAATGTTAATATATCTGGCACTTACTCCGGTGTGGCCACCATTGTCGCCACCGGTAGTATTAGTATTACAAATGACCTGGATCGTTCGGATACGAACAGTTGCCTGGCTCTGATTTCTTTTGCTCCCAGTCCGGCTGGTTTGATAGATACTGTGGAGGTAAAGATTGGTGGCACTGGAACCGTAGAGGCCCTGATTTATGCGGCTGGAAAAATTCACTTGAATGAGGATGATAAAGTTATTGGCGCAGCGATGGCTAATTATGTTAAAACAGATTCCGGGGCAAAGATAGAATACAATCAGAATATGGTTAAGCTGCATCCCCCCGGTGTGTTCTGGGGGCTGGGCATCAACTCATGGCAGGAAAAATATAAGCCTTTTTCGATAACTTCATAAAAAGAAGCTGTCGAAAAAGCTTCCTCGTAGACAAAGTTGATTGCAGTGACAAAGTAGCGTTTTCCGGCAGGCTCTAAAGAGGTGTTCCGGTTGAGCTTTTTAAGAAGCCCGAAAGGTTTCACCGTAATCGAAGTCATGGTGGCGCTTTTGATTCTGGCCGTTGTCCTGGTGCCGCTGTTGAATCTGGTTGATTATTACAGCCAGGCCAACGTCCGCGCCAGGCGGGAGTTGACTGCGCTCAACCTGGCTCAGGCAAAACTGGAGAGCTTGAAAAACGCCGGAACGGTGACTGATGGGGAAACGGGCGACCTGGGCGGTAATTATTCATATAAAGTAGAAACGATCGATACCTCCGGGAACAGGATTACCGTCAGAGTGAGAATTTATTTTAATTTAACCCGGCAGGTGGCTGTGCTGGTGGGAGAAGTGCCGAAGAAATGAAGGCGCGTTCTGGTGGGGAAAAGGGTTTTACTTTGGTGGAAGCGGTTGTAGCCGTTCTTTTGCTCGGCTTGCTGATGTTTGCCCTGGTGAGTATGTTTGAACATTTTGTGGTTGCTTATCAGAAGGAGGAAAAGACGGGTGAAACGCTGGATAATATGCGTATCGTCATAGACCGGTTAAGCTGGGAGATACGCGAGGCGACGGAGATACCTTCCTGCGGTGACGGAAACGGCCAGGCAAATGCCCTTTTGCTCAAGAAAGAGGGCGTAAGCGATCCGGTTTACTACTATTATGATCCCGGCAAGCAAGTTTTTTACCGGAAAGAAAACAGCGATCCGGCCCAGCCCTTGACCAACGCCGGTTACATTTTTAATAAGCCCCCTTTTTTTGAGCCTTATTACGAGGAAGGCGAGATCAGGGGAGTAAAAATCTTGCTTAGGGGGGGCTACAAGGGCAGCGAGTACGATGTGTCCACGGCGGTTTACCTCAGAACGACCACTGATTAGCCCGAAAAGGAGGCGGTTTAAAATGGTGCGGGATGAAAAGGGACAGGCTGCCATCCTGGCCCTGGGGATTCTGACCATTGTGCTGGTTGTTGCGGGCAGTATGATTGCCCTGGGTGCGGGCCAGCGCAGCGCATCTCAAGTGCAGCATAAGCGCATGGAGGCTTATTACGTGGCTGACGCCGGCCTGGTAAAGGCGCTGGCCATGCTTGAAAACGAAGCCGATCCTCTTTCTTTGCTTGACAATCCGGGTGACCCGAAGTGGGCGGCTTTAACCGGCAAATATCCTGAAGCCACGGTTGAAGGCGAGGCTTATGGCCTCATTGAAAGCTTAACGCCTTCTTCGTTGGGAGGCGGTGTTTACGAAATTGTTGCGGTCGGCAGATACCCGGATTGGGACCAGAACTACAGTAAGAAAACCCTGACGGCGAAGGTAAAAGTAGAAACAGAAGCGGGTGGTGGTCCCGGTGGGGGAATCGAGCCGGGAGCAGCGGATTACTTTGGCCGGGGTGTTTGGGCGGGTCTTTTTGAGGCCAATAATTCAACCGATATCAGGTCTGATGTGTACTGTACGGGCAGTATAACTGCCAACAACGCCTTGCGCATTGGAGAGGAAGGCAGCCCCGGAAGTATTTATGCCAACGGTGACATTACCTTTAATAATTCCTGTAACGCCGCAGGTAATATCTATTCAAGGGGAAACATTGACCTGCGTAACGGCAGCAGTGTATCGGATATCATCCAGGCTATGGGTAATATCACTCTGGGTAACGGTAATAAAATAAATGGTTCTGTTCAGGCATTGGGCAACATTGACATAGTGAATGGGAGTAATTTTAACCAGCTTCAGGCTAATGGGACCGTTACCTTGGGTAATGGAGTCAAGGTTAATGGAATAATAAGGGCTGTTGGTAACCTTTCCATGGTAAATGGCAATCATGTTTATTCTACAGTATGGACAATGGCGGATCTTACCCTGGGCAACAGTTGTACGGTGGACGGGAATGCCTGGGTGCATGGCGGTCATTCTACAGGTAATGGCAGTGAAGTTAAGGGCGGCATATTTTATCTTGAGCAAATGTCACCGCTGGAATTAGAGGTGCCGGTGGTCCCTCCTGTGCCTGCGCCTGACCTTCCCTGGTATGAAAATGAAGCCCAAAAAGCAGAAGGCCACTATTTTGATGGTAATACGACTTTTAATTTAAATAATGAGCCGTGGGACGGCATATATTATGTTAACGGAGATATTACCCTCACTTATTCGGGGGGAAGTAAAAAATATGCCGGCAAAGCCACTGTTGTGGCCTCCGGAAATATAGTTATTCCCAATGCCAAGGATATTTTACCTTTAGATGAGGATAATGACTCGTTGCTTTTAATTGCCGGAGGAGATTTTCTTGCCAGCAATAGTAACGACATAAGAGCGTTTCTGTGGGCGGGTAATAAGGTCGAAATGAATAATGCGGTTAAAGTTTATGGCGCTGTTATTAGCCCAATCATAAAAGCTACCAACGCCAACCTTATTGAACAGGTTTCTGTTCCGGCCGGAACCCCTGTTTTCAAGATATTATCGTGGAAATAACCCACAATGCTCATTTGCCCCGTCAGGCGGGGCATTTTTTTGGAAAAATTTAAAAAAGTTTGTCATAAAAGAAGGACTTTTTGAGGTAGATGTTGTAAATATCTTTGGTGAAGGGATTGGGTTGTTGATGAAAAAGTTTTGGCATGGTCTTTTGCCGAAAGAAGATCTTTGTACTGCGGTTGATATCGGATCTACGGAGATTAGAGTAGCCGAGGTGGCCATAGAAGACGAGCAGCCGGTGGTAACGGCCCTGGGCAGTTTTCCAACTCCGCCGGAGTTTCTGGCGGGGAATTTTAAGTCCGATACGCTGGTTTTTGCCTTGAAGCAGGCGGTGGAGTATGCCGGTGCTAAAGGCCGTGATTGTGTTGCCGCCATTACCGGGCAGAAAGTCATTACGCGGCATGTTTCTGTGCCGGTTATGCCGGACAGGGAACTGGAAAAAGCGGTCCGGTGGGAGGCGGAAAAGTTTATTCCCATTCCTCTGGATCAATCAATTGTCAGGCACGTCAATCTGGGTGAAGTGGCTGCAGGCGACGGTAAACAACTGCGCCTGCTGCTTGTCGCCGTTCCCACAGAACTGACGTATGAATATTATGATCTTTTTAAGCTTGCCGGTTTGCATCTGGCGGTTATAGATGTGCCCTGTTTTGCCCTTTTCCGTGCTTACAACAGGCTGGTGAATGAATCCATCGGCGGTGAGACAATGGCGGTGGTCCATTTTGGAGCGGCTACCAGTCATTTTGTTTTATTAAAGGACGATCAACTGCTTTACAGCCGGACAATGCCGGTAGGGGGTAATCACCTGACGGAAGTGCTGGCCAGAGGCCTGGGGATGGATTTTGACGAGGCTGAAAAGTTAAAATTAGAGTATTCTGGAAAGGTTAATTTAGATGAGGCGGCGGTTACCGCCGACCCGGTTCAGTTTCGGGTAGGTTCTTCCCTGCAGGATGGTATTGGTGAACTGGCCAGGGAAATCGGACGTTCTCTGGAGTTTTACCATTCTCAGGAGTTTTCCTTGCCGGTGGAAAAAGTGATCATCAGCGGCGGCCCGTGCAAAACGGAGGCTCTGGTTCAGTTTTTGGAGCAGGAGATAGATTTGCCGGTATCGGTCGGTTCCCTGGTTCTCCCGCTGGATGAATGTACGGGGTTAAGCGCGATTGATAACGGTTATGCTGTAGCGGCAGGACTGGCTCTGCGGGGGGTGTTCAGTAATGTATGAAGTCAACCTGCTGCCTCCCGAACTGCAACGTGCCTGGGGGGTCAGTACCAGGCGGTTTTTTCTGGTTGTTGTTGTCTCGGCGGGTATTGCTCTAGTTATTTTCGGTTATGCCTTTTTTCTGGTGGAGGGCTACCTTGCCCGTAATGAACTGGCGGCAGTTCAAGAGCGGCTTGCGGCAACGAGTGTCCGGGCTAGAGAGGCGAACAACTTGAAACAGCGCCGGCAAGAGGCCGACACATCTTACAAGGTCAGGGAGGAACTGATTGGCGGCCGGCAGTTGTGGGCTGATATGTTTGATGATATTAACGTTAATGTGCCGGTGGATGTCTGGTTAACCGAAATGAAAGTCTACCCTGAGAAGAAAGCCGGTGATAAGGCGGAGCCGGCTAAAGGCGGACAGCAGGATAAAACGGCGACAGAAGTGCCGCCCAGGCCGGATAGAGTATATATTAAGGGGGCGGCATGGTCGGTTCCGTCGATTGGCGTGCTTTTGAGCAATCTGGCCGTTCTGCCTTATTTTAACGAAGTAACCTTAGAAGAGTTTCATAGGGACGAAGAGCTTGGAGTGGCGGTGTTTTCTATATCCGCTTCGGTCAAAGGCGGTGTAAGGTAAAATGTTCAGCAACCTCAGTAACAGGGAAAAAATTTTGCTTTCTATTTTAGGAATCGGCGGAGTAGTTTTTTTGTTTGTCTGGCTTATTTTAGTGCCGCAGGTAAAGGCATATGGCGAGACAAGAAGCCAGTTGCGGGACAATCAGGTAAGATTAATGGAAGCCGAGGCGCAGGCGGCATCTTTGCCGCGTGAGAAAGAAGGCGTCGTTCAGGCCGAGGAAAGGTTAAAGAAGTTTGACGTTTATTTTCGCAACAACGTGAAGAGCGGGGCTTCCGTGATGGAAGTCGGCTTTAAGGCCCAGAGGAGCGGAGTGAGAATTAAGCAGTTCAAGACTGTCGGGGTAGTAAATAAACAGTACTATTTAGAGCTTCCTTTCAAGTATGTGGTAGAGGGTCAGTACCCCGACGTGGCTTCTTTTATAAGAGAGATGGAGAGTCTTTCGAACCTTTCGGAGGTTCGTTCGGTTAATATAAGGCCGGTTGCGGTTGAACAGGGTGGGGATAAAGACGGCGCCAAGGGCAAATCCCCTGCTGTTTCTACCGGCAGGGTAACGGCGGATTTTGAGATAGTGCTTTATTCCGACACCTCTACTGAAGGCAAGTTGATGCTGGAGGAAATCTCCCGCTGGGCAGTAGGCCGGTTTAATGCTTTTTCCGCTGCCGCACCGGTTTCTCCTTATCGTGGAGTGAAGGCGGGTTCTTTTGGGATTCCTGCCCCTGCCGGCAAGAACGGTAACGGTAAGAGTATTCTTCCGGAGACAGATGTGCCCGATTCTTCCGCCAATGCCGATGACCAGGGTCAGGGGAGTGTTTCCAGGTATGTTTACGTGCCTTTGGCTGCAAAGTAAAATCGGGGCCTGCCGCCTACGGGCGGCGGGCCTTTTGAAGTAACGGGCTGTATAATTCAGATAAAACAAGCAAAGCTATGGGAAAAGGCGGTTTTTCAAGGAGGGGACCTTTTGGTAGATAAACAATTGCTGAAAGAAGTGCTGGCGGAGGCCCTGGCCGGCGGGGGTGACTTTGCCGATATTTTTATAGAAGAAAAAAGGAATACCGCGATTGGCTGCGAAGCCGGGAAAATTGAACGGGTACATACCGGGGTGGATATCGGAGCCGGGTTGCGGGTGTTGTTGGGAGATGTCACCGCTTATGCCCATACCAATGACTTAAGCCGGAATGGTTTGCTTGAGGCGGCGGGGATTGTCGCTCGCGCCGCCCGGGGCGGTAAAAAAGATATTAACCTTGATTTGCAGTTGATTAAGCCGGTGGTTGATTTTAAGTTTCGGGATCGCCCCGGCGATATTTCTACTGAACGCAAGGTTTCCCTGGTGGAGGCTGCCGACCGGGCGGCCAGGGTGTTGGACAAAGACCGGGTTAAGCAGGTAATTGTCGGTTACGGCGATGTGACCCAGAATGTGATTATTGCCAACAGCAAGGGGGACTACGTGGAAGACGAGCGCATTCACACCCGGCTGCTGGTGCAGGCCGTGGCTGCTTCCGGTTCAACCATCCAGACCGGCTACGAGGCGGTGGGCGGCCTGTGCGGATTCGAGCTTTTTGAAAAATTTCCGGCGGAAGCGGTGGCGGCGGCGGCGGCCCGCAGGGCGGTGGAAATGCTTGCGGCCAGGCCGGCGCCGGCTGGTAAAATGCCGGTGGTGATGGCCGGTGAGGCCGGCGGTACGATGGTGCACGAAGCCTGCGGGCACGGGCTGGAGGCGGACCTGGCGCAAAAAGGTCTTTCCGTCTATGCCGGGAAGAAAGGTCAGGTGGTGGCCTCCGAAGAGATTTCGGTTGTTGACGATGTAACCATGGACGGCCGGTACGGTTCTTACCGTTTTGATGACGAGGGGGTGACGGCCCGGCCGGTTGAACTGATTAAAAAAGGTGTCCTGAGTGATTTTCTGTACGATCGCCTGACGGCGGTAAAGGACGGCCGGGAATCAAACGGTCACGGCCGGAGGCAATCTTTTCGTTATAAACCGGTTCCCCGTATGGGCAATACGTATATTGCCCCGGGGAAAACAGATCCGGTAAAAATAATCCGGGAGACGAGGGAAGGTTTGCTGGTAAAAAAAATGGGCGGCGGCCAGGTTAATACCACCACCGGCGATTTTGTTTTTGATGTGGCGGAAGGGTATCTGATTAAAGATGGTGAAATTGGACCTATGGTACGGGGCGCCACTCTTACGGGAAACGGGCCGGAGGTATTACGGATGGTTGACCTGGTAGGCAGTGATTTGGGTTTTACTATCGGCACCTGCGGTAAGGATGGACAGGGGGTACCGGTCAGCGATGCCCAGCCCACCATTTCAATAAAGCAGTTGATAGTCGGAGGAACCGGCCGCCAGGAGGGACCGGACCCTAAAATAAGAAGGTTGTAGGTGAGGATAAAATTATCAGCAGTGAACTGGCCAGGAAGCTTAGAGAAGCAGGGCTGAAATGGCAACCGGCAGCTGGTGACCGGTTTCTTTTTGCTGAAAGTACGCAGCCTTATCTGGTATGCGCTGTTGCTGAAAACCGTATTTTATGTATACCGGAGAAGACACATTTGCTGATTAATCAGGCAGCGTCGGAAATAAGGCTGCTGGAAGAAGAAAACCAGGTTGGTTTAACCTGGCTTCCAGACCTTGAGCAGTTGGCCGGATGCGTTGAAGATTTGGGTTACCTGTGGGAAATACGTACCTTTACGTCGTCCGAAAGCAATGCCTATAAGGTTGAATTGTGGCGTACCGGCCGTAATCTTGATTATTATTTTGCCGACTCTGTAACGCCGGTAAATGCTGTGGCCATAGCCTTGATAAAATTGCTCAGCGGTGACATTAACGGCCTGTAGCAATGGTTAATTATGCTATATGGAAACCTATACACACCTTCTTTTGTAGAGGCATATGTTGTGGTTAAATGCGCAACGATCCGATTCTCCGGGAGGTGTAGAAGGGTAATGAAGATTGGGGATATAGTCATAAGAAAGTTTAATGGTGAAGATATGCAGTTTTGTATTATCGGTTTTTACGACAGCCTGGCCAGAGGAGAGCGGTTGGCCATTTTGGCTCTTTTAGACCCAGGCTACGTTATTGAAGCTTCGGTAGAGGAGCTGGCTCCCATATCAGCACGCTATTTGTTTGCTTTAACCACTAACTCGTATGTCCATTAAACTGCCGCTTAAAGGCAGTTTTTGTGTTTTTAAGAAAGGAATATTTGCATTTTCATTGAATTATACTAAGATGATACGGAAGGGAGAAATTTTATTGGAAGATGCCGGAGTTTCCCTTGACATTGCAGCGTCAGCCCTGAGTAAAACCAGGATGCTCGGAGCTGAAACGGCTGAGGTTTTTTTGAGCAGTACCAAAGAGTTGAACATTGAAGTACGGAATTGCCGGGTGGAAACTCTGAAGCGGGCAGAGGACCGGGGTTTAGGAATAAGGGTGATGGAAGGAGGAAGGGTGGGCTTTTCCTTTACTTCCGATTTGACTCCTGCGGGTTTGGAAGAAGCCGCCAGGCAGTCACTGGCTAACTGTGCCCGGACTGCTCCGGACCCATTTCAGCAATTGCCGGAAAGTGGCGCTGTTTATCCCTGCCTGGATCTTTATGATCCTCGTATTTGCCAGGCAAAGGTAGAAGAAAAGATCAACCTAGCCATAGCTATGGAAGAGGCTGCCCGGGCTTATGATTCCAGGGTGAAAATTATTGAAAACGCTTTTTATCAGGATGGCGAAACTCTGGTAGCGGTGGTTAATACCGCCGGGATGGCTGTTCATTACCGGGGGGCTTTTTGCGGCATAAGCCTGGCTCTGGTTGCCGGGGAAGGAGAAGAAAGCCAAACCGGCTTTGCTTTTGATTTCCGGCTTAAGTATGAAGAACTTGATCCAGAATCAATCGGCCGCGAGGCAGCATCCCGGGCAGTGCGCATGTTGGGAGCCAGGCCGGTGGCTACCAGGCAGGCGGCGGTTGTGCTGGAACCTTATGTTGCCGGAGGTTTTTTGGGACTTTTAGGACCTGCTTTGACCGGTGAGGCGGTACAAAAAGGACGTTCTCTTTTTGCCGGGAAGGTGGGCAGCCAGGTAGCCGCCAGAGACGTTACTGTAATTGACGACGGTACTTTGCCGGGAGGAATCGCTTCGGCTCCTTTTGATGGCGAAGGGGTTCCCACCTCGCGTACAGTGCTGGTTAATGAAGGCTTTTTGCAGGGTTTTTTGCATAATACTTATACTGCTGCCAAGGACGGTATGTCATCGACAGGGAATGGTGTTCGCAGTTCTTTTAAAGGAACGCCGGAGGTCGGCGCCACCAACTTTTTTATCCAGCCGGGCCTGCCATCTCCCGAAGAACTGATAAAAGAGGTCGGAACCGGCCTTTATGTGACCGACGTGTTGGGGATGCATACCGCTAATCCGATCTCCGGTGATTTTTCTCTGGGAGTGGCCGGGCTCTGGATTGAAAACGGCGAGTTTACTCATCCGGTTAGAGGAGTGGCCATAGCCGGTAATATTGTGGATTTATTAATGGCGGTAGACGGGGTGGGTAATGATTTAAAGTTTTACGGCGGTAAGGGCGCGCCGACTTTGAGGTTAACCGGGCTGACCATCAGCGGCCAGTAAACGAGGTGGCTTTAGGATGAAAATATTAATCTTGCATGGACCCAATTTAAACCTGCTGGGCATGCGGGAACCGTCTCATTACGGCGCCTGTACTATAGATGAAATCAATCAGCAGTTGGACAGGCTGGCCCGTAAACTGGGGGCTGAAGTTGTTTGTTACCAGTCCAACCACGAGGGAGGGCTGATTGACCGGCTCCATAAGGCGGATGGCGAAGTAGATGCAGTGGTCTTCAACCCCGGTGCGTTTACCCATTACAGCTATGCTTTAAGGGACGCAGTGGCCGCTGTTACCATACCGGTTGTCGAGGTGCACTTATCGAATATTTATGCCCGTGAGGGATTCCGCCATCACTCGGTGATTGCTCCGGTGGCTGCCGGCCAGATCAGCGGCCTGGGGGTAACCGGCTATTTGCTTGCCTTGCGGGCGGCTGTGGCGATAGCCGGGGAGGCGGGCTGTGACGGAACGGATTAAAAAACTGCGCGGGCTGATGAATGAGGCGGAAGTGGATGCTTTTTTTGTCACCCGCCCGGAAAACCTCTTTTATTTAAGTGGATTTTCCGGATCGGCGGGGTCTGTTTTGGTGGGACGGGAACAGTCCTATCTTTTTGCCGATTTTCGTTATATTGTTCAGGCCGCCCAGCAAAGCCCGGGTTTTATTATTGTAGAGGTGCCCGGGAGCAGCCATGAACAGTTGCATAAAGTTCTTGAGCAGGAAGCCGTTGTCACTCTAGGTTGTGAAGGAGATCACCTTGCTTATAGCCAGTATGTTGCGCTGCAAGAAGGCTTGTCTGAAATAGATCTCAAACCTTTCGACGGTTTGGTGGAAAAATTACGGCTGTCCAAGGATAACGACGAGATTGCCACTCTGGAAGAGGCGGTGCGGCTGGCCGATGAAGCATTTAAGGAAATTCTGGAGGCAATCAAACCCGGTAAACAGGAACGGGAAGTGGCCCTGCAACTGGAGTATGCCATGCGCCGCCGGGGTGCGGAAAGGGCTGCCTTCACTATTATTGTTGCGGCCGGCCGGCGCTCGGCCATGCCTCATGCAGTAGCTTCGGAAAAAACGATTCAATACGGCGACCTGATTATTATGGACTTTGGGGCCGTTTACCGGGGCTACCATTCCGACATTACCCGGACGGTGGTTTTAGGGAAACCGGCGTGCTGTCAGCTGGAGATTTATGATATTGTTTTGGAAGCGCAGCAGCGGGGCATTGCTGCCGTACGGCCGGCGGTGAAGGCCATGGATGTTGACCGGGCGGCGCGGGATGTTATTGAATGGTACGGCTATGGAAAATGCTTCGGTCACAGCACCGGCCATGGTTTGGGTCTGCAAATTCACGAGAAACCCTGGCTTTCCGCCAGGGATGAAACTGTATTACAGCCGGGCATGGTGGTTACAGTAGAGCCGGGGATTTACCTGCCGGGCTGGGGAGGAATAAGAATTGAGGATACCGTACTGGTTACGCCTGATGGACACCGGGTGCTTACGCGTTCGCCCAAACAGGAATTAATTGCTTTAGGATAACTTTTGGGGAGGGGAAAACGGTGATTTCGACTAATGATTTTCGTACCGGCCTGACTATTGAAATAGACGGAGAAGTTTATCAGGTAGTTGAATTCCAGCATGTCAAGCCGGGGAAAGGCGCTGCTTTTGTGCGCTCCAAACTGAAAAATCTGCGTACCGGCGCGGTGGTGGAAAAAACTTTTAACGCCGGGGAAAAGCTGCCGCGGGCCCGTGTGGAGCGAAAAGAGGTGCAGTACCTTTATAGCGACGGCGCCGGTTACAATTTTATGGATATGGAGACCTATGACCAGGTTTCTCTTACGGCTGAACAATTGGGGGAAGCGGTAAAATACTTGAAGGAAAATATGACCATTCATATGCTGATGTTTCAGGGAAAGTCAATTGGCATAGACCTCCCCAACATAGTTGAGCTTGCGGTGGTTGAAACGGCGCCCGGCATTAAGGGCGACACCGCGTCCGGCGGTTCAAAACCGGCCACCCTGGAAACCGGGGCGGTAGTACAGGTGCCGTTCTTTATTAACATAGGCGATGTCCTCCAGATTGACACCCGGACGGGCAATTATATTAAAAGAGCTTAAGTATGTTTAAAATTCCCCCTTGGTGAGATACTACATAACCAGGGTATTATTTTGCCGGGGGGTTGAAATAACAAATGAACAACTTGAAAGCGAAAGTGGCGTACCTGCAGGGTCTTTCAAACGGTTTGGGAGGCGAACCGGCAGATAAAGAAGGGAAACTCTTAAAGGAAATAATCGACACTCTCGACGAGTTTGCCGACTCGGTGGATGGTCTGGAAGGCTACATGAAAAGTATTGATGAAGACTTGCAGCGCCTGGAAAGCGAAATTTACGAAAACGGAGTTGCCGGGCCGGATGCGGAAGATCAGTACCTGGAGGTAGAATGCCCGGGATGTGGTGAAACCGTTTGCTTTGATCATGCCATCCTGGAAGATGACGATTTGATCGAGATAACCTGTCCCGAATGTGATGAAGTGGTTTTCGTAAACGATGAAGACTATGCCTCCAAAAACGAACCGGATGCGCTCGACGATAAAGCCGCTGTTGGCCGGATTTTAAATGTTAATGATGAAGATATTTAGTTTGCGGAAAACATGGCATTTAAGCTGTGGCAGTTACCGGTAATTTCGAAGCAGGTTAATCGAATATGTAATAAATCTTGAAAAAGAGTGGTTGCCAACCACCCTTTTTTTGTTGACGGCAAATCTCTTACCGTGCTTGCGTTACTTTTTGGACGGCCAAAACTTTTCTAAAATAGCAATGATTTTTTCTTTGGATGTGCCCAGGATCAGCAGGATCAGGATCAGGAAGAGGATAAAAGGCGTGTTGCTGCTGCCGGAACTTTTATTTGCCAATTTTACTATCCTTCCTTTCTTTTCTTGACTATCAGTATAATATACGACGCTGCTTAAGCTTTGGTTCCAGTTAAATATTACTGACTGAACATTTCTGGCATAATTTACCCGCTCTGTCCATATCTTTAAGTAAATGAGGGGGGACAAACTTTGCCTGATTCATGCCTTAGGTCTTCAGTGGAAAAACCGGTTCAGGAAGTCTTACCGGTACTGCCCGGCAATATTCGCCGGTTGCTGGACAGGCTGCCGGAAACTTTTCTGGAGCAGGTAGAGGAAATCCGGTTGAGACAGGGCAGGCCGCTGGCCCTGGGACTGGCCCGGAAGGATGTCTTTGTCAGCAATGATGGGAACATCACCGGCTCGGCCAGTGAGGCCTACCTGGTTACACCGGCCGATATAGACCGGCTGGTGCAGGTAATCAGCAATTCTTCTCTGTATGCCCTGGAGGAAGAATTAAAAAACGGTTTTCTTACCCTGCCCGGCGGGCACAGGGTAGGTGTAAGCGGCCGGGCGGTGATGGAAAAAGGGAAGGTTAAAACTTTAAAACACCTTTCTTGCTTTAACATCCGTATTTCAAAAGAAATTATCGGGGCGGCCGATGCCGTGTTGACTCATCTTGTTGACCGGAACCGGTCGACGATATACCATACTATCCTTGTCTCTCCGCCCCGTTGCGGTAAAACCACCTTGCTCAGGGACTTAATCCGCCAGATCAGCAACGGAGCGCCGGGGTCGGGGTTATCCGGGTTTACCGTGGGAGTGGTGGACGAGCGATCGGAGATTGCCGCCTGTTACCGGGGCATTCCCCAGCGGGATGTGGGCATGCGGACTGATGTTCTGGACGGCTGCCCAAAAGCTGAAGGAATGATGCTGTTGCTTCGGGTTATGGGCCCGCAAGTTATCGCTACTGATGAAATAGGCCGGCAGGGAGATATTGCTGCTTTAGAAGAGGTTATGAACGCCGGGGTAAAAGTCCTTGCTACCGTTCACGGTTCTTCTATTGCTGAACTGGCTGACCGGCCGTCCCTGGCGTACCTTTTCCGGCTGAGGATGGTAGAGCGTTTTGTCATTCTGAGCCGGTCCCGGGGGGTGGGGACCATAGAGGAAATTATTGATGGTAAAAGTTTATAGCCGGTGGAGGTGAGGCCATGTTTAAACTGATTGGTGCGGTTATGGTTATAGTTGCTGCCGGGTTGGCCGGCATGGCTTTGGCAAACGCTTATGCCCGCCGTCCGAAGGAGTTGCGTCAGATGCGGTCGGCCCTGCAAATGCTGGAAACCGAGATTGCCTATACCGCCACCCTGCTTCCGGATGCTTTCAGTCAGATCAGTTTGCGTTGCGAGCAGGCTGTTGCCCGGCTTTTTGACCGGGCTGCGGCAGAATTAAAGAAGATGTCCGGGTGTACGGCCCGGGAAGCCTGGGAAGCGGGAATAAATGAATATTCCGTCGGAACGGCGCTGACGGAGTCAGATCTTTCTATCTTACGCAACCTGGGTAACTCCCTGGGCGTTTCGGATCAGACAGACCAGGTTAAACACCTGCACCTGGCTATGGAACAATTAAAAGCAACTGTAGAAAAAGCTGAAGAAGAAGCAACCCGCAATGTCAAGCTTTGGAATTATCTTGGTTTTTTAGGCGGGCTGATGGTGGTGCTGATTCTTTATTGAGAATATTTAGAGAGGGGAAAAGCATGGGCGATAACATTGACCTGATCTTTAAAATTGCCGGAGTCGGGATTTTAGCAGCGATCTTGCACTCGGTTCTGAAACATGCCGGAAAAGAAGAGCAGGCTCATCTGGTTACCCTGGCCGGGGTTGCTGTGGCGTTGATGTGGGTGGTTAGATTACTGGGTATTTTGTTTGATCAGGTGAAGTCGGTATTTAAGCTATTTTAGCAGGTGACTTTTAGATGGAAATTTTACAGATTGTCGGTATCGGGCTGGTTGCTGCCGTTCTGGTGGTGATCGTCCGGCAACAGAAGCCGGAAATGGCCCTGCTGCTGAGTATTGGAGTGGGGATAACGCTTTTTCTCCTGGTGCTGGGTAAGGTTATCGGGGTCATTGACGTGCTTCGGGACCTTTCGATCCAGGCCGGTATCAGCATTATTTACCTGGGGGTAATTTTAAAAATTATCGGCATTGCCTATATAGCAGACTTCGGGGCGCAAATTTGCCGTGATGCCGGGGAGGGTGCAGTAGCAGCAAAAATTGAATTTGCGGCCAAGGTGTTAATCCTGGTGCTGGCGGTTCCTATTCTGGTGGCGTTGCTGCAATCGCTTTTGAGGCTGGTGCCGTAGGCGCTCCTGCCGCAAGCGGCAACCAGCAGTGGAATGAAAATGACGTATGTTATTGCGACAAAAGGGTAAATTTCGGGACAGGTGGTTAAGGCATGGTAAGATTGTTGCTTTTTTTGTTAATCATGCTTTTCTGGCCGGCGCCGGTACTGGGCGGAGAGCCGGCGCCGTACTTGCCGGAGGAGCAGGTTTCGGCAATAGATATGGCGGAATTGCAAGAGTTGGTCAGGCAAATGAATAACGAAACGGAGGGAACGGTACCGCATCTTGATTTTCGGGAACTGGTCACAAAATTACTGCAGGGCCGGCTGGAGTGGAAACCGGCCGATATTCTCAAGTGGTTGGGAGAATACTTTTTAAAGGAAGTAATAGCTAATTTTACCTTGCTGGGAAAACTGGTGGTTCTGGCTATAATCAGCGCTGTGCTGCACAACCTCTCGGCTGCTTTTGAAAAAAGCACTACCAATCAGTTAACCCGGGCTGTTATTTACCTGGTTTTGATGGTTATGGCCATTGGTTCTTTTACTCTGGCAATCAGTACAGGCCGGGAAGTGGTGGATAACATGGTTATTTTTATGCAATCCCTTTTACCTGTTCTGCTTACTTTGCTTATTGCAGTTGGGGGAATAACTTCGGCTGCCATTCTCCATCCGGTCATATTTATGGTGATCAGTGTTGCTGCTACTTTAATTAAGTCTGTAGTTTTACCCCTTTTTTTCTTTGTTGCTGTTTTAGGGATAGTGAGTAATCTTTCGGAGCACTTTAAAGTTTCTCAACTGGCCGGCCTGCTTAAAGGTATCGCCATGACCCTGATGGGACTTTCATCTACTATATTTTTAGGCCTGCTGGCGATCCGCGGGGTGGCTGGTGCGGTAGGTGACGGGGTAGCCTTACGCACGGCCCGGTTTGCTGCCGATGCCTTTATCCCGGTAGTGGGAAAAATGTTCTCCGGCGCTATGGATACAGTGGCCAGTTCGTCTTTGCTTTTAAAAAATGCGGTAGGAATTGCCGGCATGCTGACTATTGTTTTTTTAATTGCTCTGCCGTTGTTAAAGATTATTGCGCTTGCTTATATTTACAAACTGGCTGGAGCTTTGATTCAACCGATTGGCGATCACCAGATGGCTGATTGCCTGAACTGGTTGAGTAACAGCTTACTGCTGGTTTTTGCAGCAGTGGCAACAGTAGGCCTGTTGTTCTTTTTGGCCATAACGGTTGTTATCGGCGCCGGTAATCTTACGGTAATGATGCGATAGGGAGAAGCGTATGGAGACGGTGCGCTCTTTGATTCACAACCTGGTTATAATTGGTGTTCTGGCAGTTTTTTTGGAGATGTTGTTGCCGGTCGGAGATATGAGACGGTACCTCCGGATGGTTATGGGATTTTTAATTATTATAGCGGTGTTGCAGGCTATGGGAAATATGGTACACTGTGGGTTTGGCCGCGAATTCCTGCTTCCGGCGGTAAAAGAAAATGGAGACCGGCTGGAAGATATTATGGCGGCCGGGCAGGCTCTTTCAACCGAAAACCGGGAGAAAGCCCTGGAGCAGTACCGCCGGGGAGTGGCCGGGCAGGTCATGGCCCTGGCCCGGTTAAAAGAAGGGGTAACTGTTACGGATGCGGAGGTGGAGGTCGATTCGAATCCCAACAGCGACAGTTTTGGCCGGTTGAAAGAGATCCGGCTGGTGGTGACTGGAGCGGAGCCGCAAACCGGACTGATAAAGCTGGTTACCGTTCAGGTGGGTGAGAATCAGGCAGCGGAGATGTCCGGGGAGGAGAAACCTGGCAAACTGCAGGCTGATGTGGTGACTACGGTGGCAGGTTTTTACGGCCTTTCCCGCGACAGGGTCAAGATCGTGTACCGGTAACCCCTGAATGTTGCTTCCAGGCAGCTTGAAGTTAAAGAATTTTTAAGCGGGAGGTTGACTGATTTGGCTAAGGTTATTGAGATTCTGAGCGGTTTGTTGTCTGGCCGGGCGACTGGCGGCGGATTGTTTTTAAGGCGGCAGAACCGGCATCTGGTCTGGTTGTTGGGAGTGGCGGCGCTGGGGGTGATTTTAATGCTGGCGGCCGGTGGCGGTGTAAAAGAAGATGTTGCCGCGAGAGCGGTTTCTCAACCGGAAACGGTGACTCAGTTGCAAAGTTTATCCGGACAGGCGGGAGGCGGCATGACGGCCGTGGAGGAAGATTTGAATAAAAGTCTCTGTGCCATGCTCAAGCAAATTAAAGGCGCCGGAAAGGTGGAGGTCTTTGTCCGCCTGGCGGATTCCGGGCGGTCCGATTATGCCGTAAATAACAGCACCGGCAGAAAGACAACACAGGAGCGGGATCAATCCGGCGGAACCAGGGTTACTACTGAAGATACCGGCAGCGGTCAAATGGTAATGATCAGAGGCAGCCAGGGTATTGAATCTCCGGTGTTGGAGCGGGAGAACGCCCCCCGGGTAGCCGGTGTGCTGGTAGTGGCGGAAGGCGCCGGCAATGCCCGGGTGAAAACTAAATTGTTTGAGGCCGTCCGGGTAGCCCTCGGCATTGAACCGCATAAAATTCTGGTACTGTCCGGGGAGAGGGGTGAGCGATAGTGTTTGTTTTTGTTAAGAAACGGGTGTTGATGATTGCTTTTCCGGTTTTTTTCCTGCTGTTATTGTTGGGTTGGGGTATAGTTTTTGCCGCCAAAGGGGGGAATAAAGTACCTGCTGTTGGTGAGGTCTATTTCAACCGGGATGAAGTGGATAATAAGGTGCCGTTTAATCTGAATGTCGCCGGCGAAAAAAAAGAATCCGCCGATTTTTTTGTGGAGTACCGGCTGGAGCGGGAGCGTACCCGCGGCCGGCAGGTAGAGCTGTTGCGTGAGGTGATTAATAGTGCCAATTCTGATGAAGAAACCAGGAGGAAGGCTCAGGAACAATTAATGGAGATTAGCCGCATCATGGGTAAAGAAGTGGAACTGGAGAACTTAATCCGGGCCAAAGGGATTGAAGATGCAGCGGTGTTGCTGGATAGCCGGGCGGTTATGGTAATTGTTGCAGATAGCGGTATGGTGTCCAGTGACGTTTATCAGCTCACCGATCTGGTGTCCCGCGGTACCGGCCTGGCGGTGCAGGATGTGGCGATGGTGCTCAGAAAGTAAATATATTGTATACTTGTTCTGTAGAGCTTCCCATAAATAAAATAATTAACTATAATAAAAAGGTAATTTGCCGCGCTGCAAGTTACCCTGAGATGATCAGGTTGTTGGATAAAACCGTTAGTCAGGGGAGAGAAGCGAGAGTGTTTAAGAAGATTTTGATTGCCAACCGCAGTGAAATTGCCATCCGGATTATTCGTGCCTGCCGGGAAATGGGTATTGCCCCGGCAGCTGTTTATTCTGAAGCTGACCGGAACAGCCTGCATGTTAAATGGGCGGATGAAGCCTATTGTATCGGTCCGGCTGCCGCAGAAAGCAGTTACTTGAACATACCGAATATTATCAGCGCGGCACTGATCGCCGGCGCCGACGCCATTCATCCCGGTTACGGCTTCCTGGCCGAAAACGCTTCTTTTGCGGAGGCATGTTCGGCAGCCGGTATTACTTTCATCGGCCCGCCGGTTGAAGCCATCAGGCGGATGGGTGAAAAAACTCTGGCCCGGGAGACTATGATTAAAGCCGGCGTGCCGGTTATGCATGGTTCGAGCGGAGCGATCGGGGGGAGTGAGCAGGCTGTACAGGTAGCTGAGGAAATAGGTTACCCGGTAATGATCAAAGCGTCAAACGGCGGCGGCGGCCGGGGGATAAGAGTGGCTTACAGCAGCAGTGAATTGAAAAGAATTATCTCCGGCGCCCAATTAGAGGCCCGCTCTGCTTTTGGAAACGGTGAGGTGTACCTGGAAAAGTATCTGGAGGAACCGCGTCATATTGAGTTTCAGGTGCTGGGAGACCGGTACGGCAACCTGATCCACCTGGGGGAGCGTGATTGCTCCATTCAGCGGCGGAACCAGAAGATTATTGAAGAGGCTCCTTCCGGGGCTTTAAATCCGGAACTGCGGCAGATCATGGGTGAGGTGGCGAAGCTTGCGGCCCGGACAGTGAATTACCATAATGCCGGTACGGTAGAATTTCTTGTGGACAGGCATAATAATTTTTATTTTATCGAGATGAACACCCGGATCCAGGTGGAGCATCCGGTAACCGAGCTGGTAACCGGAATTGACCTGGTTAAAGAACAGATTCGGCTTGCTGCCGGTGAACGTTTGGAAATTGCCCAGGAAGACGTTTCGATTAACGGCTGGGCGATAGAATGCCGTATTAATGCCGAGGATCCGGTACGCAACTTTTTGCCCTGTCCCGGTAAGGTTACTGCTTATCTCCCTCCGGGCGGGCCGGGGGTACGGGTGGAAAGCGCTGCGTTTAACGGCTGTGTGGTGCAGCCTTTTTATGATTCCATGATGGGGAAACTGGCAGTGTGGGGTAAAGATCGGGCCGAGGCCATAGAGCGTATGCTCAGGGCTTTACAGGAATTTGTCATTGACGGCGTCTCGACCACTATACCCCTGCACCGGCAAATACTCAAAGACGAATCGTTTCGCCAGGGAAAGATAAGCACCAGATTCATCGAGCGCCGCATATTACGGTTGCAAAATAAAGCGGGGTAAGCTAAAAATTTGCGTTAATTTGCCATTTTTGTTATAATGGTTTTGGTCTAAGGTATGATAGGGGGGAGTTTTTTGGATAATGAAAATGTCTTGATTCAAAGAGAACAGGCCGGATCGATTCGTATTGCCGATGAAGTGGTGAAAGTTATCGCCGGATTGGCGACCATTGAAGTGAAAGGTGTAGCCGGTATGAGCGGCGGCCTGGCCGGCGGCATAGCGGAAATGCTCGGCCGGAAAAACCTGTCCAGGGGCATTAAGGTAGAAGTTGGAGAAAAAGAAGCAGCCGTAGATGTCTTTGTAATTGTTGATTTCGGCATCCGGATCCCGGACGTGGCGGCTGAAATCCAGGAGAAGGTGAAAGACGCTGTTGAACGCATGACCGGGTTAACGGTAGTTGAAGTAAATGTAAATGTTCAGGGAGTAGCTTTTGCCTCTGAACTGAAAGATGAAGAGCATAGGGTAAAGTAACCGGACAAGCCCCCCTGTTTTTAAGGGGGCTGTCTTTTGAATGGAGGGTTTTGCCGGAGATGAGCGCATTTGACCGCACTCTGCTGGCCGTTTATACTGTTTTTATAACTGTAATAACCCTGCTTATAGGCAGTGTGCTGGCCGGCTGGACGGTTCCCCTGCTGCTGTTCCAGGATGCCTTTTTACCCGGCCGCCCGGAGATATTCTGGCCGGTGTTAATCCTGGTTGTTTTAGCCGGAGTGAGATTGTTTTGGGTTATCACGGCCGGTCCGAAAGGACGTGAGGTTGTAGTTGCCGAAAGCGCACTGGGACAGACCCGGATTTCCCTGCAAGCATTTGAAAATCTGGTGACGAAAGTAGTTTCCCAGATCGGCGGAGTCAGGGAAGTTAAAGCAAAAATTTTTTCCGCGCCACAAGGTATCGGTGTTCAGGTGCGGGTGGCTGTTACCCCTGACATTAATATTCCCGTGGTTTCCGGCGACATTCAGGGCCGGGTCAAGGAGCAGGTATTAAATGTTACCGGTATTTCGGTAAGCAGTATAAAGGTAATGGTGGAGAATATTTCCGCCCGCAGGCCGCGTGTGGAATAGTTTTTTAAAAACTTCTTTCGGGAGTGGAAATTTTTGAACATTTTCCAGGAAATCTTGGATAAGCATTTGGGCAAAATAGCTGGTGTATTGCTTGGGCTGGCCTTCGGCTGGTTTGCCATCACCTATGGATTTTTTAAGGCGCTTTTTGTTGCCGCCTGTATAGTGGCCGGATATTTCATCGGTAAACGGATCGATAACCGGGTAAACTTCCGGGATTTTATAGCGCAATTTTTCCGGGAACGCTAGGAGGCTGTTGCAAAACTTTATTCTGTCATTGCGAGCGACACTTAATCAATACTATCCTGGATTTTAGAAAATGCTGTGAGGCGATGTGGTGAGCAGGCGAAAGGCCAGGGAGGTGGCCTTGCAGGTCCTTTTTCAGATTGAGGTGGGGAAAGCCGGCCCCGAAGAAGTATTCCGGCGGACGATAGAAGAGTTTGGGGTGCCGGAGAAAGCCCTTGGTTTTTCCCGCCGGCTGGTTTTTGGCACGATTGAACATCTTTCCGCCGTGGACGGGGTGATTGCCCGGATCAGCCGTGACTGGGACCTTAAGCGAATGGCCAATGTAGACAAAAGTATTATGCGCATGGCCCTTTTTGAAATTCTTTATTGTGATGATATTCCCGATAGCGTATCCGTTAATGAAGCGATAGAACTGGCTAAAATCTACGGCGGTGACGAATCAGGCCGCTTTGTAAACGGTATTTTAGGCAAGGTGGTAGAAGATCCGGTAGCTTACAAGCCATGAATTTGCAGTTTTGAGTTGGAAACTTTTATTTTCCAGTAAGCCAGGGCGGGAATAAGCGCCAGCGCACCGAAAAGAGCGGCTATTCCGAAGGCGTCATGGAAAGCCAGTATGGCGCCTTCCAACCGGGCTTGCAGGTAGAGAAGGGAAACGGTTGCCAGGTTGGCTTCCTCACCAGCCAATCCCTGACTTTGCAGGTATCCTGCCGACCAGTTTAAAAATCCCCCGGTTGCTGGAGAAAGAATATTGACGCTATCGGCCACGCGGGCGTAATGTGTTTCCTGGCGAGTCTGAATTACAGTGGCTAGAATGGCAATACTGAACGAACTGCCTACCTGTCTGACTATATTTAGAAGCGATGTTGCCTGACCGGTCAGGCGGGACGGCGCGGCATTTAAGCCGACGGTCATAATCGGCACCATCCCCAGACCCAGACCGGCGCCCAGGATAATTAACAGCCAGATTAAATTTGTATCGCTGGATTGCAGCTCCAGTTTAGTAAGAGCGAAGGTGGCATAAGTTATCAGGGCTACTGCCGGAACACTGAAGGCGACAGGGCGGATCTTGTTTACCAGGAGGCCTGAGACAGGCATGATCAGTGCTGCCGATAAGGCTTCCGGGAGCAATAGCAGCCCTGTTTTCAGCGGCCCGTACCATTTCAAGTTTTGCAGGAAGACCGGAATCAAGAAAAGGCTTCCCATTATGGCCATGATGGAGAATACGGTTAGCAACATGGAGGAACAAAAAGCAAAGTTGCTGAACAGCCTTAGCTCCAGTAAAGGTTGCGGGTGATTTAGTTCCCACAGAATGAAGATGGTCAATAGAAAGCCGGATGTTACCAGCAGATAAACCACATAGGGAGTATCCCAACCCTCGGTGGGCCCGTTGCTTAAAGCCAGCAGCAGGCCGCCCAGTCCGACGGCGGAAAAAATAAAGCCGGCGAGGTCTAATTTGAGATGGTACTTCTCGAATTCCTTTAATACAATTGTGGAAAGTAAAACAGCCAGGATGCCGACGGGGATATTGATTAAAAAAATGAGGCGCCAATCGGTGTACTCCACAATATATCCCCCTAATACCGGACCTACAGCCGGAGCCACAAAAAGAGGGAGACCGATAATGCCCATAGCCAGGCCTCTTTTTTCTTCTGGAAATATTTTATATACGATAGAGATTCCCAGCGGCATAATCATTCCTCCCCCGATCCCCTGAATAATTCTAAATATAATCAGTGTGTTTAAACTCCATGCCAGGCCGCATAAAGCTGAACCGGCGGTGAAGAAGATCATGCTGGCGATGAATATTTTTTTAATGCCGAAAGTGTCGGCAAGATAGGCGGTAATGGGAATAATAATGCCGATGGTCATCATGTAGGCGGTAACCACCCACTGGATTTTATTAACATCGGCGTTAAAAACGTGCATTAGTTTAGGTATGGCTACATTCACGATAGTCATATCCAGTAAATCCATCGAGAGGCCGATGACAAGAGTGGTGAGAATGAGTATCTTTTCCCATCTCGAGAACATAACAAAACTCCTTTTATTAATACTTTAAAGTATACTCTAAAATATCATACATTTCAATTTTTTACGTCCGGTGAGGAGGGGATTGACTGGTTTGTCTAGAATTATTGAATGCTATATAGAAATATTCTTGCAAGGGAGGGAGCAGGGTTTTTTATGTATAAGATACTGAAGAAGGAAGTTCTGGCCCCGGCACTGCATTTGTTTGAAATAGGGGCGCCGCGCATTGCGGCAAAGGCTCTGGCCGGTCAGTTCGTCATCCTCCGCATTCACGAAGAGGGTGAGCGCATCCCCCTCACCGTTGCCGACTTCGACCGGCAAGAGGGCACCATCACCTGTGTGTTTCAGGAAGTGGGCAAAACCACCAGGCAGTTGGGTGTCTTGAAAGAAGGCGACAGTATTATGGATTTTGTCGGGCCGCTGGGTGTGCCTTCTCATATTGAGAATTACGGCCGGGTGGCCTGTGTCGGCGGCGGTGTCGGGGTGGCCCCGGTGCACCCTGTCGCGCGGGCTTTAAAGAAAGCCGGGAACGAGGTAATCGGCATTATCGGCGCTCGCACGAAGGAATTGCTTTTCTGGGAGGATAAAATGCGGGCGGCCTGTACCGAGTTGCGGGTGACCACCGATGACGGTTCTTATGTCCGCAAGGGTTTCGTAACCGATGTTTTAAAAGAAGTGATTGAGGAGAAGGGCCGGATAGATCTTTGCCTTGCCATCGGGCCCCTGCCGATGATGCGGGCGGTGTGCGATTTAACTAAAAAATACGGCATCAGGACCGTCGTCAGCCTGAATTCGATTATGGTGGACGGCACAGGGATGTGCGGCTGCTGCCGGGTAACGGTTAACGGCGAAATGAAGTTTGCCTGTGTGGACGGGCCGGAGTTCGACGGCCACGGGGTGGACTTCGCCGAGATGGCCCGCCGGTCGGTTATTTACCGGGAACAGGAGCGGCAGGCGGTGGAAGTATACGGTGAAAGTGCCTGCCGTTGCGGCTGCGGAGGTGGCAGACAATGAGCGAAGAAAAAAAAGAAAAGAAAAAAATAGTGCCGCGGAAAAATCCAATGCCCGCCCAGGATCCCAAAAAGCGGGCCGGCAATTTTGACGAGGTGGCCCTGGGCTATTCGGAGGACCAGGTGGTTGCCGAGGCCAACCGGTGCCTGCAGTGCAAGAACGAGCCCTGCCGCCAGGGCTGCCCGGTAGAGATAGATATTCCGGCTTTTATTAAGCTGGCGGCGGAGCGTGATTTTGCCGGGGCGATCCGGAAAAATAAAGAAAAGAACGCCCTGCCGGCCGTTTGCGGCCGGGTTTGCCCGCAGGAAAGCCAGTGCGAGAAAGTCTGCACCCTGGGTAAAAAACACGAACCGGTAGCTATCGGGCGCATCGAGCGTTACATTGCCGACTGGGAACTGGCCAACGGGCTGCTGCCCCGGGAAACAGCCCCCCCTACCGGCAAAAGGGTAGCTGTTGTCGGTTCCGGCCCGGCCGGGCTGACCTGTGCGGCCGATCTGGCCAGGCTGGGGCATAAGGTTACGATTTTTGAGGCCCTGCATGTGGCCGGCGGGGTGTTGATGTACGGCATACCGGAGTTCCGCCTGCCCAAGCGGGTGGTGCAGGCCGAGATTGCGAGTTTGGAGAAGCTCGGTGTGGATATCCAGGTTAATTCGGTGGTGGGCAAGTTTGCCACGGTGGATGAACTGATGGAAAAGGAAGGTTTTGACGCCGTATTTATCGGGACGGGGGCCGGTCTGCCTTATTTCATGCAGATCCCCGGCGAGAACGCCTGCGGGGTATACTCGGCCAACGAATTTTTAACCAGGACCAACTTGATGAAAGCATATCTTTTTCCTTGTTATGATACTCCGATCAAGGCCGGTAAGAAAGTGGCCGTTTTGGGCGGCGGGAATGTGGCGATGGATTCAGCCCGCACCGCATTGCGTCTGGGCGCCGAAGAATCCTGGATCGTCTACCGGCGCTCCCGTGCGGAGATGCCGGCCAGGCATGAAGAAGTGGAACACGCCGAAGAGGAAGGGGTTAAGTTTGCGTTGTTAACCAGCCCTACCAGGATATTGCATAATGACGATTACTGGGTGACCGGCATGGAGTGCCTGCGCTATGAACTGGGCGAACCGGACGCTTCGGGGCGCCGCAGCCCGGTGCCGATCGAGGGCTCGGAGTTTGTGATGGAGGTGGATACGGTGGTGGTGGCCATCGGGCAGGGCCCCAATCCCCTGGTGCCCCGGACCACCAGCGGGTTGGAAGTAACCAGGAAAGGCAATATCGTGGCCGACCGGGAGACCGGCGCCACCTCCAAGCCGGGCGTCTATGCCGGAGGCGATGTGGTAACCGGGGCGGCTACCGTAATTCTGGCCATGGGCGCCGGGAAAACAGCCGCCAAATCCATTCACAGCTACCTTACGGGTCAAAGCTGAGATGGAAAAAGAAAGATTTCAGGCGAAATTTACCCCGAAAACGGTGCGGGAAATAACCGGATACATAAAATCTTTGCTGGATAACGATTACCTGCTGGCCAATGTATGGGTAAAAGGCGAAATTTCCAATTTCAAGCAGGCTGTTTCCGGGCATCTTTATTTTACCTTGAAGGATGAATTCAGCTCCTTGAAGGTGGTGATGTTCCGTTCCAGGGCCGGCGGACTTTCTTTCAAGCCGGAGAACGGCATGGCCGTTATTGTCCGTGGCTACATATCGGTTTATGATCGGGAAGGGGCGTATCAGCTTTATGCTGCCGAGGTGGAACCGGACGGGCTCGGCGCTCTTTATATTGCTTTTGAGCGCTTAAAAGAAAGACTGCGGCAGGAAGGGCTTTTTGACCCCGGACGCAAAAAAACCCTGCCCTTTTTACCGGGATGTGTCGGGATTGTTACTTCCCCCGCCGGGGCCGCGGTGAGGGATATGGTGGGCATTATCCAGCGGCGCTGGCCGGGGACTGAAATAATTTTATTTCCGGCCGCCGTGCAGGGAGAAGCAGCACCCGGGGAAATAACCGCCGGTATCAGGTGGCTGAACCGGCTTGGCCGGGTGGAAGTGATTATTGTCGGCCGGGGCGGCGGGTCGCTGGAAGAATTGTGGGCTTTTAATACGGAAGAAGTGGCCCGCAGTATTTTTGATTCAAAGATACCGGTTATCTCCGCAGTTGGTCACGAAACTGATTTTACCATTGCCGATCTGGTAGCCGACTGCCGGGCGCCTACTCCTTCGGCTGCCGCGGAACTGGCGGTGCCGGATAAGCAGGAGGTGGAAAAACGGGTCGGGATGCTGCGGGCGCGGCTGTGGAACGCCGGCCGGGAAAGCCTTGACCGTTGCCGGCAACGTTTGGGCTACTGTTTGCAGAAACGGTTTTGGCGGCAGCCGCAAGACTGCCTTTGCGGCGCCAGGCAGCAGACGCTGGATTATTTACGCCAGCGTCTGGAGCAGGGAGTGCGGCGGGTGCTGAGCCGGGACGCCGGCCGGATGGAGGTTCTGGCCGGCCGCTTGAACACCTTGAGCCCGCTGGCTACACTGGCCAGGGGGTATAGTATCTGCACCCATGCTGAAAGCGGTCGGGTGGTCGGTGATGCGGCAGGAGTAAAGCCGGGAGATAAATTATCGGTGCGCCTGCACCGGGGTAAGTTGCTTTGTGTGGTAGAAAATAAAATTAGTTAAAGAGAAAGGGAGGGTTTTAAATGACGGCAAAAATTATCAAGGGGACCGAAGTGGCTAAAGAAATCCGGGCGGAACTGAAGGAGAAGGTGGCAGATTTAAAAACGAAAGGCATATTGCCTGGTCTGGGCGTTGTGCTGGTCGGTGAGGATCCGGCTTCTGTTTCATACGTTACCAGCAAAGCGCAGGGATGCGAAGAGATAGGCATTCACGAAGAGACCGTCCGCCTGGCTGCCGACGCCAAACAAGAAGATGTTCTTGCGGTTATCGACAGGTTGAACAAAGACCCCCGGTTCAGCGGCATTCTCGTTCAGTTGCCGTTGCCGCCGCAAATCAACGTTGATGCTGTGATCAGCCGCATTTCTCCGGAGAAA
>JAGUVT010000122.1 GCA_020062745.1 Deltaproteobacteria bacterium
CGTTCCACTATTTCCGGCACCACTTCTTCCCAGGCGATGGCCATGATGTGTACCCCGGCCACCCCTTTAATGGCGCGAATGTGCTTGATCTGCTCGATGCAGATGTTTACGCCTTCGGCTTTCGCATCTTCGGCCTGTTTAAGCCGCTCTATGATCTCATCCGGCACGATCATCCCGGATACGCTTGATTGCAAGTATTGGGCGGCCCGCCAGGATTTGAGCGGGGTGACGCCGGCTAAAATGTACGCCCGTTCGTGCAAGCCGCGCTCCCGCACCAGCTCCATGAACCGCTCGAAGCGTTCCATGTCGTATATGCATTGGGTCTGAATGAAGTCGGCCCCGGCGTCGATCTTTTTCTCCAGCCGCACTACCCTGAATTCAAAGGGGTCGGCAAAGGGGTTGGCTACCGCCCCTACGAAGAAGCGGGGCTCGTTTTCTTTGATCTCATCGCCGCAGAAGAATTGTTTTTTGTCCCGCATTTCTTTGACCAGATGGATCAATTGCATGGAGTCTACGTCGTATACGTTTTTGGCCGTGGGATGGTTGCCGAATTTTTGATGGTCGCCGGATAAACACAGGACGTTGCGCATACCCAAGCTGTAAGCACCCAAAAGGTCGCTCTGGATGGCGATGCGGTTTCTGTCCCGGCAGGTCATCTGGACTATGGGGTCAATCCCGCTTTCTTTTATGTGTACGCCGGCGGCTATGCTGGACAGCCGTACTACGGCGGTCTGGCAGTCGGTGATGTTGGTGGCGTCCACATGGTTTTTGAGCATATTGGCATGATGCCGGATCTTTTCCGCGGACGCGTGTTTGGGCGGCCCAATCTCCGCTGTTACTACGAAGTTACCTTGGGCGAATAGTTTTTCCAGTTTGCTTTCGGTTTTCAATCGATCATCACATCCTCCCTGACTACTTGGCGCGGCCCTCCGTCACGGGATTTGGACCAGTCTTTGGGCGGCTGGTAAACGGTGAGCAGGTCTAAACGGCCCAGCGTTTTCATCCGGTCGTAGATTAACTGCCAGGCGCAGGGCACGTCTTTGCTGATCTCGCATTTGCCGTACTGGGAACCGCCGCAGGGTCCGTTTAAGATGCTTTTGGAACAGCGGATGATCGGACAGATGCCCCCCGTTTTGTGCAGGATGCATTCGCCGCATAAGCCGCATTTTTCTTCCCACAAGCCGTGTTTTACGGAACCGCCGACGAATTTGGTGTCGGCCGCCGGGATGACCCATTTGTCGGGGTATTGTTCGGCTATGTACTGGACTCCGGCCCCGCAGGCCAGGGAGACTACGGCGTCGACGTCTCTTACCAGGTTTTCCAGGGAGGCTACGTATTCGGGGTCGCACTGCCTGGTTATGGTGTAGCTTACTGTTTCCAGGGGGCTCCCTTCCAGCCGCCGCTTTAATCTTAAGGCGGTAGCCATGATTTCGGTTTCTTTTTCGCCGCCGGAAAGGCAGACGGTGACACACCCCCCGCAGCCTAAGAAGAGTACTTTTTTGCAGTCTTTGATCAGTTCCCCGATCTCGCTTAAGTGTTTGTTTTCGGCTACGATCACGCGGCCCCACCTGCCTTTGCTTTTTTATTGAAGGGACTGGGACCAAGTTTTTTGATCCGTTCGGTCATTTCGTTGGCTATTTCGGCAAAACGGGCGCCCTGGGCGGAGGAAAGGTTATACATTTCCAGACGCTCCCCGCCCAATCCGATTTCGTCGAGCAGTTTTTTGACTGCTTTTACCCGTTTTTTGGCCCTGATGTTTCCTTTCAGGAAGTGGCAGTCGCCTTCCATGCAGCCGGCGACGAATACGCCGTCGGCGCCTTTTTCAAAGGCGTTTAAGACGACCCGGTGGTCTATGTTGCCGGAACAGGTCATTTCCACTACTCTTACGTTGGGCGAATACTGCAAGCGCATCGAACCTGCCAGGTCCGCGGCGGAGTATGCTCAGTAGTGGCAGCAAAAGGCTACTATTTTGGGCTCGAATCCTTCCACGTCTAGCTCACCTCCATAAACAGGCCATCGGCCATGGCCATCATCATGCGGTCTTTGTATCCCTGCAACTGGATGGCTTTGTTCGGACACTCCCCGGCGCAACTGCCGCAGCCCTGACAGA
>JAGUVT010000059.1 GCA_020062745.1 Deltaproteobacteria bacterium
GATATATGCCTGTCCGGTTTAAACTTAACAATTTGGCCTGAACGGACAGGGAAATCTCTTTGTTATCGCGCTCTACCATCGCCAGGCGGTCAGCTCTGGCCAGGGTCGATGCCAGATTTTTTTTCAACCAGTTTAACTGCGTGGTTAACCGCCCGATCTCGGAGTACAATTGGTTTATCTTCTTTTCCTGGGCTGCCTTGTCTGCATCTGATGCCTTGCGAAAAGACAAAGACTTTTGGCAGGTTTATAATTGCCTCCTCTTTCCATCTCCTGAGTTGGGTGGGATGAATTCCGTACTCCGACGCTATCTCGGTTATTGATTTTTCTTCCTTCAAGATCTCCAGTGCTATCTCGGCCTTGAAGTTGGCGCTGTAATATTTTCTCATAGCTTAATTGTATCTTAAATTTGCTCTTTCTGCTGTCCGATTTTCTGGGTCCATTATATACATTTTTATGCGGGGTCTAATCCCCCCCTGGAAATTTGCGACTTTTTGCGCGAAGTTGCCCGCCCGTTCCACAGTAGAAAAGTTGTAGAGATTTAGACCGCCCCTCCATCTCTTGATAATCTAAAGAAATTCGTGTATAATATCTTTAGAGCGAAAGGGGGCTGATCATATGCCAAACATTAAGTCCAGCACGGATTTGAGAAATAATTATAATGAGATATCCAAGTTCTGCCATGAGAGCCGGGAGCCTGTATTTATTACCAAGAACGGTCAGGGGGACTTGGCTGTTATGAGCATCGAGACATATGAGATGCTCAATGGTAAACTCGAATTGTACCGTTTGCTCGACGAGGGCAGGGCTGCGGTAAAAGAGGGCCGGAAACGTCCGCTCGCGGATGTCATGCGCGACATCCGACAGGAGATAGCCGATGGCAAGATATAGGGTGGATGTATCGGAACCCGCAGAAAGCAACCTTCGCGATATCGTCCGCTATATTTCCGCGCAGCTGTCGGCCCCAATGACCGCGACAAAGATGATGGACGCCATTGAGGAAGCCATCTCGGGTTTGGCGGACATGCCGCAAAAATACCCTCCCGTTACGGACGAACGGTTGGCGTCGATGGGTTATCGGAAGCTAGTAGTGAAGAACTACATTGTTTTCTTCACAATCGACGAGAAGTCAAAGGTCGTTGACGTCGAAAGAATCCTCTACGCGAGGCGCGATTGGCTCCGAATTTTGTAGAATGGCCACCTTTAAGGTCACAGAGATTTTGATACCACCTATTGTCTATTAATAAAATTTGTAATGACAACGTAAAGCAAATTCGTATATTCTATTGAATGGTTGCATATAATCCTTTATAATCAAGTATTGAAAGGAGATGATCCTATGGCTAACACGACCAATTTAAACATTCGTGTAGATGAGGAATTAAAACGCAATGCTGAGGCCATATTTGCCGAGCTTGGGCTTAACATGTCCACAGCCATGAATATTTTTCTGCGATATTCCGTTCGCTACGGCGGCATTCCTTTTGACCTCCGCATTAAAAAGCCTAATGCTGAAACCTTGGCTGCAATTGATGATGTCAATAACAATCGCAACATGAGCAAAACTTTTGACAGCGTCAGTGCTTTAATGGAGGATCTGAATGCTTAGAATCAGGTACTCCAGCCAGTTTAAAAAAGACTTTAAAGCTATTGTCAAGCGAGGCTATGATGTTAAGCTGCTTGAAGAAGTCCTTAACCTTCTGGTTCAGGAAAAGACTCTTCCTCAGAAGTACCTTGACCATCCGCTTGCCGGTAACTATGCCGGGCATCGGGAATGTCACATCACGCCTGACTGGCTGCTTATTTATAAAGTTGAAAAAGACATCTTGATATTGTCTTTGACACGAACAGGAACCCATAGCGATTTATTTTAATCTTCTATCGTAAGGCTGTTCGAACACTGCATTCGGGCAACCTTTTTCCACCCTTCTCCTTCTCTGGCGGTGATCTCGGAGCGGCAGGAGGTGCATAGGGCCATGAGGTTGGCGTAATCGTTCGTGCCGCCCTGCAAGAGCGGCTCGATATGGTGCATCCAGACCTAAAAAGACCGAGGGAGACACGTTCGAGGTCTATCATCCCAAGAACGGAACACCCAAGACTAAAGAGACTTTCCGGCTGGTAGGAATATTCAATAAGGAAAGCAATGCTTATCATCTCTACCTCACCATCCTCTCCCCGGAGCAACTCCCGGCAGAGGATGTGGCGCTCCTTTGACCTTTGCACGCTGGAGCATAGAACTCGTTTTTAAGGAACTGAAGCGCTTGTACAAACTGGACGTGATCTCCAGCGGAGCATCAGATATCGTGGAGTCGCTGGTGCTGGTGGCAATGCTGACCCTGGTCGTAAGCCACCGGGTGCTAAAACCAGATACGGCTTCTGGCGCCGGAGAAGAGCCAGCGATTTACCCCCCTTCGCTGGGGTGAATCCTTCTATTCAGCAGCGCCTTTCGTCATGACCCGCACTCTTAAGTACGCGGGAATAGATGAGGATCCTGTAATGCTCTTGCTCTATTTCATGGGTGAGAGCGTTGACCCAAACGTCAATCGAAAACGTTTGTTGTCGCCTTGGGTGCAAGCCAATTCCCAGGGATTAAATACCAATGAATAACAAATATGGTAAATAGATTACGTATGAATGCTGTCTTTTTGTAGCCATATGTCCTCCTTCTCGTGAATGCTCATAATTTTACTGAAATTTCACTGATAGAGATACTGTTTACTTGAAATTTAATATTGAAAAGTGCCTATTCCAATCACTTTGCATCATTCTTTCTATTGCGCCATTTATCTTTTCAAAATGAAACGGTTGTAGATGGTATTTCAAATGATAGCTATTTTTATTCAGATGCATCTATGGAAAACGGGCTTTCTGAAATTGCTCTCAGAAAGCCCGCAAACCCCTGTATTTACTGGTCGAAATGGACTTGTATCTATATTGACCTAAAATTTTGGCAAAGTAACTATCTATTGATAAAATGCACCGCCGTCGATTTTGGGGCGGTGCAACTTTTAACGATTCCAAGTCCTGCACACCTCTTGCTCACCATTCCCGTGCCATAGCGAAGCCAAACTCCTTATCAAAAATCTGGATTGCCGCTTCGTTCACATCGGCAATTTCACCAAAATCTCGGTATTGCCCCTTTATCCGCTCGTTATGCAATCCGTTGAGTATGCGAGCCGCTGTTTCCAACTGAGCAAACTGTGCATTGCGCGTTTCATTGTAGGTAGATTTAGTCGCCAGTTCGCATTGGATACGGAGGCAATGTAGGTAGTGCTTGAACGAATCGCCTTCTTTGTAGTTGGTAAGCGACGGCATAGCCCCACCAAACAGGACACGGCTGTGTTCATTCTCCATTGGCGTGGGCGTCGCCATTATCCCAAGAATGCCTGCCCGCTTTGCAACATCGAGGTATGTCACTTTGAACTCAGAGAGCGCTTGTGGACAATAGTACCACGTTGTGCGACGACTTTGCTCATCGCTATCTGTCGTTTCAAAATGCTCTGGCTGAAACCAACGTACATTCAGAAAGTTTCCTGACGCGATGGCATCACATTTTGCCAATGCGAGTGGGAGCATTTGATGATTGGCGTATCCAACAACAACTTCTTTTCCGAGTCGCTTGATTCCAGCTACGAGAGACAGTAAATTTGCTATCCATATCGGCTTATCAACGAGGTAATGCCGTTCGGGGTGTTCACATACAATGTAAACACCGTCAACGTCCCAATGTTCGGCAAATTGGGTAATGCTCTCGACTTGTGAATCATCGGAGAGGACATCTTTCCCCAAAGCAACAGTAAGCAATAACGTCTGTCCGTTTGCTACTCGTCTTCCTTGATTTGCTATTGCTCCTTGAACATTCCCCCAGCGGTCATCAATTCTGTTGATGATGTGTGCCGGAAGAATGAACGCTTCAGCACCAATAGTTGTGTTGATGTAGGCGAGCTTCGAGAGCAAATCGCTACATTCGCCCAACTCAATGCTCGTTATATCTGTCTGAGGCCAGTAATCGTGCGTTTGAAGGTTCTTCTGATATTTGCGCGGAGTGTATAACTGTGGGTCAAACAGTACGCTCCCGCCAACCTTTTGCAAAGAGGCGGCGAATGGTGACAGCTTGTCAGTAGGGTGTATATTCTGTGGGCTGATTATAACAGTAGCACCGTTCCAATCCGTACTTAGTTCTTTGCACATAGTCTGCATGCCGTGACCCATTTGCAGATAGAGTTTCATTGTTTCGCCTCCTCGTATTGAAGTGTTGATTTTGCCGCAGACAGCCAATTCAGTGCCTGTGCCGCGTCTTTAGGTCGTCGTGAAGGGAACTTACCCATCAGCGAACTCAGCAGCCCCATAAACTGTTGCTGGGTGTCGCCTTTAATTTGAAAGCTGACTGGCGTTATTGTTTCCGTCCGTTGGAGTATGTCGAGGTGGCTCGTTGCTCCTTCACTGAACGGATTTTTGCCTGATAAGCACTCATACGTCACTACGCCGATTGAGAATAGGTCAGCCCGCGAGTCTATGTCACTTTTCAGGTTGTTGAACTGTTCTGGTGCAGCGTAGCCGGGTGTGTGCGGTCCAACGAGTGCCTCTGTTTTCGTGAGCGATGGCACACCGAGAATGCGGGCAATGCCGAAGTCCAAGAAGTACACTTTGCCGTCAGCCGAAACAATGATATTCTCTGGCTTTATGTCACGGTGAACGATGCTCTTCTCTTCCAACTGCTTGATGAAAGTTAGCCCTTGCTCCAAGAAATCGACGGCTTCTTTCAGAGTGAAGCGTTCACCGCGTTCAAGGAGTTTCCGCAGTTCCTCGACGTCAACACGCTGCTCTATGACGTAAAGCGTATCCGAGCCAACATAAGTAACGTGTCCGGTTTCATAGATTGCTGGAACACAGTCGAATTCGGTGTCTGCGCTGATGTCTATCTCGCGCTGCGAGCGAGCATCAGCCGTGAAAAATAATTTGGCGACCACACGCCCAAAGGTTGGGTGTGTCGCGCTGTAAACGACCTTTTGACCGCCGCGAGCAATCTGTGTTAAGTTGGAGAGCGTTGCCTCCAACTCTTTGAAGTCACGCATATTGTGTCCCTCCTTGGTGGGCTATAGATTTGCCTATCCACTCATTAAACTGGAACGACAAATAACTGGACGGCAGAGTATATTGCCGGGCTTCGACTATTCTGCGGAATTGTGAATCTTTCCCATATAAGCCGATGCCGAAGCGTTTGAATATTTTTACAGTTTCACCCTGCGGGTGCGCCGAGTTAGTCAGTGCGTATGAGTGCGACGCGAAGCGAGTGTTGAGATGTGTCTGCTCGACAACCCTGTTTATATCGTTCAGCTTTGCTTCAACCGCGATTAGCTTTGTTAGGCTGAATACATCGCGTAGCTCTCGAACACGCCAACTATGGTCGCGGTATGATACCAACTTAGCGTCCATTAGCCTTTCGAGCGATGTTACAGTCTGCTTCTCTGGAAATCCGAGAGTTGAGATTAACTTCGCCCCAAGTGCCTTTTCTGTGGTACAAAGGTAAGACAGAAGTTTCAGGTCATACACATCCAAAGCCTCACGCATATCTGACCAGTTGTCGGTGATTGACGGCAGGTAAGATGCAAACACTACATCAGGAAATCCCGAATCAATGCGCGGCTCTACAAAGACCGCAAGTTGGGTCTTCTTATTGTTGCGAATGAACGTATGGCAGTAGTATTCAATGAATTGTTCCACGAGTTCGTATTCGTCGCCCAAAGTAGCAGGGCGTGTAAACAGGCCTATATCTGGTTGGCTGTTTTTTATAATCATAACCTGACTCATAGCACAATCGCCTCCTAATTGGATAATACAGAGAACAAGCCATCCGTAGTATATTTAATTGGTACATGAGGTGCTGATATTAATTCTACCATCTTGTTATCTCCCTTGTCGTATACCCTGTATTTTATCGTGATCTTATTCTTCCATTCCACTGGCTCACCGGTTTCATGCTCTCCTTTGCTGTCCACACAAAGAAATGAAAGTTTAAGCTCCTTTGTTTTAAATTCATTAAGATTTTCTACGGGGCTAGAAGCCTCTGTAGCCCCACCACCTACTTCATAGTAAACCTTATCCCCATACTTAGGTATAAGCTTTAAGGTCGCTTCTCCGTTTTCATCATCTCTGCGAAGTTCCTGTACCTGCACTTGTGTTTTTTCTTTAGGAAATGGAGGTTTTTCAATATAACCACCATTTTCTCTCCAAATATTCTTTTTGAGCATATCATCCTTTAAAAAATCAAGAGCATTCATTTTATGCCACTGCCATAACGGATTTGTTGCAGCTCTTTCTTTGACATCACTCCATCGCATTTCCTTTTGAGTAAATAGACGATCTTCACATTTTTTTCCAAAGGTCTCATCTGTGATGTTTTCAGTAAACTTTTGTCTTTGAATTAAAACATCTCTAATCTGCTTTTCTCTGTTATACTCATTTCCTGTAAATTCCATGAAAAAGTCAGCCTGCACCGTCCCCCGCTCCGTAGACAGCCTAAACACAAGATAGCTTTGTCTCTCACAGCATAGCTTGATATTTCAAAGTATCACTTTTGCCTCTTTCGTGGGCTCTGCCCACACCCGCCCTCGCCGGGAAGCAGCCCGCCATGCCTTGCATGACGGGTAACCATAGGGTTTGGGTGAGGTGAGGCCGTCAAGGGTACGGACTTCGTCCCGGCTACGCCGCCCTTTGACTGACGGCATGATAGTATTCATCAGGCGTAAGGTAACCGTTGGATTCATGCAGCCGATTTCGGTTATAGAATATTTGTACATACTCAAAAACGGCGGCACGGGCCTCATCGCGAGTCCTGAAGCGATATTCATGGAGCCATTCGTATTTCATCTTTCCCCAGAAAGTCTCCATCGGGGCATTATCCCAGCAATTCCCTTTGCGTGACATGCTACAGGTAAATCCGTAACGCTTCAGTAAGGCTTGATAGGCATTAGAGCAATACTGGCTGCCACGGTCGGAATGGATCAGGACGCCGCTGGGCCGCCCCCCATGCAGCCAAGCTCTTTCCAGTGCGTTTATCACTAATTCTTTCGTCATCCGTTCACTCATCGATAATCCTACGATTTTCTGGCCGAATAAATCCATCACGCCAGCCACATACAGCCAGCCTTCATCTGTCCATAAATACGTGATGTCGCTCACCATTTTCTGATTTGGCCGATCTGCCCTGAATTCCCGGTTCAGCACATTCTCCGCCACCGGAAGGCTATGCTTCGAATTCGTGGTCGCTTTAAACTTTTTTGCCACCTTCGAACGGATGCCGGCTTCCCTCATCAGCCGTTCAATGCGTTTATGGTTGACGGGCATCTTCCGGCGGATAGCCTCCGTAATCTTCCTGCTGCCATAGGCCCGACGGCTCTTTTCATGGATCTTTTTGATCTCTGCCGTAATTGCTTCATCCTCTTGCGCTCGTTTGCTTTGCGGGCGTTTATCCCATGC
>JAGUVT010000035.1 GCA_020062745.1 Deltaproteobacteria bacterium
ACGCAATAAGCAAGAAAGTTTTTTTGCGGGTCTTCAGTCTTTGCTTTATTCCGGCGCGTTAACCAGCTATAATAGGCGCAGCCGATAGGACCATGGACAATGTGCACCATATCCTTTAACGGCCCCAAAACCACGCCTTTGCAGCCGGCAAAGGCGCAGCCGCGGTTTGTCATAATACCCGGGATGGTACGGGTATTGGCTTCGATCTCCTGATGTCCCAGTAAGGAATTTTTAATCAAGATGTGTTTCTTGCGGGACCTCTTTACCTTGGCCGGATAATAATTAAGTATCTCGTCTAAAGTTTTTTCATTAATAACCATTACAAAGCCTCCTTTTTTCTGTTAATTGCTACGCAATATCGAAAGTGCGGGGCCTTGCGGCAGCGCTTTTGCAGCGCTCTATTTAAATCGCCTCTTCTCCCCGTTCGCCTGTTCGCACCCTGACAACGTCCAAAACAGGCGCAACGAAAATTTTGCCGTCTCCTTTATTTCCTTCTTTATTAACCTTAATTATGGTATTCAACACTTCATTTACATCCCCATCATTGACGAGAATAGTTAAAAGGCGCTTCGGAATAAGCCTGCTTCCTTTCGCCAGGCCATCGGCCAGGATCCCGCCAATCTCTTCCCGGGCTCCTAAACCGTCCAGCACCGAGAAATCTACCTGCATTTTACC
This sequence comes from Deltaproteobacteria bacterium, assembly GCA_020062745.1. Taxonomy (GTDB): domain Bacteria; phylum Bacillota; class Desulfotomaculia; order Desulfotomaculales; family JAGUVT01; genus JAGUVT01. The sequence goes on from JAGUVT010000035.1 coordinate 676, forward strand.
CCGGCCCATTACTTTTATAGCGTGCAACCCACAAACTCCGATATCGGCCAGAGCCTTCTTCGTGACATTGACCTTGTTCATGCGAATAATGGCTATGATTTCTTTCACAGTCACCCCTCCTACAGGCCTTTGGCGCCGCTGCTGATGGTATATACCTCTTCCACCTGACTGACAAAGATTTTGCCGTCACCGAAAGCTCCCTTTTCCCCCGTTTTGGCGTACCTTGAAATAATGCTGATCACATCCTCTTTATCTTCATCCCGCACAACCAGCAGCAATAATTCCTTGGGGATTTCATCGTAAATAATTTCTCCAACCCTGACACCCCTTTGCTTACCGCGCCCGACCACGTCCATTTTGGTTACGGCCGGAAACCCGGCCGCATTTAACTCCGCCAGAATAGTGCCGGTTTTTTCCGGCCTTACAATAGCCCTGATCATTAACATAACATCCACTCCCCGTTTTTAACTTTTAATCCAGGATTCCATGCTCCATCAAGATCTCTTCCAGCCGGTCCTGGACCATTGGCCTGGGAATCACAAACATATCGTTATTGTCGATGTTTTCGGCCAGCTTCCTGTATTCCCCGGCCTGAGGGGCATCCGGGTCAAAGTCGATGACAGTTTTCTTGTTAATCTCCGCCCGCTGCACGATGTTGTCCCGGGGCACAAAGTGAATGAGCCGGGAACCCAGTTCTTCCGCAAAGGCTTTCAAGAGTTCGTACTCATTATCCACCTTGCGGCTGTTGCAGATAATGCCGCCCAGCCGCACGTCACCGGTCGTGGCAAATTTATGAATACCCTTGCAGATATTGTTGGCGGCGTATAAAGCCATCATCTCACCGGAAGCCACGATATAGATTTCCTTTGCCTTTCCTTCCCGGATCGGCATGGCAAACCCGCCGCAAACAACGTCACCCAGGACGTCGTAAAATACATAGTCCAGAACATCAGTATAGGCGCCCAGTGATTCCAATAAATTGATGGAGGTGATAATCCCCCTCCCGGCGCAGCCCACGCCGGGCTCGGGACCCCCTGATTCCACGCACCTGGTTCCCCCGAAGCCCACCTGCAAGATATCTTCCAGATCGACGTCCTCCCCTTCTTCCCGCAGGGTGTCCAGAACCGTTCTCTGGTTCAATCCGTGGAGAAGCAGCCGGGTGGAGTCGGCCTTGGGGTCGCACCCTACCACCATTACCTTTTTGCCGCTCTCCGCCAGAGCCGCCACCGTATTCTGAGCGGTGGTAGATTTACCGATTCCACCTTTGCCGTATATGGCAATTTGCCTCATTTTTTACCACCCTTTCCTTTGTTTATTAAATAAAAACCCCGGCTAAAGAAATTATAAATGGCCTTCTTTGCCGGGGCGTCGGTGCCCATTTTAGTTATAAATGATCCCACTGTGAAAACTATTTTTTGGTACCAATCAGCTACCACATGCAGTAAAATCATAAATAAAATATAATTTTAAAAACAACAAACAAAAAAGCGCTCACATTAATAGAGCAACATTGCCCCAGGTATGAGCGCCTTCGCTTTTCCGTTATAAAAACACAAAACCCTTTAGTTCAGGATCATCCCTGACTAAAGGCCCCCTCGCCAATTAATACGACCGTGTATTATAAACTTAGCATTAAACTAAC
>JAGUVT010000026.1 GCA_020062745.1 Deltaproteobacteria bacterium
ACGTGGTTGATGCCGACTACGAGGTAAAGTAAAGTGAGGAATTGAGTTAGGGGGAGAATGATTATTGGCGAAACGTGATTATTATGAGGTACTGGGTGTTTCCCGGCAGGCTTCCCCCGATGAGGTAAAGAAAGCTTATCGCAAGCTCGCTCGCCAGTATCATCCTGATACCAATCCGGGTAATCCGCAGGCGGAAGAAAAGTTTAAAGAAATCAATGAAGCTTATGAGGTTTTAATAGACCAGGGGAAAAGAGCAAATTACGACCGCTTTGGTCATGCTGCTGCCAATGGACAGGGTTTTAGCGGTTTCGGTGACTTCGGCGGTTTTGGCGATATCTTCGACATCTTCTTCGGCGGCGGCAGGACCCAGGGACGGCGTGGACCGGTACGGGGCGCCGATGTTCAGGTAGACCTGGAGGTTTCCTTAAAAGAAGTGGCGTTTGGCGTAGAAAAAGAAATCAAGGTACCCCGGGTGGAGGCCTGCGGCACCTGTGGCGGCGAGGGGGCCATGCCTGGTTCCCGGCCTCAGACATGTTCTGTTTGTGATGGCACCGGCCAGGTGCAGTATACCCAGAGTACGCCTTTTGGGCGGATTGTTCAGTCTCATACCTGTGACCGCTGTCACGGCGCCGGCCGGGTTATTGAGAAACCGTGCCCGACCTGCCGCGGCTCCGGTCATGTCCGCCGGACGCGCAGTGTACAGATCAAAGTGCCGCCGGGAGTTGACAGCGGCTCGCGCCTGCGTCTGGCCGGGGAGGGAGAAGTCGGCGAACGGGGCGGTCCGCCTGGTGACTTATACGTTTATATTTATGTAAAGCCTCATCCTGTTTTTACCAGGGAGGGTAACGATATTGTTTGTGAAGTGCCGGTTTCTTTTGTGCAGGCTATCCTGGGAGGTGAGGTAGAGGTGCCCACCCTGGAGGGGAAGGCTAGCCTGAAGATTCCGGAAGGTACTCAGCCGGGCACCCTGTTCCGGCTGCGGGGCAAAGGAATTCCCCACTTGAACGGCTACGGCCGGGGTGACCAGCATGTGCGGGTGAGGGTAGTTGTGCCCACCAGGCTGAATGAGCGGCAAAAAGAACTGTTACATGAATTTGTCAAGCTGGGGGGAGACCGGGTTGCCGAATCGGAAAAAGGTTTCTTCGGCAAGGTGAAAGACGCTTTTATGGGGTGAGCTTGTTTGGGACGTGATCATCTCTCTTGTCCCGCGGGCTGCCTGCCTCCTGGCGCCGGGCGGCAGATTGGTTGTTTCGGGTATTATCTCTAAGCAGGCTGAAAGTGTTTGTGGCGCTTTGCAGGCTGCCGGCTTCGCCGTGCAAGCCCGGCTCTTTGAGGGGGAGTGGGCAGCGTTCGGATGCGAAAAGAAGTAAGGGGGGTTCTTTCTGCCCCGCTTTTTTGTCTCGCCTGCTCGAATTAAAGATAAAAGTGTGATCGTTACCGGTCCGGATGTTTTACATATCACCCGCGTGCTTCGCCTGCGCGCGGGAGACTTGATTACGGTGCTTGACGGCCGGGGCGGTATCTATGAAGCAGTTATTGAAAGGGCGACAGGGCAAGAGGTGTATTGTACTATAAAAAGCAAATCTACATCGGATGATGCCCCGGCCCTGCGGATTACTGTAGTACAGGGACTGCCAAAGGGAGATAAAATGGACCTGATCATCCAGAAAGGGACCGAACTGGGTGTGAGCCGTATTGTTACCCTGCAGTGTAAACGTTCTGTGATTAACCTGGGGGGAATCAAATCGGCCAGGCGGGTGGAGCGATGGCGGCGTATTGCCCAAGAAGCGGCTAAACAATCCCGTCGCCTGGATATTCCAGAAGTTCTGGAACCGGCCGGCTGGCCGGAAGTGCTGAACAGTTTGCCGGCCGGGAGTGTGGCTTTGATGCTCTGGGAAGAAGAACGGGTTGTTACTTTAAAGACAGTGTTAAGAGAAGAACCTGTGCCCGGCGAAGTTTACGTATTTATCGGGCCGGAAGGCGGCTTTACCCCGGATGAGGTGGAACGGGCAAGACTACAGGGGATCCGGACGGTTTCTTTGGGCCGGCGTGTTTTGCGTACGGAAACTGCCGGGATGGCTGCGCTGGCCATGATTCTTTACCAATGGGGGGACCTGGGAGGATAATAGGATAAAATGAAACAAAAAAAAGTAGCCGTTTGCACCCTGGGTTGTAAGGTTAACCAGTACGAATCAGCTACCCTGGCCGGCCTTTTCCGGGACCGCGGCTACGAGGTGGTGGACTGCAGCTCTTATGCCGACGTGTATATTATCAACACGTGTACTGTAACTCACCTGGGCGACCGCAAATCGCGGCAGTTAATCCGGCGGGCGACCAGGCACAACCCGGAAGCGGTGGTGGTGGTGACCGGCTGTTATGCCCAGGCTTCACCGGAAGAGGTGTCCAGTATCCCGGGGGTTGACCTGGTGGTAGGCACGCATAACCGGTTTGGTTTGGTAGACCTGGTAGAGTCGGCGGCTAAAGAAAAGGCTCCCCTTAATAAAGTCCAGGATTTTGGGACGGAGGAGGATTTTGAAGAACTGCTGGTGCGACCTTGCCAGCCGAGAACCAGGGCGCTATTGAAAATTCAAGATGGGTGCGAGAGTTTTTGTGCGTATTGTATTGTGCCTTATGTGCGGGGACCGCTGCGCAGCAGGCGGCCGGAAAAGGTGCTGGACGAGGCCCGGCGGCTGGTAAATGAAGGGTATAAAGAGATTGTCCTGACCGGTGTTCATACCGGCGCTTATGGACAAGATTTGAAGGGAAACATCGATCTATCTGATCTTATCTGCAAACTGGGGTCTGTTTCCGGCCTCTTACGGCTTCGGTTGAGTTCTGTTGAGCCTAACGATATTACCCCCCGGTTGCTTGAGGTACTGGCTGGCGCGCCGGTCTTTTGCCGGCATTTGCATATTCCGCTGCAGAGCGGTGATGACGAAATACTGGCGAGAATGGGGCGGCGTTACTCCTCCCGGGAATATGCCCGTCTGCTGGAGGCAATTAAGGTTAACATGCCGGGAGTGGCCGTTACTACTGATATAATGGTAGGATTCCCAGGCGAAACTGACAGGCGTTTTAATAATTCATATCAATTTGTAAAAGAAATGGCCTTTGCTGGAATGCATGTTTTTAAATATTCGTCTCGCCGGGGTACTCCAGCAGCTTCTTTTACCGGCCAGGTGGAGCCGGTAGTTAAAGAGCGGCGCAGCCGCCTGATGATTACTCTGGCTGAAGAAATGGCAGTTAAGTTTGCTGCCGCCATGCTCGGGCAAGTGGTCACGGTTTTGGTGGAAAAGCCATGCAGGGAAGAAAAAGGGTTTTACGAAGGGCTTGCCGGTAACTATGTCAGGGTGATATTTCCTGCTTATGAAGGATTATGCGGTGAACTGGTAGCGGTAAGGATAGAAAAGCTAAAGGGAACAATTTTAGAGGGTATTATTGATTAACGGCAGGATTTTTTGAGGTTATGTTGAATTAAAATATACTTTAAATCTTGGGAGGAGGTGGCATAAATGCAGGATTGCATCTTTTGCAAGATAGTAAAAAAGGAGATTGCAGCCGAGGTTATTTTTGAGGATGAACAGGTGCTGGTTTTTAAGGATATTAAGCCAGTGGCTCCAACCCACCTCCTGTTGATACCAAAAAAGCATGTACCCACCCTTTTCGATTTAGATGAAAGTGATAGCGGTTTAATCGGACATATTCACCAGGTGGCTATTAAAGTGGCACAGGAAATGGGTCTCTCTAACAGTGGGCTCAGGCTGGTTAGTAACTGTGGCAGAGATGCCGGGCAAATGGTTTATCACCTTCACTACCATTTAATTGCCGGCAGGCCGTTGCAATGGCCTCCCGGCTAAGAGAACGTTTTCGTCATGGCGGGGAAATTTACTTATCCGGGAGGCCGGTATGCCGGTTGACTGCAGGAGAATGCTGTAATACAATAGTATGGTGTTTTGACCCGGCCAGTATGATTTGGTTTGGTCGGTTTTGGCGGAGGGAGGGAAAGAATAATGGCAGAAGTAAAAGTGGGCAAAAATGAGACCCTGGATAGTGCTATCCGGCGTTTTAAGCGGACCTGTCAAAAAGCAGGGGTTTTAGCCGAAGCAAGACGGCATGAACATTATGAAAAACCTAGCGTGCGCAGAAAGAAAAAATCGGAAGCAGCCAGGAAGAGAAGATATCATTGATATGAGAGAGCGTATTTCTTTGTTAAAATCTGAAATTTTGAAAGCCCTGGCTCACCCTACGCGGGTGAATATTTTAGAAAGCTTGCGTGGTGGTGAGCGATGTGTGTGTGAAATCATTGAGGAGCTGGATATAGAGCAATCCAATGTGTCACAGCATCTGGCTGTTTTGAAAAAACTCGATATCGTCAGCTTTTATAAAGATGGGTTGAAGGTTATTTACCGGGTGAAACATCCACAGGTTTTCGAGATTTTAGACCTTTTAGATGACGTTTTGGTTATGCAAGTAGAAGACACTTTATCGGTACTGACCGGGCTTAAACGAAATTAATGGAATTTAATAGTAATGGAACCTCTCCCTGCCGCATAGATTTTATGAGCGGGGAGAGGTTTTTTATGATCTGGCGGGATTTTAAAAAGCAGGTTAAACGATCGCTTACCGATTTTTTTGAGATTCCGGGTGATGTTTTGCTGAATCTACCGAAGATTGTACTTGTCGGTAATTTAAAAGTTTTTATTGAAAACCACCGGGGTGTTTTGGAATATTCCCCTGAAACCATCCGGATCAAGCTGGCAGAGGGTGAGTTATGCGTTACGGGTGAAGAATTGATGCTTCGTAGCATTATTACCGATGAAGTTTGTATTGAAGGAAAGATTAACGGGCTTAGTTTTTGTAACACCCTCCCTTGAAAATAAACCTTTTGTCATTGCGAGCCTTAAGGCGAAGCAATCTCATTCCACCGGAGGTCGTTGCGAGCCGTAACCGGGATCCCTTCGCTTGCTCGGGATAAACTCCGCGTGGCAGGCAGCGAGGCAATCCGGGCTTAAAGCCCTCGCAATGACGTGGTAGATGCTGAAGCTAAATAGCTAAAGAGGAGCTGTGCGTTGAGGGTGGTTTTTTCAAGGTTGATGCCTTATCTTACCGGGTATGTCACAATTGAAGTAAGCGGTGAGCCTCCGGAAAAATTTATCAATATGGCAGTCAACCGGGGTGTTTACCTGTGGGAAATTACCAAAGCAGGGGGAAATATTATCCGGGTTAAGGTATACTTAAGACAAGTCAGGCTGTTGCGGCATATTGCCCGCCGGACAGGCTGCCGGTTTCATTTTATCGGGCGGCATGGTCTGCCTTTTGTATTATCCCGGCTGCGCCGCCGGAAAATGATGATAATAGGGGCGGTTTTGTTTCTGGCCGGCCTTTACTTTCTGTCATCTTTTGTCTGGTTTATAGAAGTGAAAGGGAACGTGCGACTCAGCAGCCAGGAAGTACTGGAAATAGCGGCCCGGGCCGGCCTTATCCGGGGTGTGCAAAAATGGCGGGTGAGTACGGCCGGAGTAGAATCGTTGTTACAGGAGCAACTCCCGCTGGTGGCGTGGACAGGCGTTTATCTTAAAGGTACAAAGGCTACTATTGAAATAGCGGAAAGGGTTTTACCGGAAGTCGAAGACCAGCGGCCTGTCCATGTAGTAGCTGCTAAAACTGGTTTGGTTAAGGAGATTTTGGTATTGAGCGGGCATCCGGCGGTTAAGGAAGGAGATACCGTTATACCGGGAAAGGTTCTTATTTCTGGTGTGATTCCACCACCTGAGACGCTGGAAAAAGATAAAAAGAAAGAGACCAGGCCCTTGCGTTATGTTCACGCCAGGGGTATTGTCCGGGCGCGGGTCTGGTATGAGGGGTATGGGGAAGCTTCGTTGGTTGAGACCGGCCGGCGTCCGTCGGGGAGATCAGTTACCTGTATTTGTATGAAAATTGGCAGCAAGGAAATAATCATACTGGGTTCGGGTGAAAATCCTTTTGCCTATTATAATGTTAAGACTGATGTGAAGAGGTTGCCGCAATGGAGGAATCTTTCTGTACCCGTCGAATTTAACAAGGTGGAGTATTTTGAATTGGTTGATTATCGTGTGGATCATGGCTATGATGGCGCCCGCCGGCTTGCTTTGGAAAAGGCAATGGAATCTGCCCGGAAGCAGATTTCCGGTGGCGCCAGAGTGCTGGGGCAAAAGGTACAGGAAGTGCGGGCCGGCTATCCGGAGAACATGGTGCGGGTAAAGGTTTTACTGGAGACGGTAGAAGATATCGGTGTGGAGAAATCGTTCAAACCCTGATGAAAAGGGGGGGGTGTCCGGGTTTTGGCGGATAGAATTGAAGTAAGAATAGAGCTGGATGATATTAATACGGCGGTTGAGATTTTCGGCAGGCATGACGAACATCTGGAACTGATTGAGAGAGCTTTAGGTGCAAGGATTACAGCCCGGAGCGAAGAAGTTGTCATCTCGGGAGAACCGGAGAGAGTCAGGCAGGTAGAAGAGGTTTTGGCCCAGCTGCAGGGCTTTTACCGGGCGGGCAACCGGTTAACCAGCCATGAAGTTAATTATGCTATTAAGGCCGTACAAAGCGGCGTGAAAAATGTATTGGAAAATCTTGCCGGAGACGTGGTTTTGGTTACGACCCGGGGAAAACAGATTAAACCAAAAACCGTTGGCCAGCAGAAATATATAGAAGTCATTAAAAAGCATGATATTGTGCTGGCCATCGGACCAGCCGGAACCGGTAAGACCTACCTGGCGGTAGTGATGGCCATTGAAGCGTTGCGCAGCAAGGAAGTTGGACGCCTGGTGTTAACCCGCCCGGCCGTTGAGGCGGGAGAGAAACTGGGGTTTTTACCCGGAGACCTGCAGGAAAAGATTGACCCTTACCTGCGACCTCTTTATGATAGCCTTTATGATGTATTGGGAATAGAAAATACCCAGAAGTATCTGGAGAAGCGGGTTATTGAAATTGCTCCCCTGGCCTATATGCGGGGAAGAACATTGGAGAACTCTTTTATTATTCTGGATGAAGCCCAGAACACCACGCCGGAACAAATGAAAATGTTCCTGACGCGTCTCGGGTTTGGTTCTAAAGCAGTGGTCAACGGTGATATTACCCAGGTTGACCTACCGAAGGGACAGGTATCGGGACTGGTAAATGCACAGGAAATATTGAAAGGTATTAAAGGCCTTGCTATTCATACTTTCACTGGAGAAGACATTGTCCGGCACCCCCTGGTAGAAGAGATTATCAAGGCCTATAATAAGGAGCAGTAAAGTGGTAGACCAAAGAGGAGTAAAACTGTTGCGCTTTCTGCGGAAGACCGCAGGAGAATTAGGGTTGTTATTAATTGGCAGGCGCAGGGTGCGGCGTGGCATGGCGGCAGTTTTGATTTTGCTGCTTGTTGCTCTGCTTATGTCAGTTGACTTTGTGCCGGCGAAGTTGGATGTGGCGGCCGGCCAGGTATCTCCGCGCACTATTAAAGCCCAGAAGAGCATTGTTTTTGAAAACAAACTTAAAACTGCCGAACAAAAGCGCGTTGCTGCCGAGAAAGTGCAAAAGGTATACGACCGGGACCCTCAAGTCAGCATAGCGGTACAAAAAGATATTTCCGTGCTGATGGCGGCGATACGGGATATCCAAAGTGATGCCGGTCTGGATGCGCCTGCCAGAGTGGCCAGGTTGAGAGCGGCTATCCCTTTTACTTTGACTGATGCTGGGTTAAGCGGCCTGGCTTTGTCGTCTGCAAGAGACACTCAGCAGGTAGAAGATGTGTTGAATAGCATGATTGGCAAGGCCATGGGAATTGATCCCGGTATTACCCAGGAAGGGCTGGAGGAGGCTAAAAAAACACTGATTGAGCAGATTAATCAGCGGAAACTGGCCGAGCCTTATACCGTACTGGCCAGGGGAGTAGTTGAAAAATTCCTGCGCCCAAACGCTTTTTACAATATCGAAAAGACGAAACAAAAGCAGGAAGATGCTATGGATGCCGTGTCCCCGGTAATGGTTTCGGTAAAGGAAGGCGAAAAAGTTATTGGTGAAGGGGAAATTATTACCGAGGAACACCTGGCCAAATTACAGGCGCTTGGTCTTACCCGGCCGAAGCCGCCTTTTACTTCCATCTTGGGTATGGTTTTGCTGGTGGCGTTGTTAATGGCGGTAGTTCTCTTTTACCTTTACCAGCAAAACCGGTTGATTTATGAACAGGCCGGCCGTCTTTATCTCTTGGGGATCATTGTGGTGCTGGTGCTGATGGTGGGAAAAGCAATTGTGGCTATAAACGTCAGCCAGTGGCCGGAATTCAGTGCTCAGTTTGGCTATATGGTGCCTCTGGCGGCAGCCGGTATGTTGATCGCTATTTTGCTCGACTCCCGGTTGGCTGTTTTAGTAGTGGCGGTTATGAGTTTGTTAGTGACCCTTATGACCGGCTATCAAATCCGTTTTGGTCTGGTTGGTTTTATTGGCGGTATTACCGGCGTGTACAGTGTTTCCAGGCTCAGCCAGCAGGGTGATCTGGTCCGGTCGGGCCTTTATACCAGCGCTTCCAGCAGCATGGCTATTTTTACGGTCGGTCTGGTGACCGGCACTCCTCTGGCCCTGCTGATTTCAACCAGCCTGGCTCTTGGAGTGATTAATGGAATATTGTCTTCTGTATTGACTATTGGCGCCCTTCCTTACCTGGAGGGAACTTTCCGCCTTACTTCGCCGGTACGCTTGCTGGAATTGTCTCATCCTAATAATGTATTGCTGAAAAAGCTTTTAACCGAAGCGCCGGGCACTTATCACCACAGTATCATTGTCGGCAATCTGGCGGAGGCGGCAGCCGATGCAGTGGGCGGCGATTCTCTGTTGGTGCGGGTAGGCTCATATTACCATGATATCGGTAAATTAAAGCGCCCTTACTTTTTTATTGAAAACCAGATGACTTGTGATAACCCTCATGACAAGATAGCGCCCTCCTTGAGCACCTTAATCCTGACTTCGCATGTGAAAGACGGTGCCGAACTGGCCAGGGAACACAGGCTGCCCCAGGGTATTATTGATATTGTTGAGCAGCACCACGGTAGCGGGTTGGTCAGTTATTTCTACCATAAAGCTTTGGAAAACGACCGTACCGAAACCGTAACCGAAGAGGAATTCCGTTATGAGGGGCCCAAACCGCAAACCAAGGAGTCTGCTATTATTATGCTGGCCGATTCAGTTGAAGCAGCGGTAAGATCTTTGCAAAACCGCACTCCCGGACGGGTAGAGGGATTGATCCGAAAAATTATTAAAGATAAGTTAAATGACGGACAATTGGATGAGTGCGATCTTACTTTTAAAGACCTGGACACGATTGCCACGGCTTTTGTGCGGGTCTTTTCCGGTGTTTTTCATTCCCGGATTGAGTATCCGGACATTGTAGTAGAAATGGAAAGGAGAAGAAGGAGTGCCGGTGCTCGTAAGCAATTTGCAGGAAGAAGCGGCGGTGGGTAGTGAACTGGCTCCATTTTTAGTTTCTGTGGGAGAACTGGTTTTGGCTGAAGAAGGGTATAATCAAAATACTGAGGTTAGCCTGGCCATGGTGAATGATGCTTACATGCGCAAGTTAAACCGGCAGTACCGGGGGATCGACGCTCCTACCGACGTTCTTTCTTTCGCTATGCAGGAGGGAGAACCGATGCCCGGGATGGATGGGGAGGAATTGATCCTTGGGGACGTGGTGATCTCGTTGCAGACGGCCTTACGGCAGTCAGCAGAACATGGCATTAAGATTCATATGGAAATGGCCTATCTGGTTATCCACGGGATCCTCCATTTAATTGGTTACGACCACCAGGAAGAGGAAGAACAACAATTAATGCGGCAGAAAGAGGAAGCCTTAATGGCCCGGGTTGAATTTCTTTGCCTAAGGTGAATATGAAATGAAAGCCAGAGGATTCTCGGCCAGTTTCAGGTCTGCCCTGAGCGGGGTGTTTTACTGCCTGCAAACCCAGCGCAACATGCGTATTCATTTTCTTGCCGCCGTGCTGGTTTTAAGTCTCGGGTTTTTTTTGCGAGTCGGTGCATATGACCTGCTTTTTTTACTTTTTGCCATCGCGCTGGTGTTTATGGCTGAAATGTTTAATACTGTCATAGAAACGCTGGTAGACCTTTATACTCAGGACTACCACTCGCTGGCCCGGGTAGCCAAGGATGTTGCCGCCGGTGTGGTCTTAATTACGGCATTGAACGCACTCGCGGTAGCCCTGGTAATATTCTATCCTTTCATCAGGAGGTTATGGTATGACAGTTGAAGAGTTAATCGCCGCGGCCCGGGCAGCGAAGGGGCAGGCTTATGCTCCTTACTCGGGCTTCCAGGTAGGAGCGGCGCTTTTGACCGGTACGGGGCGCTGTTATACCGGCTGTAATATTGAGAATGCTTCCTTTAGCCTGACTGTTTGTGCTGAAAGGGTGGCTCTCTTCAAGGCCGTTTCGGAAGGGGAGTCTGACTTTAAGGCAGTTGCCATTGTGGCTGATGGCGATGATTATGCCAGCCCGTGCGGAGCCTGCCGCCAGGTGCTGGCCGAGTTTAACAGCGGGATTGAAGTGTATATGGTCAACAGGCAGGGGGAATACCTGGTGCGGAAAGTATCCCAACTGCTGCCATCAGCTTTTAGTTTAAAAAAGACATTTTAGACAGTGGGAGTCTGGCTCCTGTATTCTGGGTAGAAGTAAGAGGTGCGGGTTTTTGGCAAAAGAAGAATTCAAGTCCGGTTTTGCCGTACTGGTAGGGCGGCCTAATGTGGGCAAGTCTACCCTGTTGAATAGCCTGGTGGGGCAAAAAGTAGCCATCGTATCCGATAAACCTCAGACTACCAGGCATAAAATCCAGGCGGTTTTGACTCAAGAGAATGCCCAGATAGTTTTTTTAGACACCCCTGGTATTCACAAACCCAAGCATAAATTAGGTGAATACCTGGTACAGGTGGCTTTAAGGACCATGCGGGAAGTAGATATCGTTCTTTTTCTGGTTGAAGCCGGTTCACCGCCGGGGGTGGGTGATAAGTATATCATCCGGCTCCTTGCCGGTCTGTCCATACCGGTCATTCTGATAATCAATAAAATAGATCTGGCGTCCCGGGCAGAACTGCTCCATTTAATTGATTCTTATCGCGTTCAATTTGGCTTTGCCGAAATTGTACCGGTTTCGGCTCTTACCGGTGAAAACTTGAATCGGCTGCTGACAGTGCTGGTTTCTTACCTTCCGACGGGCCCGAAGTATTACCCTGACGATATAACCGTTGATAAACCGGAGCGTTTTGTTATGGCCGAGCTAATCAGGGAAAAGATAATTTGTCTGACCAACCAGGAAGTCCCTCATTCAGTGGCGGTGGTAGTGGAAGAAGTTGAGAAACAGTCTAACGATGTTGTGACGGTGCGGGCAATTATCTATACCGAGAAAGAATCACAGAAAGGCATCCTGATCGGTAAAGGGGGACAGATGCTGAAAAAAGCCGGGCAACTGGCCCGGGAAGAGATGGAAAGCCTGTTTGGTTCCAGAATATTTTTAGACCTGTGGGTTAAAGTCAAGCCGGACTGGCGTAACCGGGAAGCATACCTGCGCAGTTTCGGTTACACCGGCAGGGAATAAAGTGAACTCGTTCAGCTTACGCTGAACATCGGGGCTTCAGATGGGGATTCTACCCCATCTGAAGTGAAAAGAGTAATCCCCACTTATAGAAGTGGGG
>JAGUVT010000004.1 GCA_020062745.1 Deltaproteobacteria bacterium
AAGGGGGTAAAGCAACAGCGCTACCCCCACCGTTATAAGCACCACGCGTATTGTTTTAATCTTTCGTTCTTCAACCATATTCCTTCACCGCCTCCGGCCTCAAAACTAACTACAATTTTTCGGCTATTTCCTTCAATAGCGGCTTCAATCGCGGAAGCTCTCTTTCGACCACTCCCCACACCGTTCTTAAATCAACCCCAAAATATCCATGAATTAAAACATCCCGCAAGCCCGCCATTTCACGCCACGGGATGTTCTCATACTCCTTCCTCATTTCGGGTGAAATATGTTTCACAGCTTCTCCGATTATCTCCAAATTCCTTATCACCGCATCCTGAATCAACCTGGACTCAAAAAACTCCTCCCGTCCCGGGTGAACAAATGATTCAATGTAATCCATACTTTCAAGTATATGCGTCAAATAAACCTTATCATCTCTCATAACTGAACCGCTTCACTCAAAATATACTCTTTAAGTGTCCAATGAACGGCTTGATCTGTAATAACATCAACCTTGCGCCCCAATAATTCTTCAACAGTTTGTTTAAACCGAATCAAGTCGAATAAAGAGCGGTCATCATCGATCTCCACCAACAAATCAATGTCACTATCAGCATTATCCTCTCCATGAACAACCGAACCGAAAACACTGACCTTATTAATTCCATTAGCTTTGGCAATCTGTCCAATCTTCTCTCGATATTGATAAAGTAATTCCCTGCCTTTATTCGTCACTGAACCCACCTCACATTCAGAGTACATCATTCAACATTTATTTACCTACGGTCATTTTACTACCGGTAAAGATAAAACGTCAAGAAAAACAGCCTGGGTTGAGCGGAATAAGCATAAGAAAGAAGGGGGTAAAGCAACAGCCTATACCCCCCTTCATATTCCTTCACTTGTCCTATTTGCCGGAGCGCCTGGTAAACAGGCCGGCGCCCAAAAGGATCGTACCCAGCAAATAGTAGATCGCATTGCTCCCGCCGGTGTGCGGCAGAGGCGGCTCCTCGGCCGGCGGCGCAGGCGGAGCTGCTACCGGAGGCTCCGGAGGAATCTCTACCGGCGGCGGAGGCGTTTCCGTAACCGGCGGCGTCACAGGCGGCGCCGGAGGCGGAACTGCTACCGGAGGCTCCGGAGGAACCTCAACCGGTTCGGGAGTGCTGGTGGTGCCGCCACCGCCACCCCCGGAAGTAGTCGGCTTCCTGTTGCCGAAGTCTCTATCCGCCGCGTCGGTACCGGACTGAACCTTCACCGTATAGACGCCTCCCGCAGGAGCGGTCTGGTTCCAGCCGGACTGCAACACCTCGCTGATGGTCCAGTCGCCCGCTTCACCCTTGTTAAAGGTGAACTCGTAGTAGCCGTTGCCGTCGGTTACATCCACTTTAGTAACCCGGCCGTTAGTAGCTTTAATGGTCCAGCCCTCCAGGTAAGACTCGCCGGCATCCTTAATACCGTTGCCGTTCAAATCGTTCCACTTATGGCCGGAGACTCTGGCCTTCTTGAAGTTGCCGAAGTCCAGGTTCGCCCGGTAGGTGCCTTCCGAAACAGTCACCTCATGGTAGCCGCCTTCAGGAGCGGTCTGCTCCCAGCCGTCCTGGAGCACCTCTTCAATCCGCCAGAGACCGAGCGGGTATTCCACGAAGTTGAATTCGTAGTAACCGTCTCCATTGGTATAGGTGTGCCTGGTGACAGTACCGTTGGCTATCCCGACGCTCGCCGACTCATAATCATATGGATAACCCAGGTACGTGGCGATAATCTCCCAGTTCGCCAGGGGAGGCTCGCCCTCATCCCATTCACCGTCGCCGTCCAGGTCGTTCCACTTATGGCCGCCTACAATGGGAGGCTGCGGTTCACCGCCGCCGTTCTCTTCCGGCTTCCAGTTACCGAAGTCGAGATTTTCCTCATAGGTTCCCGAACTTACGGTAACTTCATAGACACCGCCTTCAGTATCAGGAGCGGATTGATTCCAGCCTTCCTGGAGCACTTCCGCGATAGTCCATTCGCCAACGTCATCTTTTCCGAAGGTGAACTCGTAGTAGCCGTAGGCATCGGTAGAAACCGTCCTGGTATCTTCACCCATGGAAGCGGTGATCTCCCAGCCTTCCAGGGCAGGCTCGCCCTGATCCCAGATTCCGTCGTGGTTTTTGTCGTTCCACTTGTGGCCGGAGACACTAGCCTCCCGGAAGTTGCCGAAGTCTCTCACCAGACCAGCGCCTGACTCGATGTCTACCGGATAGTAGCCATCCGCAGGAGCGGTCTGCTCCCAGCCTTCCTGGAGTTCCTCACGGATGACCCAGGTACCGGCATCCTCCGGGCCGAAAGTGAATTCATAGTACCCCTCTTCGTCAGTGAAAGTATAGGTATCCTCACTGACAGAAGCGGTACCTACACCCTTCAGCAACGGAGCCGGAGCGGCAATGATCTTCCAGCCTTCAAGAACAGGCTCGCCCTCGTCCCACACACCGTCGCCGTTCAGGTCGTTCCACTTGTGACCGGAGACACTAGCCTCCTGGAAGTTGCCGAAGTCGTAGCCCGTCAGGTAATCGCCGGAATTAACTTCTACCTCTCCATAAGTACCAGGCTCGGCAGGATAAGTCTGCTTCCAGCCTCCCCGGGATTCTTCGCTGATGGTCCACGTCCAGCGGCCGACTTCCTTCTTATCAAAGGTGAACTCATAGTAGCCGTCACCATCGGTGAGGGTGTCTTTGGGCTTAGGACATGACGGGGGACAGGCAATACTGCTATCACTCGACACTGCTTCACTACAGTCAGGCGTAGCGGTAATCTTCCACCCTTCGATGGGAGGCTCGCCCTCGTCCCACTCACCGTCGCCGTCCAGGTCGTTCCACTTGTGGCCGGATAATACGGGCGTGATAAATTCCGGCTTCTCGGCGTTGCCGAAGTTCAGATGTCCGATAACATCACCAGACTGAATGCTCACCGGGTGGGTTTTATCACCGGGATAAGTCTGGGTCCACCCTTCCTGCTGCTCTTCGCCGATCACCCAATCACCGGCATCGCCGGCGTTGAAGATGAACTCGTAGTAGCCGCTTTCATTAGTCGAAGTGGTTTTAGGCTCCCCGCTTCCGGCAGCAGTAATCTGCCACTCAGGCAGGCCAGGCTCGCCATCATCCCATACCCTGTTGCCGTTTTCATCGTTCCACTTGTAGCCGAACACTTTAGCTGTTTTGAAGTTGCCGAAGTTTGCTCCTTCTACAACCGTTCCGGACTGCACATGCACCGTCCAGGTACCGGGCTCACCGGGATAAGTCTGTTCCCAACCTTTCTGAAGCTCTTCGCCGATAACCCAATCGCCGACTTCGTCCTTATCGAAGATGAATTCGTAGCAGCCATCAGCGCCGGTATAAGCGGTTTTCGCAACAGTACCTTTAGCGGCAGTGATCTTCCAGTCTTCCAGGCCGGGCTCACCGGGGTCCTTATTACCGTTACCGTTCAGGTCGTTCCACTTGCAGCCGGACACCACGGCTCCTTTGAAGTTGCCGAAGTCTTTGCCGGAAACTTTCTGCCCCTCGCCCAGGTTAACCACATGATTACCCGGAGGAACAGGAGCCGGCGCAGTTTGCGTCCAGCCTTTCTGCTGAATTTCGCTGATGGTATATTCCCCGGCTACCAAACCGCCGAAGGAATAACTGCCATCTTCCACCGTAACGGTTTCCCAGGTGAAGGGTATGTCACCCAACTCCGTACTGATCTTGATGATCCAGCCGCCCAGTCCGGGTTCGCCTGCGTCCTTTGTACCGTTGCCGTTCTTGTCGTTAAACTTCATCCCGGAAATGCTGCCGGTCGGCTTAGGTGGTACCGGAATGGGAACTGTTTTCTTGCCCCCATCTTCCCCAATCCAGAAATGCGAACTGGAACCAGGCCAGTATCCTGAACCGTTATGTGGCGCAGTCCACCCGGCGTATCGGCTGCTGCCCCACTCGCCGCCAAGCACATCGTTCAGCACATATTCCTTGCCGTTCTGCCAGACAAAGCTCAGGGAAAGATGCGCTTCGAAATAAATTACGATAGACTTTCCTTCCGGGATGGTTGGTATTTCACTATCAGGCGTCAGTTGCCAGTAAGCCTCTTCAGGAGGACTATTCTGGTCGTCAGACGTACCTTCCGGGAAAGGACGGTTAATAATGTCAGGCGTGAAAGAAGTGAAACCTGATTGAAGAGCCGGCGTAACGTCATTAGGTTTTACCCCGCTGCCGTACGGTTCCCTTACTTTATACTTGAAATTACGCAGAAGGTCTACAAAAGCTGCATCTTTTGCTCCTGTATTGTTGTAGAAATCATAGCCAATCTTGAATGACGGTAGCGTCCCTTCGTAGCCGTTTAACACCAGCACGTAAGAAACCCAGTCCCCCTCACGCCAGTTCTTCCCCAGGTCGCCCTTCACCCAGTCTCCGGGCCAGTTCGGGTAGGCCGGGGAACGGCTGTCCATTCTCCAGCCGTAAAAATCCTGGTCAACCGATCCACCCAGTCCCTGGATGACAGTCTCTCCACCATACACTGCACTGTCTACTGTTTCGTCGCCCGGATAGACTTCAGAATTTACCGTCCCGCCGTTATTTCCCGAATTTTCACCCTGCCCGCCAGCAAAGGCGATTCCGGCAAAGCCGGTCAGTACGAGACCGAATACCAGAAGTACGGCCAATGCTTTCAATTTAAACCTCATTTTTCTACACCTCCTTTCCGAGGATGAATATTTATTACCACGAACTGGTTAACGAAGTGGAAACAATACCTGAAAAATTCCCGCCACTTTTTTAATTTCCACACTCACCAGTTCGTTAGTAACCAACTTTGTCAACCATGTCCAACTTGAAGCAAATAAAAAACCAGCCTGCAAAAACTTTTGAGGCCGGTTGCACAACTAACTCCGTGCAGCATATGTGCCCAGACAATACATCTGCACTTCATCGTATCCCCCAGATATTTCAATCTGTCAGTTTTTTTAGCCGGTTCAATAATTACCCCATATAGTTATTGAACTTTTGGAGAATTATAGCACTCAATGCCGGTATTGTCAACCGTCTAAAAAAAACTTTTATTATTATACCATTTCCATCCAGCCGAATGTGTCGAACGGCGGATTCAAGCCTCCTCCTTATTCCGCGCTTCTTCGTCACCGGCCGGGGCTTTCCTGGGAATCATCCGCCTGAAAAACGTCTCGAACCTTTTCATCGCTTCCCTTTCTCCTTTATGCCTCACGCCCGCCGGCGGGTAGTTGAACTCAAAGGTATAGCCGCCCGCCATAAACCGGTCGCCGTGGAATATCTGCCGCCGGCTCCTGGGTATTTCCCCGAAAACCAGGTAGGTGCCCGGCATGGCCGCCGCCTGAAAGCCGATCCCTTTTCCCGGCTTCTTCGTTTCCGGTTCAGGCGCAGCGCCGCCGTTTACAGCGCTCTCGTATGTATCGCGAATCATTTCTATTTTAAAGGCAAAGTCCCTGTCCAGCGCCGGCAGTACAAAATCGGCTTCCCCTCGGGACGCTACCAGCACTTCCTTCTTGCCCGTTCTGGATATGTTCAGCCTGCGGGGCGCCGGGTTGGTCCCGTCGCCGTCAATCCAGTAGAGGAGCATCCCCTTTGCTTTTTCTTTTGCCTTCTCCTTAATATGCCGCCTGAGGAACACCGCCAGCACAATCGCCGCCGCTGTCGCGCCGGCAGCGGCAACAGCCCGCCGCCAGTCCTGCAAAAACGGCAACGCCGTCACAGCCTTTTGCCAGATTATCTGTCCCGTCGAAAACTCCGGCTTTATCTTTACCGTGCCGAGATCCACCCGCTCGCCTATTTTAGTGTCGCGGTAGGTTCCCTGCACAGCCAGAGTCAGAGTTGCGTCCCCTTCGGCAACGCAGTCTACCGGGGCCGAGAAAATGCCGTCCCCGGCTTTGGCGTCGGCCGACTCCGCCTTCCCGTCGTCCCGCATGGGTATGATCAGCGGCTCCCGGCCGGCAAAACCTGCAATCAGGTCGAACTTTTGTATTTTCAGGTGCGGCCCGGGCACCAGCCGGTCCTTTTCGATTTGCAGGTAAGCCCGCACCGGAAAACTCCGGCCCACCTTGAACGGCCCGCTTCGATCATATTCGTAGACAAGCGCCGGCTTTGCCGTCCCGGCGTACTTCTGCGCCAGCAGGATCGACTGGTAGAAATTCACCAGTTCCGCCGCATCTTTAACGAAGTAATACTCGCCACCGGTCTGCTGCGCAATTTTGCTCAGCAACTGGCCGGCCTTTTCCTTATGCAGGGCAATACAGTGTACCGCCCAGCCGTTGGACTTATAGGCCGCCGCGATCTTATCGACTCCCGCCAGGTAATCAGCCATCTTTCTCCTGTCGGCGGTCAACTGCGGCGCGTCGGGCTCGCCGTCGGAAAGCATGATGGCCAGCTTTTTCCTGTTCTCCCCGCCTTTCGCCAGTTCCTGAAAGGCAATTTCCAGGCCGCCCTTGATGTCCGTATCGCCCTTAGCTCCGATGGCGGATATTCGGGCCGCAATCTCACTTCGCGCCGCCTCTCCGCCGGCTTCCCGCAGGGGCACCGGCACCGAAGCCTGGTCGGCAAACTCGATCACGGTTACCTGGTCGCGCTCGCCGAGCAGCTTCACCACTTCGTTCGCCGCCGCCAGCCGCACGCCGCCGGGGTCGTTTGCCTTCATGCTGCCCGAACTGTCTATAATCAAAGCCACCGCCAGCCCGCCGGCGTCCTGCCGGCCGGATGCGCCGGCGCCGGCCGTCAGAGAAGCAAGCAGAATAATTACATAGACAACCCACCTCATGGCCAAAACACCCGTTTTAAAATCATAATAACCGGCACATCATCCTTTACCTCTCGTTAAAATTTGAATGATTTCGCAAATTGAATTATGGCCGGCCCCAGGATGACGATAAACAGGGCCGGGAAAATAAAGAACACCAGCGGGAAAACCATCTTTATCGGGGCCTTCATGGCCGCTTCTTCAATTCTCTGGCGGCGGGTCTGGCGCATGGTGTCCGACTGGATGCGCAGGATACGCCCCATAGTAATGCCCATCTGCGTGCCCTGTATGGCCATGGTCAGGAAATTGCTCAGGTCGCGGGAGCCGACCCGCAGCGAGAGGTCCCGCAGCGCCACCCGCCGGGACTTGCCCATCTTCATCTCGTTCAGCGTCCTGGCAAATTCCCCGGCCAGCGGCCCTTTCATCCGCTCGGCCACCTTCGCCAGGGCCATGTCGAAGGCCAGCCCGGCCTCCACGCTTACCACCAGCAAATCTATGGCATCCGGCAGACTCTTTTCCACCTGCGCCACTCTCCCGGCGGCGGTCATGGACAGCCACAGCGACGGCGCCAGGATGGAAAGCAAAAACATCAGCAGCGCCAGAAGAACGGAATTTTTCAACCCGTAACCGCCCAACAGGAGAAGAGCCAGCGTCAAAACCGGAAGCACGACGGCGGCCGCGCCCACCCCGGCCAGAAAACCGGCCGCTTTAAGCCCCCCGGGGTTGCCGCCCTGCACCAGCTTGTGCTCCGTCATGGTTTTCAGGTACTCGGGCGTAAAGCTGCCGATAAAGGCGACAATCTTTTCTTTCGCCGGTTTTAAAATCCTCTCGCTGAAAGGAAGGCTCAGCGGTTCTTTATCTTCATCCCGCTCCTGCGCCTCCCGGATAACGTTCAACCGGAACCTTATCCGGGTGCGGCTGGAAGATACCAGGTAGTATAAAAGCACGACCGCCGCAAAAGTTACCGCAAAAGTAAAGAGCACATACAGGTAGAGCAACCTCTTAGCCCCCCTTTTAACAATTCTTCTTAAATGTCCACCCGCACTATCCGGCGGATCACCAGTATCCCCGCCAACTGCGCCGCCACCGCGCCCATAAGCATGAACTGGCCGGCCCGTTCGGTAAAAAGCACACTCAAAAGCTGCGGGCTGACGATACTGATCATGAACCCCACAAAAACAGGCAGCCCGCACAGGACGATGGCCGTCAGCCTCCCCTGGGCGGTAAGCGTCCTGACTTCGCCCTTTAAGCGTATTCTCTCCCGGATGGTGTGGTTGATGTTGTCCAGCACCTCCGCCAGGTTGCCCCCCACCTGGTGCTGAATCTGGATGGCGGTGATGACCATCGCCAGGTCGTCGTCGGCGGTTCTCCTTTCCAGGTCCGCCAGGGCCTCCTCCAGGGACACGCCCAGGGTGGTGTCCTTGATAAACCTCTTCAACTCATCGGCCAGCGGCGGCAACATCTCCCGGCTCACCATCTCCATCGCCTGGACGAAACCGTGGCCGGCCCGCAGGTAATTGGAAAGCAGCAGAACCATGTCGCCCACCTGGCTGTTCATAATGCGGCGGCGTTTTGCGTGCAGCGTGTTTAAAAAGACCAGGGGCAGGAAATAAGCAGCGGCGCCGGCGGCCAGAACCAGCAGCAAATTTGCCTTCATCAAGTACAAAAGCAGTATTACCAGCAGGGCCAGGAACAAAGAAATCAAGAAAAACTCCTGCGGGCGGAACAAAACGCCCGCCGCCGCCAGGCGCTTCCCCAGGCTCTGGAAATACCCGTCGAGCAGAATATACCTCTGCTGTGAACGTCCCCTCACCGGCAGGCCCGCTTCCGCGGCCGCCGCTTCCTCTTTAACCGCTTCCGCCGGCTCAACGACCATCCGGCGCACCCGGGCCGTCACCCGGCTGCGCTTCCCGGTCAGCAAACCGTAAACGGCCAGCACAAGCAAGAACGCAGCTATAAAAATCAGGGCTATAAATAAAATCTTCATCATGCATCCCCTTAAATCAGGCTTTCACCGGGCTGCGGAAAATCTCGGCCGGCAGATACAAACCGGCGCTTTCAATCTTTTCGATAAACCTGGGCACTATCCCGGTGGGCCGGTGCCGCCCCTTGATCCGCCCCTTCTCGTCGATGCCCGTCTGCTCGAAGACAAAAATATCCTGCAGGGTGATCGTATCTCCTTCCATGCCCACAATCTCCGATACTTTCGTAACCTTGCGGGCGCCGTCCCTCATCCGGTTCTGGTAAACCACCAGGTTGAGGGCGGTGGCGATCTGCTCCCGGATGGCCCGCACGGGCAGTTCCACGCCGGCCATCAGCACCATCGTCTCCAGGCGAAAAAGCATATCCCTGGGGCTGTTGGCGTGGCCGGTGGTGATGGAACCGTCGTGGCCGGTATTCATGGCCTGCAGCATATCCAGGGCCTCGCCGCCGCGCACCTCGCCCACGATAATCCGGTCCGGGCGCATGCGCAGGGTGTTGATCACCAGGTCCCTGATGGTCACCCGGCCCCTTCCCTCTATATTCGGCGGCCTCGCCTCGAGGGGAACCACGTGCTCCTGCCAGAGCTGCAGTTCGGCCGCGTCTTCGATGGTCACAATCCGCTCGTTCTCCGGTATGAAAGAAGAAAGCACGTTCAGCGTGGTGGTTTTCCCGGAACTGGTGCCGCCGGAAATAATGATGTTGATCCGGCTCTGCACGCACATCTTCAGGAACATGGCTATCTCGGTGTTCAGCGTGCCGAAGGAAATGAGATCCTCCACCGTGTACGGATCCCGGGAAAACTTGCGCACGGTAAGCGTCGGGCCGCACACCGCCAGCGGCGGGATGATGGCGTTCACCCGCGAGCCGTCGGGCAGCCGGGCGTCCACCAGCGGCGAAGCGTCGTCCAGCCGCCGGCCCAGCGGGCCGACAATCTTTTCAATGGTATGGAGCACGTGGTCGTCGTCCCGGAAAACCACGTCTGTTTTATGGACGATACCCGCCTTTTCCACGTAAACCCGGCGCGGGCCGTTGACCATCACCTCGGTAATTTCCGGGTCGTGGAGAAACGGATCGATTGGGCCGTAGCCGGTGATTTCATCCGTCACTTCCCGGATGATCTTCTCCCGGTCCACCCGGCTTAAAACCCGCGACTCCCCGGCCAGAATCATGTTCAGCATTTCCGAAACTCTTCTGTGGAAACGTTCCTTCTCCGGCAGCGAGAACCGGTCCACCGTCACCCTTTCGTCCATCTCGTCGATGGTCCGCCGCAGCGTCTTGTCCTTCAACTGTTCAATCAGCAGGACCTTTTCGGATACTTCCTGGTTTGCTTCCGGCAAGGGATCCTTTCTGACCAGGCTCTTCATACCGATTTCAAATAGAGGCCCGTTTTTTACCTTCATATTTTTTTCATGCATTTATGAACCACCAGCCTCCGAAGTTTTAAACCAGCGCGATAAAAAACCCCACTTCTTCTTCTGAGGCTGCCGCAAATCCTTGCCGCCGGTGATGGCCTCGGCCATCAGTTGAAAGGCGCGCCCGAATTCCGACCCCGGCGCGGCATAGGCCGTCGGCACGCCCTGGTTCAACCCGGTAAGCACGTTCCGGGCGTCGGCCGGGATGCTGACGAAAATGGGCATCTTCAAGGTCGATTCGAGATCCTGGGGCAGCACGCCGAACTCCCGCCCCGCCCGGTTCAAAAGCAGCTTCAGTTTGGCCCGGGAAAAATGCAGGTTGTCCATCATCATCAGGCAGGCCTTGAGATTTTTTATCGTCCCCAGGTCCAGCGAAGCCACCAGCAGGATCAAATCCGACTGGGACATGGCCGCAACTGTCGGCTCGTGGAAAAAGGAAGGCATGTCGATGACCACGTAGTCCCACTTCTCCCGCAAAAGATCGAGAATCTTATTGACGTGGTCGGCCGAAACAAAATCGGCGAACTCCGGCGTAAAAGGAGCAGCCAGAATCATCACGCCCGACTCGTGCTGTTCCAGATAACTTTCCAGCAAATCCTCATCCAGGTACTGAATTTCATTGAGCAGGTCGGTGATGTGCCGGCGCTGCACGACGTTGGTGGCCACCGCCACCATGCCGTGATACAGGTCCAAATCCCACAGGACGACCCTTCCCTTCGTTTTCCGCGCCAGCGTGACGGCCAGGTTCACCGCCACCGTCGTCTTGCCCACGCCGCCCTTGGTGCTGAACACGGATATGACCTTCGTCGGCCTGGCCCGCGTTTCTTCCGGCGGTTTGACCGGCACCAGGGTCTTTCTCTTCTTCACGAAGTCGTAAGCCCGGTAAACGGCATCCACCAGGGCAACCGGCTCCACCGGCCGCACCAGGACATCCCTGGCGCCGGCCTGCAGGGCTTTGCGGTAGGAATCCTCCGCCGCCGACCCGCTGACCAGGATCGCCGCCATATTCACGAACTGCTGACCGATCTCTTCCGCCAGCCGGTAAGGGTCGTCCGGTATTTCATCGTCCACCAGCACCACGTTGGGCAGCAATTCCCTGATCATACGCATCGCGCTGTCGGCGTTTTCCGCTTCGCCCACCACATCGACGTCTTCGATCTGGGCCAGCGTTTCTATATACCGGTTCACAGCCTCCCGGTCGGAGCCGACCAGGAAAACCCTGATGGAATGAACTGCCACTTCTTTTTTACCTCCTCGAAAAATAGAATACACCTCTAAAACTTAGAACGACGTCTGCCCCAGCGAGACTATCTCCTGGTCCACCGGCGAGCGCAGGGTCAGCTTGAGCTTCCCGGTCGATTCCGCAAAGGCCAGCGTCTGGGCGTCCGCCGGGGACAGGCTCAAGGTCACCGTCGGCACGATCCGCTGCGTGCCGTCCTCCTGCGACACGGTCTTGTCGCCGGTAGCCAGAATCTCTTTATTCTGAAGAAGGGTGGTGGTTTTGTTATCCTTGAACAGCAAAATATCCACCCGGTCGCCCACGGTGGGGAACCCGGCCACCCCCGCAACCTCCGAAACCGCTATGGTAACAGCCCGCTGCTTGTCCGCCACGCGGTAGGAAAAGCGGTTGCCCGGCTGAGCCCTGGTCGTAACCCGGTTGGCCAGCACCGGCTCCCCCTGCAGCAGGTCGGTCTTGCTGATCTTGCCCACCACCTGTTCCGGATTGTTGATCGCTCTGGGATGAACGTAGTTGGACGGCATTTCCTTCACGCCCACCATCTCCCTGGTGATAACCACGTTGGCCGGCACGTCCTGCGCCGCCACCACCACCGGCACCATACCTTTAGCCGGCGCCGCCTTCACCCCGGAAACGTAGCGGTAGGCGAAAAACGCCGCAATCAGGGCCACAACCAGGGCAACTATAATAACCGTGCGGTTTGCCAATTAAGTATACCTCCCCAATCAGTTGACTTGATAAATAACTCAACATAGCTTTATTAATATCTTATTCGATAAGCTTGACATACGTAGTTGGCGGGCTACCACCAGGGTTTGGGTTGGTTTGATCGTCCGGCTGTACCACAACACTAACATCAACTGTTTCACCGGTGAAATGCCCGATTATTGTCGCCTTATCGTAAAGTGGCTTCCCCTCGCCATCTAAATACACTTTTGGTGGGGTGGAAGGATCGAAATCAGCCCATTCTGATCCCGCACCCTTCACTGGTTTATCAGTTATTACGTCTTCTATCAAATAAACGGCAAAACCAATAATCCTAAGGTCAAGCTTGCCTCCACTTCCAGTTATTTGGTCAATCAACGGTACCAAACCATACATGGTAACTTCTCCCCCAGCGCACCGTTCCATTCGTTTTTCGATTCCCTTAATTATAGAATCTGCACTTCCCGGCTCAGATTCGGCCCTGGGAGGATCACCTGAAACAAACGTCTTATCTACCGGGTCCCCACTAAATGCTACTTTAACCGCCTCTTTACCACTTCCAACATCTAAAAGACCCCAGTTGCCACCAAGTAT
>JAGUVT010000027.1 GCA_020062745.1 Deltaproteobacteria bacterium
GCTTTGAAACATGCGTGGCGAGTTCCCCTGGTGGCGACTATTCATGCCACGGAATACGGGCGTAATAACGGTTTGCACAATCAGGTTCAAAGGCACATCAGCGATATTGAGTGGTGGCTGACCTATGAAGCCTGGCGGGTGATTTGCTGCAGCCGTTATATGGAAAGGGAAGTCAGGCATGTTTTTCAGTTGCCTGCAGACAAAGTAAGAGTGATTCCAAACGGAGTAAATCCACAGAACTTTGTGGTTGGGAGTAAAAGAGTAGTGAGGGAGCACTATGCCGCACCGGATGAAAAGATCGTATTTTTCGTAGGGCGCCTGGTACGGGAAAAAGGCGTTCAGGTTTTGTTGAATGCCGCCCCGGTGGTTCTGGCCCATCATCCCAAAACGAAGTTTATCATTGCCGGCAAGGGTCCTTTTGAAAGTGCTCTGCGGCACCAGGCGGCTCAACTGGGGATTACGCACAGGGTCTACTTTACCGGCTATATAGACGACGAAGTGCGGAATTCCTTATATTCGTGGGCGAATGTGGCGGTGTTTCCCAGCCTCTACGAACCCTTTGGGATTGTCGCTTTAGAAGCTATGGCAGCCAGAGTTCCGGTGGTAGTGGCTGATAGCGGGGGCTTAAGGGAATTTGTCCGGCACGGGGTAAACGGGTTGAAAGTTTATCCGGATAACAGCCATTCTCTGGCCCAAAATATTTTAGCCGTTTTACACCAGCCGCAACTGGGCCGGCAACTGATGGAGCAGGCTTACCGGGAAGTACTGGACGTTTTTAACTGGCAGGAGATTGCCCGGTGTACCAGGGACCTTTACCGGGAAGTGCGGGAGGAATACCGCAATGCCCCCTGGTATGTGCCGGAACAGCAGGGAAGGATTTTTAACCGGGTGTCGCGGCTGTTTGGGAAATCCGGTTGAGTTGATCATATTTCGGAAGGAAAAATTTGCTGTTATGTCGAAGTCTATAGCTGAAAATATTCCTCAAATGTTTAAACAAAAAGAAAGCCGGGAGGGAATGATTTATGAAACATGAGTTGCCGCCGCTTCCTTATGATTATAATGCTCTTGAGCCTTATTATGATGAACAGACGGTTCGTTTGCATCATGACGCTCACCACAAAGGATATGTGGACGGCCTGAATAATGCCGAAGCCAAACTGGCAGAAGCGCGGGCTGCAGGCGACTTTGGCTTGATCAAGCACTGGGAAAGGGAGCTGGCCTTTCACGGCTCCGGCCATATTTTACACACCATGTTTTGGGAAAATATGGCTCCGGGTGGGGGCGGTCCGGCTTCCGGCGTCATAAAAGATCAAATAGATAAGGACTTTGGCAGTTTTGAACTCTTTAAAAAACAGTTTACTGCTGCAGCAGTGGCAGTGGAAGGTTCCGGCTGGGCGATACTTTGCTGGAACCCGGTGTTTGGCAGACTCGAAATTTTAACTGCAGAGAAACACCAGAACCTGACCCAGTGGGGTGTTGTGCCGCTGCTGGTGGTCGATGTCTGGGAACATGCCTATTACTTGAAGTATCAGAATAAGAGGGCTGTTTTCGTGGAGGCATGGTGGAACCTGATCAACTGGAGTGATGTTAACAGACGATTTGCTAAAGCTATAAGTTGAAATTGCTGCTGAGAACTAAAGCCCCGCCTTTTTTATGCCAGGCGGGGCTTTGTCCTTGAAAAGTGATATTTTGATAGTTGTTCTTTTTCGTTGTCAGTTAAAATATTCCTTTGCATTGTGGCCATTAAATTTGACAATCTTGCGGTACTCACTTATAATCTTGATAAAAGTTAGAACAAAATTTGAAAAGGGTGTGAAAGAATGGCATTTGAAGTTTATAGGCCGCGTAGTGAAAGGATGGCGAAAATGCCGATGGTTACCATTTCCAGCACTTCTCTGGTGTTAAATAAGCATTCCCGGGAAAAGTTGGGTACTGAACAGGTTGAACTGGCTTTTGATCGAGATACTGGAACTATTCGAATTAGAGCGGCCGAAGATGGAATGCAGAGTATTAAAAAGACAAAAATATTCAGCAAAGGTTTTCTTAAATATTTTAACATAAATAAAAAAGGTAAATATGAAGCAAAATTCGATGAGAATGAAAAAGCGCTTTTTATAAAAATTGAGTAGTTTCAACCCCGTACATTCCCCATTTAGTTATTACTTCATATTATAGATATAGCTTGAAGTGGGGAGTGTTTGTTTTTGGAAAAAATAATTTTTGTGCATGGGGTGGGGCATGATTATCCGGCTGATTATTGGAAACCGTGGGCTGCAGCAGTTAAAAAAGAGTTGTTTAGTATCGGTTTAGACTTGCCGGAAGAAGCATTTGAAGGGATCGGTTATGCGGATATCTTTCCCGGGCTGATAGAAGAGTATAAAACTTTGGATGAGAAAAAAGAGGCTTTTTTAAAGGATTTAGAGTTTAGGGTTAATAAAACGGGAACACGTGGTCTGCTGGGTGACGTAGCGCGTTTTGTAGTCAGTGATTTCGGGCAGATTTTTTACTACTTTTATGTTGATCAGATTTTTACCAGGGTGAACGGTAGGGTCTATGAGAAACTGCAGGCGCTGCCGGCGGCGCGCCTGATTGGTTACAGCCTGGGTTCGGTAGTCTGTTATTGTGCCTTGCATAATCAGCCGGAACTGGCCCGGAAAGTGCGGCATCTTCTTTTACTGGGCAGTCCAATGTTCTGGTTTGCCGGTGAAATCAAGCGCAAAGCTGATATAAAGATAAGGCCGTTAACGCATTATTTTTCCAATATCGCCGGCCGGCTGGACATTGCCTGGCCGCAAATGGTACCGCGGGTTGTCAAGGGGTTGGATGATCATGTTGATTTTTTAATTCACCCGTTCAATCCGGTAAAAGGGCACCGCTCTTATTTTGCCAGCGATAGGAGCGTTAAAGTGATTGCCGGCCTGCTTAAGAAGCGCTGGGAATGAGTATTTCTTTTACGTTATTGGCCATTTCTTCTTTTGTTATTACGGTTGTGTGCAGTACCGGTCTTTTGTCCAGGTTTCTCAGCCCTTCCGGTATGATCATACCGGAAGCCTGCGAGAGCATTTCTAAAAGGGTAAATTCACTTTTATTCCTAATCGCCTTCTCGCCAAAAATGGCTCTGGCCACGCTGGCGTTGAATTTAAACGGGCTGGCTGTAGATATAACCACGTTTTTTCTGGCATCTGCGGTAGCCTGCAGGTATTTCCGGAGGACGTTTATGGCCACTGCCGTGTGAGTATCTACAACGTACCGGTAGCGCCTGTAAATGTCTTTTATGGTTTCCAGCGTTTCAGCGTCGGTTGCCTGCTCTGACCAGAAGATTTCTTTTATACGGCCGTGAGTTTCTTGATCTACGGCGTACTCCCCGTTTTCTTTCAAGTTTTCCATCCACTTTTTTACCTTCCCCGGGTCGTGGCCGTTAAGCTCGTATAACAAACGTTCCAGGTTGCTGGAGATCAGGATGTCCATGGACGGCGAAATGGTTTTGTAAAACGGCCTGTTCCGGTTGTAAACACCGGTGCGGATAAAGTCGGACAGCACGTTGTTTGCGTTGGCGGCGCAGATCAGCCGGTGGACCGGCAAGCCCATCTGCCAGGCGTAGAAAGCAGCCAGGATGTTTCCGAAGTTCCCGGTGGGGACGACGAAATTTATTTTTTCGCCCGGTACAATTTTACCTTTTGCCAGCAGGTCTGAGTAGGCTGAGAAGTAATAAACAATTTGCGGTACCAGCCTGCCCCAGTTAATCGAGTTGGCCGAAGAAAATTTATAGCCGAACTGACCCAGTTCTTTCTGTAATTTTTTGTCGCTGAAAAGGCTTTTTACACCGTTTTGCGCATCGTCGAAGTTGCCCTGTACGGCAATGACCCTGACGTTGTTGCCGGTTTGGGTGATCATCTGGCGTTTTTGAATTTCGCTTACACCTTCTGCCGGGAAAAAAACGATAATTTTTGTTTTCGGCACGTCTCTGAATCCTTCCAGGGCTGCCTTGCCGGTATCACCGGAGGTGGCTACGAGAATAACAATCTCGGCGTTCTCCCCGGTTTTGGCGGCGGATTTTAAAAGCAGGTGGGGTAAAATCTGCAGGGCCATGTCTTTGAAAGCATAAGTTGGTCCGTGCCATAGTTCTAAGACGTGAATTTGCCGCTCCAATTCAATTAAAGGTGCGATTTCTGCAGCGTCAAATTTTTCCCTGTTATATGCCTTGAATGTGCACTCCTCTATTTCTTCCGGAGCGAAATCAGTTAAGAATGGTTTTAAGATAAAAGCGGACTTACGGCTGTAGGTCATGTTGCTTATCTGCATCAACTGTTCCGGCGGGATGGCCGGCTGCCTGTCAGGTACGAAAAGCCCCCCATCCGGGGCAATGCCCATGGTAATGGCTTCGGCCGGCGAGACCGGGCGGTAGTTTCCCCTGGTACTTTTATATAACAACCCGCAAAACTCCTTCCTATCCGCAAGCATAAAGGTTACCACGCAGGGGGAGTGTTTTCATCGGCGCCGACAAAAGTATAACCTCTGGCCTGCAAGAACTCAATTATTTTGGGGAGGGCGGCAACATCGCTTTTTCTGTTGTTAATGTAATTATGGACAATAGTGCCGGGTTTGTCCAGGCCGAGGTCGACTTCGGCTCCGTCATGTAAAAGGATGATGGGTGTTTTTTTCATTTTTTCAACCTTTTCTACACCGGTTATTACGTTTTCAACGATCTGTTCCGGAGTAACGGGACGCGGGTCCGTATCGCCGCCGGTAACATTCCAACTGATTGGGTGGTAACCGTGAGCGGAGACCAATTTTTGATAAGAGGGTTTAAAATTCTGCGGGCTTCCCGGTGGACGAAATACATTGACCGGGTGTCCGATCGTGTTGTTAATGGCCTGGTTGCACAGTTGTAAATCGGTCAGGAAAGCTTCCGGGCCGGCGTATATCTTTTTGTAATCATGGCTGTAAGAGTGGTTTGCTACGTGGTGCCCTTCGGTGACGATCCTTTTTAAGATGGTGGGGTTCTTTTCAACGTTCTGGCCGACTACCATAAAGGTGGCGGTTACCCCGTATTTTTTTAGAATATCCAGAATTTGCAGCGTGAAGTGGCTGTTCGGCCCGTCGTCGAAAGTAAGGTAAGCTTTTTTTACCGGTTTATCTGGTTTGTTTTGAGGTTGCCCGGTGTCGGGGCTGGTTACACTGGTGTTGATGTTGATTTTTTTGCTTTGAATAAAAGCGGCCGGTTCCATTGGTAGGCCGGCTGCTGAAGATGCCGGTAAGTTGGTGCAACCGGGGAGGATCATGATGAAACATAAGAGCAGCCATAAAAATAAGTTGCTTTTCATCCAGGGTTGTCCTTTCGGATGTGCTAAGTATAATATAACCTTTATCGAAAAATGTTGCAATCAGTAAAATTTTGCTTCACTGCTTTGCCGGATA
Source organism: Deltaproteobacteria bacterium (assembly GCA_020062745.1). GTDB lineage: Bacteria > Bacillota > Desulfotomaculia > Desulfotomaculales > JAGUVT01 > JAGUVT01. The sequence goes on from JAGUVT010000027.1 coordinate 5,419, forward strand.
ATTTTTTGTTTGACAGTTGTCCCGGCCGGAAATTATTATAAAAACATTGTAACAGGTGAGAAAAAAGGAGCGAGGATGATTAAAAACTACCGGAAATGGTTCCTGGGACGGGTGAAGAAAGCCGTTACCGACTACCGGATGATTGCGGACGGCGACCGGGTGGCGGTAGGCATGTCGGGGGGAAAGGACAGCACCGCCCTGCTGCATGCCCTCTGTCTCATCCAGCGGACGGTGCCGGTAAAATTTGAGCTGGAAGCCGTTTTTATTGACCTGGGCTGGCCGATGGAAATTGACGTGCTTCGAAGTTTTTGTAAAAGCCGCAATGTTTTTCTGCATGTGGTAGAAACAAACATTGCGGCAATTGTTTTTGAGAGCCGGAAAGAACGGGGACCCTGTGCCCTTTGCGCCCACCTGCGCCGGGGAGCCTTCCACGGCCGGGCGCTGGAACTGGGTTGCAATAAAGTGGCTTTGGGCCATCATCTGGACGACGTTATCGAGACATTTTTGATGAGCCTGATTTATACCGGCCAGATGCGTACCTTTTCGCCCCGCACTTTTCTTGACCGCAGCGGGTTGACCATGATCAGGCCGCTGGTTTACCTGACGCAGCGGTCAGTGCAAAACTGGGTGGAGAGGGAGGACCTGCCGGCCATTCCCAATCCCTGCCCGGTTAGCGGTCAGACCAAGAGACAGGAAGCGAGGGAACTTTTGAGCCTGCTGGCCGGCCGCTTTCCTGGTTTTAAGGAGCGCTTTTTAACGGCTTTGCAGGAATTTGACGGGCGCAACCTGTGGCCTGGACGGGTGTGATATAATAAGATAAAAGAGGTGGTTTGTGATGAGTAGCCTGGATAAGATCAATGCCCTGGCCGATCTGTTGCGCGGCTCAAAAAGAGCCTTTGCTTTAACCGGCGCCGGGATAAGCACCGAGAGCGGTATTCCCGATTTTCGCAGCCCTGGCACGGGCCTGTGGGAGAAGATTAACCCGATGGAAGTGGCTACGGTCAGTGCTTTTCGCCGGGATCCGGCTGCTTTTTACCGGAACAACCTGGGCCGCTGGATGAATTTTGGCGGCGCCCGTCCCAATGCCGCCCATAAGGCGCTGGCGCTGTTGGAAGAGAAAGGTTACCTGGTCGGCGTGATAACCCAGAACGTCGACAGCCTGCATCACAAAGCCGGCTCGCGCAAAGTTTGGGAGGTACACGGCCACCTGCGCACCTGCCACTGCGTTGCCTGTCAAAAAAGCTATCCTATGGAATTTCTGGTGGAACAATATGAAAGGGGAGCCAACCCGCCGCAGTGTACCGGGTGTAAAGGCATTTTACGGCCCGACGTAGTGCTTTTCGAGGACCCCATGAGCGAGGATTTCTTTCACGCCACGCAGGCTCTCACCGGCTGTGATCTGCTTATGGTAATCGGTAGCAGCCTGCAGGTTTACCCGGCGGCCTCCCTGCCCGAGCGGGCCGGGCAACTGGTCATTATTAACCGGGACCCGACCCCCTGGGATACAAGAGCGTCTCTGGTTATAAACGATTCGGCGGGCAAGGTTTTTACCGATCTTCTGGCGGTCCTCGGGCTGGCTTAGGGGGTATTGCGTGACTAATTTTATTGAGAGGAGATACCTGCTACGATACCGTTAAAGGATAATATCCCTTCCCGCAGTTTCCCGGTGGTAAATGTACTGCTTATTGCTGCCAACCTGCTGATTTTCTTTTATGAGACTTCTTTGGGCCGGCAGTTCGATTCTTTTGTCACTGCCTACGGCGTAATCCCGGCCTACTTTCTGACCGGGCCGGTGGCCGATCAGATCGTCAGGCTGACTACGGCCATGTTCCTGCACGGCGGCTGGTTCCACGTGCTCAGTAATATGCTTTACCTGTGGATATTCGGTGATAATGTCGAGGACCGCCTGGGGCATTTCCGGTACCTTGTTTTTTACCTGGTTACAGGGTATATTGCCACCATTACCCATATCTTTACCGATCCCTATTCGCTTACGCCTTTAATCGGCGCCAGCGGAGCCATTGCCGGAGTGCTGGGAGCCTACCTGGTTCTTTTTCCCCGGGCCAGGGTGCTTACCCTGGTGTTTATCTTTATTTTTATCCAGATTGTACCGATTCCAGCGGTGGTCTTTTTGGGCATCTGGTTTGTTTTGCAACTGCTGAACGGGACCGCCGGCCTTTCCGGCGCCGTGGCCCAGGGGGTGGCCTTTTGGGCGCACATCGGCGGTTTTGTGGCCGGCGTCTTTTTGGTGAAGTTGTTTGAACGGGAGGAGCGAGAGTTTTAAATTGTTCCGGACAGCAGAGAAACCTCAGATTATATTGTGGAGGTGATGGCCTTGATCAGGCTTCAGTGTGATTGCGGGAATGACGATCAGCGCGAATTCGATACTTATGTCTCACCGTGCCACCTGTGCAAGGTTTTGACTATAGTTTGCCGGCAATGTGGTGAAACGAGGGAAGAGTTTGTGGCCGGCGGCGAGGACGCCATTCTTTTAGCCGGCTAAAGAGACGATCGAAAAAACCGTTAAAAAACCGCCTGCCTTTAACAAATTTATTATTGAATTCGAGCCGTGATATTCTAATAGGGCATCACGGCTCTTTTAATCCGCAAGTGATCCATTCAGGTGAAAGGGGCAGTTTGACTGCCCCTGCCCGGTTGTTACTTTTTACTGACCAGCCTGACCATTAAATTGGAAAGTGTTTGTTTTTCCTCCTGGTCGGCTACTTCCCACAGTTCTTTTATGGCCTTTTGCTCCGGGTTGGCCGGTGTTACATTTTGGGCCAGGAACTCACCCACCTGTTGGGCCACTGGATTGATTCGTTTTTGATCAATGCCCAGTTCGGCGGCAAACTCTACGGCCTGCCCCAGTGACTTTTTCCAGTTCTCCCAGTCGGTGCCGAATGCGGTCATAACTGTTTAATCACTCCTTGTGGTTTTTCTTTGTGAGTTATTGTTTCTTGATTTGTTACCGGCTATTCATTGTTAGTGGGGTCCTGGTGTATAATTAAGCAGATAGCCGTTTAGCGGTCAGCCACCGAGCCGAAAAGGACGATTCCTTTTCTTTGATCTTGCTGAAAGCTGACTGCTTATAGCTGATTGCTTTTAAGGAGGCTTAAAATGGGCCGGTTGATTATGGGCATCGAAACTTCCTGTGATGAAACGGCGGCTGCCGTAGTGGCCGATGGGGTTGCGATATTGTCCAGCGTGGTATCGTCCCAGGTGGACGTGCACCGGAAGTTCGGTGGGGTAGTACCGGAGGTGGCTTCCCGCAAGCACCTCGAGCTGATCAATCAGGTGATTGCCGCGGCCCTGGCCGAAGCCGGCCTGGTTTTCAACGACCTGCACGCGGTGGCGGTTACTTACGGGCCGGGGCTGGCCGGCGCCCTTCTGGTAGGGGTTTCGGCCGCCAAGGCGCTGGCTTACGGGCTGAACATTCCCTTGATCGGGGTTAATCACATTGAGGGGCATATTTACGCTAATTTTCTGGTAGAGCCCGGCCTTTCTTTTCCTCTGCTCTGCCTGGTGGTTTCCGGCGGACATACTGACCTGGTTTATATGGCCGGACACGGCTGTTATCAACTGCTGGGACGTACCAGGGATGATGCGGCCGGGGAGGCTTATGATAAGGTGGCCAGGATTATGGGGATGGGCTATCCCGGCGGGCCGGCGCTGGATCGTCTGGCCGGGGAGGGTGATGCCGGCAGTGTTTTACTGCCCCGGGCCTACCTGGAAGAGGGGAGTTTTGACTTTAGCTTCAGCGGGCTTAAATCGGCGGTGATAAATTTTCTGCGCCGTTCCGGACAGGCTGGAGAAACGGTAAACAAGGCTGATCTGGCGGCCGGTTTTCAGCAGGCGGTAGTTGATGTCCTGGTGGACAAAACCCTTGCTGCTGCCGGCGCGATGGGTGTTTCTACGGTTTTGCTGGCCGGAGGGGTGGCGGCCAATTCACGATTGCGGGCCGAACTGGCAGCCCGGGCGGAAAAAGAGGGATACCGCCTGGTTTGCCCCCCGGCGTCGCTTTGTACCGATAATGCCGCCATGATCGCCTGTGCTGCGTACTACAAGTACCTGCGGGGCCCTTTTGCCCCGCTGACTTTAAATGCGGTGCCAGATCTTAAGCTTGGTGAAGAACGGTACGAGGGCGACTTCCGGCGCAAAATTTTTACCGGCTGAAATTTTGAGGACGAACTATGGTTCTGTGGATGAAAAACCTGTGGATATTGTGGATAAGCCTGTTAATAACTTGTTTATCAAGGGTTTTGCTTGTGCAAAAAGGGGTTTGCCGGTTAATTTAGCGGGTTGTATTTTATCGGATTAGAGAAGGAAATGACCCGTTTTTGTTGAACTTTTTAAGATTGATGGCTATAAGTGTTTATTTGCTTTGGGTTTAAAAGGGTTTTTATGGCATTTTAGAAATGAGAGGGGTTGGCCTGGATGTACTGGGATAAGGAGCACGAAACCATGCCCCGGGAAGAGCTTTCTGCTTTGCAATTGCAGAGGCTGAAATCAACTGTGGACAGGGTTTACCGGGCAGTGCCTTTTTACCGGCAGAAGTTTTTGGAGAAGGGTTTTGAGCCGGGAGATCTTAAATCGCTGGATGACTTGCAGCACCTGCCTTTTACTACCAAGCAGGATCTGCGCGACCACTATCCTTTCGGCATGTTTGCCGTGCCGCTGGAGGAAATAGTGCGGGTGCACGCATCTTCCGGCACCACCGGGAAGCCTTCGGTGGTGGGTTATACCAGGAACGACCTGGCCAATTGGGCCGGTTTGATTGCCCGGTCCCTGGCGATGGCCGGCGGCGCCAGGGGAGACGTTATCCAGAATGCCTACGGCTACGGCCTGTTTACCGGCGGCCTGGGACTGCACTACGGGGCGGAACTCCTGGGCGCGGTGGTGGTACCGGTTTCCGGCGGCAATACCGACCGGCAGTTGATGTTGATGCAGGATTTCGGCACTACTATGCTCACCTGCACCCCTTCTTACGCCCTTTTCCTGGCCGAGGAAGGAGAAGCGGCGGGGTTGGATTTTAAAAAACTGCCGTTAAAGGCCGGTGTTTTCGGCGCCGAGTTCTGGACGGAAAACATGCGCCGCGAACTGGAAGCCAGGCTGGACATCATGGCCCTGGACATTTACGGGCTCAGTGAAGTGATGGGTCCGGGAGTATCCATGGAATGTCCGGCCCAAAAAGGCGCTCATGTGGCCGAAGACCATTTTATTCCCGAGATTATCGACCCCGATACCGGCGAGCCGCTGCCTTACGGCAGCCGGGGGGAACTGGTGCTGACCACTATCACCAAGGAAGGGATACCGCTCATTCGCTACCGTACCAGGGACATCTCCGTTCTTCATCCGGAGGAGTGTTCCTGCGGGCGGACCCACGCGCGCATGGAACGGGTTGCCGGCCGCACCGACGATATGCTGATTATCCGGGGGGTGAATGTTTTTCCCTCGCAGGTGGAGAGCGTGCTCCTGGAATTTGGCGAGACCGAGCCCCATTACCTGCTGGTGGTGGACCGTAAAACCGAATTGGACGATCTGGAAGTCCGGGTGGAATTGTCCGAAAGAATGTTTTCCGACCGGGTGCGGGAACTGGAAGACCTGGAAACCAGGCTGCGCCAGAAACTTTTAAGCGTGCTTAATGTAAATGCCCGCATAAAATTTGTAGAGCCGAGAACCATACCCCGGAGCGAAGGAAAAGCCATGCGGGTGATGGACCGCCGGGATATTAAATAAAAGGAGGAAAGAAGCGGTGATGAAGGTCAGGCAAATTTCCGTTTTTCTGGAGAACAAGTCCGGGCGGCTGGCGGAAGTGGCCGGGGTGTTGGGGGCGAATAAGATCAACATCAGGGCTCTGTCCATTGCCGATACCACCGACTTCGGTATTTTACGGCTGATTGTCAACGAGCCCGACAGGGCCTACCGGGAGCTGAAAGGCGCCGGCTTTACCGTCGGCTCCACTGATGTGATCGCGGTGGAAGTGGCCGACCGGCCCGGCGGGCTGGCGGGAGCGCTGCAGGTTCTGGAGCGGGCCGGGATTAACATCGAGTATCTTTACGCCTTTGTGCAAAAGGCTTCCAATGCGGCGCTGGTGGTTTTCCGGGTGGAACAAATCGATGAAGCCGTCCGGGTGTTGCAGGAAAACGGCGTCCGTATTTTGAGCGGAGAAGAGGTATATTCCCTGTGAGAGAGGATTTGCGGTGTCGAAAAGCGAAATAAGAAGAACAGTGTTGAAGGCCAGGCAGTCCCTGACCCCGGCCGCGGTGGCCGGGAAAAGCGCCCTGATTTTGCAGAAGCTGCTGGTGATGAAGGAGTACCGGCAGGCCGCCGCCCTGATGGTTTACCTTGATTTTCGCAACGAAGTGCAGACTGGGGCGCTGGTGGCGGACGCGCTGGACAGGGGCAAGCGGGTGGCCGTTCCCGTGACTGATGTGCCAAACCGCCGGTTGATTGCATCCCTGCTGCTGCATTACCCGGACGACCTGGCTCCAGGTGCGTGGGGGATTCTGGAACCCAAACCGGAATGCGTGCGGCCTCTGGAACCGGCTGCGCTCGACCTGGTGATTGTGCCGGGGGTGGCCTTTGACCTGGCCGGCAACCGCCTTGGCTACGGGGGCGGCTTTTACGATCGCTTTCTGCCTTGCACCAGGCCGGACACCGTATTTGTGTCGCTGGCTTTTGAACTGCAGATCCGGCTGGACGTTTACCCGGGCGAGCACGACTGCCCGGTGCACTACCTGATTACCGAAGACCGGCTGATCGATACCGGAAGGGCGCCTGGAAGAAGGAGCTAGTTCTTCGTCATGGCGAGAGCGAAGCTATATTAGAGAACGAGAGGGGGAGGGTAAGTTTGACTCATTGCCAGTGCGGACATGCTCACGAGCATGGTCATGAACAGGAGGAGAGCCGGGAGCCATTATTGCGGGACCTCTTCGCCCGGTACCGGGGCGTACAAGGCGCCCTGATTCCGCTGTTGCAGGAGGCCCAAAACATTTACGGCTACCTTCCGGCGGAAGTGATGCGGCGGATTGCCGGGGAACTGCGTGTTCCCTTCAGCAAGGTTTACGGGGTGGCCACTTTTTACGCCCAGTTTCACTTGAAACCGCGGGGGCGCAATATCATCCGCGTCTGCCTGGGTACGGCCTGCCACGTGCGGGGCGGCGCAAGAGTTTTCGGCGCCATCCAGGAACGCCTGGACGTGGCCGACGGGGAAACCACCGCCGACCTGCGTTATACCCTGGAGACGGTGGCCTGCCTGGGCGCCTGCGGCCTGGCTCCCTGCATGATGGTCAACGACGATACCCACGGCCGCCTTACGCCGGACCGGGCCGCGGCCTTGCTGGCCGATTACGAGTAGGGGGGTTTGCTATGCAAAGCTTGATGGACAAATGTTGCGCCAAATGTACCAATTCGCCGGGAACCCCGTGCCGCGACTATATCCGGTGCCGTACCGGCGGCCCCTTTTGCCACGATGACGAAGCCTGCCGGGAGAAGCGCCGGGAATTGCTGGCGGGCATCCACTTGAGCGGTGACTCCGGCCGGCGCCAGGTGCTGCTCTGTGCCGGTACCGGTTGTGTTTCTTCCGGATCGCGCAAGCTGGTGGATCTGCTGGCGGAGGAAATAGAGAAAGCCGGCCTGGCGGATAAAATCAGCGTGAAAATAACCGGCTGCCACGGTTTCTGCGAGCAGGGCCCGATTGTGATTGTGGAACCGCAGAAGACCTTTTACCGGCGGGTGGAGGCGGCTGACATACCGGAAATTGTCTCTAAGGACCTGCTCGGCGGCGAAGTCGTGGAGCGCCTGCTTTACGTTGACCCGGCCACGGACCGGGCGGCGGCCACTTACGAGACCATTCCCTTTTATGCTGGGCAGCAGCGGCTGGTGCTGCATAACTGCGGCCACATCAACCCGGAAAAGATAGAGGATTACGTAGCCGGGGAAGGATACGCGGCAGCGGCGAAGGTCCTGCTGGAGATGACCCCCGAAGAGGTGATCGAAGAAGTTAAGAAATCCGGTTTGCGGGGACGCGGCGGGGCCGGTTTCCCGACCGGGCTTAAGTGGAGTTTCTGCCGGCAGTCTCCCGGAGACAAAAAATATGTTATTTGCAACGCCGACGAAGGCGACCCGGGCGCTTTCATGGACCGGAGCGTGCTGGAGGGAGACCCCCATTCCGTCCTGGAAGGCATGATCGTGGGCGGTTACGCCATCGGTGCGGATGAGGGCTACATTTACTGCCGGGCCGAATACCCGCTGGCCATCCACCGCTTGAAGGTGGCCATAGAGCAGGCCGGGCAGTACGGTATCCTGGGCGATAATATCCTCAATTCCGGTTTTAATTTTCATATTAAGATCAAGGCCGGCGCCGGCGCTTTCGTTTGCGGCGAGGAAACGGCGCTGATGACTTCTATAGAGGGCAACCGGGGCATGCCCAAGGTGCGCCCGCCTTTTCCGGCGCAAAAAGGTCTCTGGGACAAGCCGACCAATATCAACAACGTGGAAACGTGGTCCAATGTGCCCCAGATTATCCGCAAGGGCGGCGACTGGTATGCCTCTATGGGTACCGAGAAGAGCAAAGGCACCAAGATTTTTGCCCTGACCGGGAAGGTTAACAATACCGGCCTGGTGGAAGTGCCGATGGGCATCAGTATGCGGGAGATCCTTTTCGATCTGGGCGGCGGGATTATGGATAATAAAAAGTTCAAGGCGGTACAGATCGGCGGTCCTTCCGGCGGCTGTCTGCCTGATGAGCAGCTCGACCTGCCGGTGGACTACGATTCTCTGACCGCGGCCGGCGCCATCATGGGGTCCGGCGGCCTGGTAGTGATGGACGAGACTACCTGCATGGTGGACGTGGCCCGCTTTTTCTTGAACTTTACCCAGGCTGAATCATGCGGCAAGTGCACTCCCTGCCGGGAGGGAACCAAGCGAATGCTGGAGATTTTAACCAGAATCTGCGAGGGTGAAGGGAAAATGGAGGACATAGCCACCCTGGAGCGGCTGGCCGGCGTGGTTAAGAATACGGCCCTGTGCGGCCTCGGCCAGACCTGTCCGAACCCTATTCTTTCCACCCTGCGTTACTTCCGGCCGGAATACGAGGCGCACATCATCGATAAGCGGTGCCCGGCCGGCGTCTGCCAGGCCCTGCTGGTTTATACCATCAATGCCGAGACATGTACCGGCTGCGGCGCCTGCGCCCGGGCCTGCCCGGCCGGGGCCATTACCGGCGAGAAGAAACAGCCGCATACCATTGACCTGGAAAAGTGCATCAAGTGCGGCAGTTGCATCCAGAAGTGCAAGTTCGGCGCCGTTTTAAAAGCTTAAAGCCGGTCTTAGCAAAAATATAAAGTGTTTTTTGAAAAGGGGGTTCTTTAAGTGGCTGATGTCACTCTTACCATAGACGGCAAAAAAGTAGTTGTACCGAAAGGCGCCACCATACACGACGCTGCGCAGGCGGCCGGCGTCTTTATTCCCACTTTTTGTCACGACCCCGAACTGTCCAAGCCCGGCGCCTGCCGCATCTGTGTGGTGGAAGTGCCCGGCATGCGCAACCTGCCTGCCTCCTGCGTTACTGAAGCGGCGGAGGGCATGGTGGTACATACGTCTTCGCCGGCTGTAATTGAGGCCCGCAAAACCATCCTGGAGCTTCTCCTGGAAAATCATCCCAATGATTGCCTGACCTGCGCCAAGAGCGGGGAGTGCCTGCTGCAGGACTACGCCTACCTTTACGGCGTGCGTTTCGGGGCTTTCGGAGGGGAGCGCCACCGTTATCCGGTCGAAGAGGAGAACAACTTTATTATCCGGGATATGAACAAGTGCATCCTTTGCGGCAAGTGCGTGCGGGCCTGCGCCGAGAGACAGGCGCGCCATATTATTGACTTTACGTGCCGGGGCTTTAATACCAAGGTTGCCACGGCCATGGATCAGCCTCTTACCGATTCCGACTGTATCTTTTGCGGTAGTTGCGTGGCGGTTTGCCCCACCGGAGCCCTGCTGGAGAAAGCCATGCTGGGCAAGGGCCGGCGCTGGGAGATCGGGAAGGTGCGCACCACCTGCCCCTTCTGCGGCGTGGGCTGCAACTTTGACTTGAACGTCAAGGACGGCAAGGTCATCGGGGTTACCGCCAACCCGGACAGCCCGGTTAACGGCCGTGACCTGTGTGTTAAAGGGCGCTTCGGCATCGATTATGTCCACAGTCCCGACCGCCTGACCACTCCGCTGATTAAAAAAGACGGTCGGTTTGTAGAGGCTGACTGGGATGAGGCACTGGACCTGGTGGCGCAAAAACTGGGCGAGGTCAAGGCCGCCTTCGGCCCCGACGCCGTAGCAGCCCTGTCTTCGGCCCGCTGCACCAACGAAGAAAACTACCTGCTGCAGAAGTTCATGCGCGCGGTGATCGGCACCAATAACATCGACCACTGTGCCCGTACCTGACACGCGCCGACAGTGGCCGGTCTGGCCACTTCTTTCGGCAGCGGCGCGATGACCAACTCCTTTGCGGATATTGAAAGAACCGACCTGCTTTTTATCATCGGCTCCAACGCTACTGAGGCCCACCCTGTGGCCGGGGCGATGATGCTGCGGGCGGTGGAAAAGGGAACCAGGCTGGTGGTGGTGGACCCGCGGCGCACTTACCTGGCCGAGCGGGCTGATTACTGGCTGCCGCTCAAGCCGGGCACGGATATTCCCCTGCTGAACGGGCTGATGCACATCATCATCAAGGAAGACCTTTACGATAAAAAGTTTGTGGCGGAGCGGACCGAAGGGTTTGCGGAACTCAAAGCCACGGTAGAGAATTACCCGCCGGAGAAAGTAGCCGAAATGACCGGTGTGCCCGCGGCCGACCTTTACGCCGTGGCAAGGCTTTACGCCGGGGCGCCGGAAGCCCTGATCTGCTATACCCTGGGCATCACCGAGCACGTATGCGGTGTTTACAACGTTATGAGCATCGCCAATCTGGCCATGCTTACCGGCCACATCGGCCGGGACGGCTCCGGGGTGAACCCCCTGAGGGGACAGAACAACGTTCAGGGAGCCTGCGACATGGGCGCCTTGCCCAACGTATTTTCCGGCTACCAGGCTGTAACCGATCCCGGGGCCCGGGCCGGGTTCGAAAAGGCCTGGGGTGTGAGGCTGCCGGACAAAGCCGGTCTGATGATTCCGGATATGTTTGAGGCGGCTCTGGCGGGCAAAATCAGGGCCATGTACATCATGGGCGAGGACCCGGTGCTTACCGACCCCGACGCCAACCATGTCCGGCACGCCCTGGAGAGCCTGGACTTTCTGGTGGTGCAGGAGATTTTTATGAGCGAAACCGCCAGGATCGCCGACGTGGTCCTGCCGGGCGCCACCTTTGCGGAAAAGGACGGCACCTTTACCAACTCCGAGCGGCGGGTGCAGCGGGTACGCAAGGCCGTCGAGCCCGTCGGCCGGTCCCGGCCCGACTGGCGGATCATCTGCGACCTGGCGCAGCGCATGGGGTATGCCATGGATTACGCCTGGCCGGGGGATATTTTCGCTGAAACGGCTTCCTTAACCCCGATCTACGCCGGGATCAACTATCAGCGCATTGACGTCTGCGGCATCCAGTGGCCCTGCCCGTCCTGCGACCATCCGGGCACCTGCGTGCTGCACGCGGACAGGTTTACCCGGGGCAAGGGGCTGTTTAAAGGCATCGACCACGTGCCGCCGGCGGAAATGCCCGACGACCAGTACCCTTACCTCTTGTCCACCGGGCGCATCTACTACCATTATAACGTCACGACCAGGCAGTCTGCCGCCTTAAACGCTCACCGGCCCGAGGAAATGGCCATGCTCAACCCGGCCGACGCCGCCGGTCTCTGTGTCTGCACCGGCGACCGGGTGCGGGTAACTTCCCGCCGCGGCACGCTGGTGACCAGGGTGGAGGTTACCGACCGGGTGCCGGCAGGCATGATCTGGATGAGCTTCCACTATTGGGAGTCCCCGACCAATGTCTTGACTGTAAACGCCTTCGACCCGATCAGCAAGACCGGGGAATACAAGGTGGCGGCGGTGAAGCTGGAGAAGGTTTCTTAAAAGGAGAAGCCGGTTGAACCATTGGGCAAAATTATCTTCGGGGTAGTGGAATTCGAGTCTTTAAAAGCTTTTTAGAGAGAAGGTTTATAAAGAAAGGGAGAGATGAATCAGTGCAGGATGTAGTGATTGTAGCCGGAGCCAGGACACCGATCGGTGATTTCGGCGGGGCTTTCCGCGATATGCTGGCCCATCAACTGGCCTCAGTGGTGATTAAAGAAGTGGTTGCCCGGGCCGGCATCGAGCCCGGCCGGATCGATGAAGTTATTCTCGGCAACTGCCTGCAGCGCAGCGACGAGCCCAATATCGGGCGCACCGCCGCGCTGGTGGCCGGACTGCCCAAGGAAGTGACCGGCATGACCGTCCAGCGGCAGTGTTCTTCCGGCATGCAGGCCATTGTTTGCGGTTACCAGCAGATTGCCACCGGCGATTCCGATATTGTGCTGGCCGGCGGCACCGAATGCATGAGCGCCGGCGTTTACGTGCTGAAAGGGGCCCGCTGGGGCCAGCGCCTGCAGCACGGCCAGATGACCGACTCCCTGTGGGAAATGCTTACCGATCCCATTCACCAGATTATGATGGGTGAAACTGCCGAGCGCCTGGCCGATAAATACGGCATTACCAGGGAAGAGCAGGACGAAGTGGCCCTGCGCAGCAACTTGAACGCTGTCCGGGCCATCGACGAGGGGCGCTTCAAGGAGGAAATTGTTCCCGTGCCGGTGCCGCAGCGCAAGAAGCCGCCCAAGATGGTGGATACCGACGAACATCCCCGGCGGGATATTTCTTTGGAGAAGCTGGCCCAACTGCCTCCCACTTTCCGCAAGAACGGCACGGTTACCGCCGGCAACGCCTCCGGCCTGAACGATGCGGCGGCGGCGGTGCTGCTCATGTCGGCGGCCAAAGCGGCGGAACTGGGCTTAAAGCCGCTGGGGCGCATTGTCAGCTTCGCCCGGGCCGGCGTGGAGCCCGACCTGATGGGCTACGGGCCGGTGCCGGCCACCCGCAAGGCCCTGGAGCGGGCCGGTCTTACCCTGGCCGACATTGAGCTGATTGAATTAAACGAGGCCTTCGCTGCCCAGTACCTGGCCTGCGAGAAGCTGCTGGAGCTGAACCGGGACATCACCAACGTCAACGGCAGCGGTATCAGCCTGGGTCACCCGGTGGGCTGCACCGGCGCCCGGATCATCATCACCCTGCTTTACGAAATGGCCTGGCGCAACCTGCGGTGGGGTCTGGCCACCCTGTGCATCGGAGGCGGCATGGGCATGACCATGGTCGTGGAGAGGGAGAAGAGCTGAGAAATTGGCGCCGTAAATCAGACTCATGAAGCTTCCCACAGGCAAGTTTGTTACAGATACAGGTCGAAAATGGGGGGGTAAGCTGAATTTGGAGCACTTGGTGGAACAGGCTGTCCGGGATGGTTTCGCTTCTCTTTCGGAATTTGAATCCAAGAGTCTCCTGGCTTCTTATGGGATACCGGTTTGCCGGGAGAAGCTGGCGGATCCTTTTTCGCCGGCCGAGATCAGCCGGGCGGCGCGGGAAATCGGCTATCCGGTGGTTTTAAAGGCCAACGGGCGGAAAATCACCCACAAGACCGAGAGAGGGCTGGTTTACCTGGGAATCCGGGACGAAGAGCAACTGCTGGCCGCGGCCGGTGATCTGCGCTCTAAGACAGACGGTCTTGACTGTGATGGTTTTTTGGTGCAGGAAATGCTGGCGGCCAAAAGAGAGTTGCTTTGCGGGCTGATCCGTGACCCGGCTTTCGGCCCCTGCGTGGCTTTCGGCCTGGGCGGCATTACGGCGGAAGTCCTGGACGACGTTGCTTTTAGAATTGCCCCGCTTACCGGGGAGGAAGCCCTGGATATGCTTGATGATTTCAGGGGCCGCAAGATTCTTGATTCTTTCCGGGGCGAGGTCCCGGTGGATCGCGAGGCTTTGGCCGGGTTGCTGGCCGGCCTTGGGAGATTGGGAGATGTGCTTGGCGTCGAAAGTGTCGATGCCAATCCCGTTTTAATTGTTGAAGGGCGGCCGGTGGTGGTGGACGCCCTGGTTACTTTAAAGCCCGGCGCCGGGGAAAAGGCGGAAGAAGAGAATCCGCCGGTACCGGAAGAATTGTGGGAAAGCCTTTTCCGGCCCCGCCGCCTGGCTATTGTGGGAGTCTCCCGGAGCCTTACCCACCCCGGCCGTCTGATGCTGGAGTCGCTGCGGGGGATCGGTTACAGCGGCGAGATCTGCCTGGTGAACCCGGAAATTGAGGAGATCGACGGATTGCCCGTTTATCCTTCTTTAAAAGACGCGGGCGCCGGCGGACCGCTGGACCTGGTTCTGGTGGCGGTCGGGGCGTCACTTGTGCCGCAGGTGCTGAGGGAAGCCGGGGCTGCCGGCGCCCGGTGGGCGGTGGTGCTCACTTCCGGCTACAGTGAACTGGGGACACCGGAAGGGCAGGCGAAGGAGACGGAAATACTAGCCGTCGCCAGGCAGCAGAACATTCGCCTGATTGGTCCCAACTGCATCGGCATTTATTCGCCGGGCGGGGGGGTGGCCTTTTTTCCGCAGCAGGAACCAGGTTCCGGTATTATCGGCGGTTTTGCCCAGAGCGGCTCGATAACGGCCTTTTTTGAACTTCTTTTGAAAGAGCGGGGTATGTACGCGTCCAAGCTGGTCAGTATCGGCAACGCCCTCGACGTGGGGCCGGAGGAACTGGCGGCTTACCTCGGCGAAGATCAGGAAACGAAGATAATTATCAGCTACCTGGAGGGTGTGCGCCGGCCGCGCGCGTTTTTTGAGGCGCTGCGGAAAGTTGATAAACCGGTGATTGTTTATAAGGCCGGCGTCAGCCGGTCCGGCAGCCGTGCCGCCGCTTCCCACACCGGGGCGCTGGCCGGTTCGGCCCGGATATGGGAAGGGATGTTTAAACAGACCGGGGTGGTTTCGGTGGGCGACCTGGAGGAACTGGTGGACGCGGCGGCGGCTTTTTATTACCTGCGAAACAAAAACCTTGCAGGCAGAAGAATGGCTGTCTTTACTTCCCAGGGCGGGGCCGGCGTTTCCGGCGCCGACGCCTGCGAGAGCTTCGGGTTTGAGCTGGCTACCTTAAGCGATGAAACTCAAAAGAAACTGCGGGAGATTATGCCCGGAGCCGGCACGAGCTGGCAGAACCCTGTGGACACAGGTTTTGGCTCCATCGTGCCGAAAGTATTCCGGCAGTCTTTGCTGGTCGTGGCGCAGGACCCTGGCGTGGATTTGGTCCTGGTGGTAGGCGGCGCGCCCACGTTTTTGGGGCGCCGGCTGTTTATGGTGGAGGAGTTCGCTGAATGGCTGACGGAGTTGGCGCCGGCAATAAAAAAGCCGCTGGCGGCCGTGATGAACATTCCGCTCATGAGCCGGGAATCCTATAATCTTTTGTACCAGGCCGGTATACCGGTTTACAGCAGTGTACACCGGGCGGTGCGGGCCTTAAAGCACCTTTATGATTTTTCCATACGCCGGCAGCTTTAGCAGCTAACTAAGAAGATGTTGCAAAATGCTGCTTGCCAGTTCCGCTGAGCTCATATGCTTCGCACCGACAGAACTAAGACTTGCTTCGGGCCTTAACTCAAGCGACGCTCCAAATGTGCGCTGGATGTTTCCACTGCGGCATAATGTGTGTTTCCCTGTCTACTTGCCCGTGCGGAGCTGAGCGGCAAACTCCGCCGGCAGGCCGGATTGTTCGGTCGCTTTTGCTGCCGCCTCGTAGTCATAGCCGACCTTGCGCAATTCCACCCGGACGGCGGCGCCGGTTATTTCCAGCAGGGCGTAGACGGCGTCCGGGTCGCCGTGCTTCGGCCGGCCGGCGCTGCCGGCGTTGATCACGTGCCTGTCGCCGGGCCGGCGGTGGTAGGGAAGGTGCGTGTGTCCGCAGACTAAAATGTCGGCGTTGTTTTGAACCAGCATTTCTATTAACTCGCTTTCCGGGAAATCTTCGTACAGGTATTCGTTTAACCGGCGCGGGCTGCCGTGCACGATCAGAATGTTGAGCGCTCCGGCGGAGAAGTAAAGCTGGAAGGGCAGGTTTTGTAAGAACCCCCTTGATTTTGGCGCCAGGTGTTCTTTTGTCCAGCTCAAGGAGCGCTCTCCCAGCAGTTGTTCTCTTTCTTCTTTGTAGTCACAGCCGCAAACGATGCGCTCAAAGCAGGCGGCGTCGTCGTAGTTTCCCAATGTCGTGGTTATATTTTTTTCTTTGATCAGGGCGATTACTTCGTTTGGCTGCGGGCCGTATCCCACCAGGTCCCCGGCGCAAAAGATCCGGTCCGCGCCTTGTTTTTCAATATCCGCCAGGACGGCCTGAAAGGCCGGCAGGTTGCCGTGGATGTCCGAAATAGCGGCGATTTTCATTTTGCTTCCCCCGTTAATGAAAGTTTTCTTTTTTTACAGTGCTTAAAAAGTATAGTTTTATTATCAATGATAAATGTTAAGCCTGTGTTA
>JAGUVT010000030.1 GCA_020062745.1 Deltaproteobacteria bacterium
CAGCCCCTTTCTGGTTTGGTTTGTTTGGTTACTTACCATTTTACCAAAAAGGTTGTCTCTTGTTTTTATTTATCCTACAACAATTTTACACTATGAGAGGAGCCGCCGCATCTACTTGCCGCAATCCCGCCTTCAAGTGCATCCAGGCGGCTAATCCCTGCCATTTTGATTGTCATCGCCTTATTACTGCCGCGCTCTTCACTTTTCCCAATATAGTATTCGACCACAATGACTGCAATGTACCAGATCTTTTCCTTCTTTTAAGTAACGCAAGTCGTGAAAAGAAACCCCAACCCGGCATTTCTGGCAGGTTCCCTTCTCCACTTTGGCCAGAGGATCAGAAAATTTCTTCTTCATTTCCAGATACTTCTGCCATAATCCCGTTTCCACCATGTCTAAAAGTTTCTGCCTCATCAGTGGGATTTGAGCAAGGGAAGACCGGTAGTTTTGTTGAATAGCCAGGTAGGATCCATGCAAACGGCGAAAAGACTCTGTTTTTTCAGCCAGTTCGGCACCTAAAGCTTCCAGTTGCAAGCGCATGCTTTCTTGCTTTTCCATTAAAGCAAGAGCAACATCATCTTCTTGTTTCAACCTGGCCTTTAGTTCTTCTAATTTCATACTGTTTTTCTCTATTTCTTTTGCGCTTGTAATAACCCCGCCATAAAGTTTTTGCTCGATGACTTTAATTTGTTCCCCAATAGACTCCGAATCATGCTCCTTCAAATGCAACTCTTTTTTTAGTTTTAGATACTCCTCCTTCAGGTTTTTAAATTGTAACTTGCCCGCCTCAATGAGATTTTTTAAGGATTTTAATTCTTCTAACAACTCTCCTTCTTTCAATTTCGATTCCAGTTCTTTTCGCTGTTCATCCAACATCTGGATATCCCACAACAATTTCACATCAGGCATATGCACATCTCCCAATAAATTGATAAAGGATAGGAAAAGTTCCTATCCTAAAAGTAAGTAAATGGGTTTGTATTAACCTGCGAAATCAAAACCTGCGCCTCAAGACCGCCCGCCCGGCAACTTTCCTCAAGGTACCTGCTCAACACCGGCAGGATAACTCGTTCAGTAGCATGGTGGCCGGCATCAATAAAATTTATCCCTTCCGCCAGCATCTCCTGTCCCGTATGGTAATTAATATCGCCGGTAACCAAAACATCCGCCCCGCTTTGCAGGGCTAAAGGCCACAACTCGGCCCCTGCCCCGCCGCACACGGCAACCTTCTTCACCACCCGTTCCGGCAAGCCTCCTGCCTTAACCTCCTCCAGTCCCAGCACTGCTTTAACATGTTCAACAAGCTTACGGAAGGAAACCGGCTCCGGCAGCCGGCCCAGCCGGCCGAGACCAACAGCCGCTTCCGGGTTTGCTAAAGAATAAATGTCGTAAGCCACTTCTTCGTAAGGATGGGCTTCAAGCATCGCTTCCACCACCATCCCGGTTTTCTCAACAGGTATAATGGTCTCCAGACGGATTTCTTCCACCTGTTCCAGTTCCCCCTGGCGACCGATAAAAGGACTGGCGCAGGTTAGGGGACGAAAAGTACCTGTGCCTCTGGTCTGAAAAGTACAGTCGCGGTAATTCCCAATCCATCCGGCCCCGGCACCGGTCAGAGCATCCCGCACAGCATCTTCATGGCCTGAAGGCACAAAAACAACCAGCTTTACGTATCGACGAGAAGCAGCCGGGCTCAGTACTGTAAGATTTTCTAAACCCAGCCGGCCGGCCAGTACGGCACTGACTCCTCCCGCCGCGCCGTCAAGGTTGGTATGGGCGGTATAAACCGTAATATAACTGCGGATAAGAAAAGCCACCAGTTCACCGGAAGGCAAATCAAAAGACAGCCTGCGCACCGGCTTGAAGAAAAGCGGGTGATGGCTTATAATCAACCCCGCTCCTTGATCCAATGCCTCCTCTGCCACAGTCTTGTTAACATCCAGGGTCAACAGGATCTTATTCGTTTCTGCCAGCGGGTCGCCCAGTTGCAGGCCGACGTTGTCCCATTTTTCAGCCAACGATAACGGGGCAAACTCCTCAATCAATCTAAATACAGCCTGGCATTTTACCGCCATTCCGCTCCCCCTCTATAACAAAACCATTCTTCCTACCGGCGTCCCTGATAATTATAAATATTTTCAGTTCTGGCCAACTTGACTTCTAATTCCCGGACTTTTCGCCGCGCTCCCGTACTGCTGCTCCGGGCCAGTTCAGACAACACATGCTGATGGCGTCTGATTATTTCTTCCAGGTAAACCAGCAGCAGCGGGTCCCTTTTTTCCAACAGCCGCGGACCCAGTTCCAGGAGCAACGGATCCCGCACCTGCTCAGTACCGGGCTCTGCCAGTATAACAACATAAATCCGCCCGTTTTCCTCTACCAGCATCTCGTCTGCCAGCAGCCAGCCGTTTTCCACCAGCCAAGCCCGCAAATCACCGGCGTCTACCATGGGCTGAAGAATCAACCTCCGGATCTGATTCAACATTGCCGGAACTACTGCCAGAATATCCCTGATTGTACCGCCGCCCATGCCAGCCACTATCAGCACCTGCGCCTCACCCGGCTGCAGCACCCGCAGCCCGTCTCCGCAGCGAAGATCGATTTTGTCCTGCAAATGGTATGTCGTTACCACTTTTTCAGCAGCCGCAAAAGGCCCCGGGTTTACATCGGTAGCAATCACCCTCGGGCAAACACCGGACTTCACCAGATAAACAGGCAAAAAAGCATGGTCGGTGCCGATGTCCGCCACAATAGAACCGTGTGGCACATAACCGGCCAGAGCGGCCAGACGCCTGGGCAGGTTCATCAATTTTCCTTCTCTATACTATCTGTATTTGATACCTGAAAACAAATCTCTTCATCAGTATAAACCATCCCACCGCAAAAAACAAATAATTGGCTACAAAAGTCCTGCTTGTTAAATAAAAAGTATATGCACAAGAGCGCCTCCCGGAAGATATTCTATAAAACAGGATCTGTGTTCTGCGCCATATACAGCTAAATTGCGGGAGGTGTTCGCCTTGACCAAAAAACTATGGCAGGCCGTTTTGCTCCTTTTCAGCAACCCGGCAATATTATTCAGGCTCGCAATCAGGAAGCTGCGCCCGATGCGAAAAGAATACCGCCGCCTTAACCGGTTGACGCTGCGGCAGTGGTTATTCTATCACCACCGCCATATCGTGTTCAACAAGGTCTCCTGGATGGGGGTACCGGCTCTTAAAAATCCCCTCGATGCCTGGGTGTACCAGGAGATTATCTACGAAGTGAAGCCTGATATTATTATTGAAATCGGCAGCAGGTACGGCGGCAGCACCAGGTATTTCGCCGACCTGCTGGTATTGTTGGGCAAAGGGAAGGTTGTCTCGATCGACATTGACCGTTCCTGCTACATGGTAGAACATGAACGGATCGTAACTATCACCGGGCCCAGTTCAGCACCTGAAACAATAGCCGAGATCATCGCACTGTGCAGGGATAAATCCGTCCTGCTAATACACGACGGTGATCATCACAAGGAACAGGTTCTCACCGATTTAAGGACATATGCGAATTTTGTCAGCGTCAACAGTTATTTAATCGTTGAAGACGGAATCATGGACCTGTTCAGGCCGGGTGACGGAATCGGTAAGGATTATGACGGACCGCTGGCGGCAGTAGAAGAGTTTTTAAAAGAAAACACCAATTTCGTTGTGGACAGCAGCCGTGAACGGTACATCCTGACTTATAACCCCAAAGGTTTTTTAAAAAGAATTTCTTAAAAGGATTGCCTGCAAATCTACCACATAATATAATCAGAACTAATCATATTTCCGTTCGGCCGATAACACCCAAAAAAGGTGGGGTAAATGACTACGAAATGGGCCCGGCTGTTTAACGTTCGAAATGAAATGGAAGCCGACATGATCTGCGGACTGCTGGAAGGTGAAGGGATTCTTACCGCCAAAAAATATAAGGAGCCCAATATAATAATGGGCCCCGCAGTTGGTTTGGAAATATGGGTGCCGGAGAACAGGCTGGAAGAAGCCGCCGTTATTATAAAGGCTTTCTCCGGCTCTTAAGCGCTTACTTCACCAGGGTTATCAGGCAGTCCTCCCCCGCTGCCGCAATCGTTATCTGCCAGCCCTGATTGCGGGCAAGGCGGGAAATATTCTCCCTGGCCGGAGCAGTATTTACTAATACTTTGATCGTACCCTCGCTTCGTTTCTCCATTTTCCTTTTTACCATCAAGACCGGCTCAGGACAGAGTAGACCCCGCGCATCAATTACTTCCTCTATCTCCTTCACCAGCAATCACCTCCTGTTTGGAAACTCCCGTCCGGCAACTGAAAAAGGCAATCAGCGAAACCACTACCAGCCCCAGGACAACCGCTACCTGGCCGCCGGCAGGCACTCCCTTGGGGCTGGCCGCCAGACCGAAATTATGGGCAAACGCCGCTCCAAGTAAAAAGCCGAGCACCGTCACGGCCGAATCGGTATTCCCTTCGGAGGCGGAAACCAGCTGGCGCAAAGGACAGCCACCCAAAAGAACCGAGCCGAATCCCCCCATAGCCATCCCGAGAAAGTTCCAAAGACCGTCATTATGAGCGATCGGCTGGCCTGCAAAGCCGGCTTTAAAATTCCCCAAAATCAAATTACCGGCCAGCGCAACCGCCAGTATAGCCAGAAAACCGTAAAGCAGGTAAAAATCCCGGAAAAGAATAAAATCCCTTATCCCGCCAACCAGACACAACCTGGAACGTTGCGCTAAAAACCCGACGATAATACCGGCGCCAAGGGCAAAGGCCAGAGGGGCGCGCAGGGAGCCCGGTCCTTCTGCGCTGAAGAAAATAAACGAAGGTCTCACAAGTAAAAAAATCAAAAAAACCACCATTATGCCTAAAAAAATGTAGCCATTTGCCTTCGTCTGGACAAAAGCTCTACCCAGCGAAAAGCCTCTGCGTAAAAACACAATACCCAGAACCACCCCGGCCACCAGGCCGAGTAAGCCTACCAGCGCGTTTAGATCACCGCCGGCCATGCGCAAGATCATTCGCAAGGGGCAGCCCAGGAACACCAGTAACCCGAGCATTACAAAAAAGCCGAGTACAAACCTGGTAAGAGCAGCAGAACCGCCGAGGGCTTTAAACTCCCTGGTAAAAATAGAAGCAGCAAAAGCGCCCAGCACCAGACCCGGGATCTCCGGGCGCAGGTACTGAACTGCCGCCGCCCGGTGCAGGCCCAGGCTGCCGGCTATGTCCCGCAAGAAACAGGCAATGCAGTAACCCATATTGGGCGGGTTGCCGTATTTTACCAGTAATACAGCCAGGGCGCCGGTAATACCGCCCGCCAATAATATAGTTATTCTCGGACTCATCAACATCCCTCCCCAAAATCATTTGTTCCTGACAATTCAATACATCATCCCAATGCCCGGATTTTTTCACTATTCGTTAGCTGTCTTATAATATCCTTTTATATAAGAAATAAAATTTTTTTATAATACACGCCTTATATATTCAAAATTCTTATACAACTTTAAAAGCAGCAATTTTTTTAGAAAGATTTTGAAAGGAAATTTGACCGTTCGTGGCGAATTGTATAACCCGGTTCTTTTTACAGATAATTGCACTTTCCTGGCTATGATCCAGGATATACCCCGTATTATCTGCTGGTAGGCACCTCTGTCCAACCAGAAAGGCCCTGTGCAGGAGCCCCCATCAAGATAAATCACGATTATCTTGAAGCCCCAAAATAAACAGCCGCCTGCTCAGCGAAGTATAAAAAATCGGAGCCTGTCACGCTATGAGTCAAAATAGCCCTTCCGGGCTTTCTTATTGAACCGTTACTATTTACGGGATAAGGTTGTGCTTATAAAATTCATTTTCTTGCAGGCGGTGGTAAATTTTGTTCAATTTCAGGCGCCCTTCAAACAACCAGAAAAAAAATAAGTTTTTAAAAGATCAACCCCTAAACATCGCTTTCCTAACTTACCGGGGAAACATGACCTGCGGGGGACAGGGTATTTATACCTGGTACCTCGTTCGTGAACTGAGCCGTTTAGGTCACCGGGTTATAGTTATAAACGGCCCGCCTTATCTCGCACCGTTGGACGGAATCCCGATCAAGAAATTACCTTCCGTTTGGGATGCCTATGATCGTTTTCTTCCTCAACCCCCGCGGCGAATTCTAAACCCCATTTCTTTCGGTGAATGGCTGGCTATCCGGACTGGAAATTTTCCCGAACCGCTAACCTTTACCCTGCGCGCTTATTACTTTCTCCGCCACCAACTGGAAGCGGGAAAATTCGACCTTGTCCACGACAACCAATCTTTAGGCTATGGTCTCTTAGCCTTGCGCCGCTGGGTACCCGTGGTTACCACTCTCCATCATCCCCTGCCGATTGACCGCAAAGCTTATTTGCAGCAGGCGCGAAACATCCGGGAACGGCTCCGGGTCTGGAAATTCTTCAGCTTTACCCACATGCAAAACCAGGTTGTTCCCCGTTTAGACGGACTCATCACGGTTTCCGAGGCTGCCCGGGAAGCCATTACAGAAGTGTATAATGTACCTCGGGAAGGCATCCGGGTCATTTACAATGGGGTAGACACAGAGCTGTTCCAGCCTTTAGGCCTGCCCCGCGACCCAAACCGGCTGCTTCTGGTAACCAACACCGAAGACCGTAAAAAAGGAGTGCTGTACTTATTCGAGGCGCTTAAAACGTTGCCCCCTGAAATAAAACTAACTATAGTAGATAAGATAAACAAAAACAAATACGCCTACCGGTTACAAAAAGAGCTGGGGCTGGAAAACCGCATAGAATTTACCGGGTACCTTCCTCCGGAAGAACTAACACGCCAGTATAACACTGCCGCCTTAGCTATTGTCCCCTCAGTATACGAAGGATTCGGTTTTCCCGCCGCCGAAGCCATGGCCTGCGGGACACCGGTAGTTTCCACCACCGGCGGGGCTTTGCCGGAAGTGATAGCTCACGGCAAAACAGGACTGCTGGTACCACCCATGGAACCCCAGGCGCTTGCTGAAGCAATACGTTTCCTATTGCAACATAAAGATACACGCGAAGAAATGGGCAAAGCGGGACGGGAACGGGTAGAAAAATATTTCACCTGGGAACATGCAGCCAGAGAAGTCACTAAATTTTATCAGGAGGTATTAAATGATCACCGTTAACCCAAAATTTCTGGATGTAAGGCCGGGAGATGCAATTCTTGATGTAGGATGCGGGGAAGGAAGACACGCCTGGACCCTGACAGAATACCCCGGCTGCCAGGTTTTTGCCATGGATATGGATCGAGAAGTCTTGCTTAAAAACCTCTTTATGCTTAAAACAATGGACAACAGAGGGGAAACCAACAGTCCTT
Organism: Deltaproteobacteria bacterium; assembly: GCA_020062745.1. Taxonomy (GTDB): domain Bacteria; phylum Bacillota; class Desulfotomaculia; order Desulfotomaculales; family JAGUVT01; genus JAGUVT01. Next base: position 7,359 of record JAGUVT010000030.1, read on the forward strand.
ACCTGGTTCTGCAGGCCGACGCCCTCCACCTTCCGTTTCCAGACGCCACTTTCGACCGGATAATCTGCTCCGAGGTTTTGGAACACGTCGATGACGAGATACAGGCTACGGCAGAATTGGCCAGAGTATTAAAACCGGGGGGCACACTGGGGCTCTCCGTCCCCACCTGGCTCACTGAAGTTGTTTACTGGAAATTAGACAAAAATTACAGCCACCCCGGCGGTCATATTCGCATCTTTACTGAAAAACAACTAAAAAAACTGCTGCAAAAATTCAACCTAAGGGTTTACAATTGTGACAGGCGCCATGCATTTCACTCTCCTTACTGGTTTCTACGCTGCCTTTTCCGTCTCCACCGGGAGAATTCCCTGATTCCCAGCCTTTACTTTCGCTGGCTAAACTGGGTGGAAAGCGCTCCCCGCCCCTTCCTTAAATACCTGGAGCGGCGGCTGGATCCGTTTCTGGGGAAAAGCCTGGTACTTTACGCCCAGAAGGCATCCGGGCAGGTAACGGCCGCCGGGGTCGCCCCCGCAGCACCAAAACATCAGCAAAAAAAGGCATTATAGAGGCAAAACGATCTATAATGCGCAAAATCCCAAAAGCAAGAGGGCGGGGAAGACGCTTAAGAAAGATATTCCAGTAAGGAAAGCCAAAAAAAAGAGAAACACCCCAAACCCGCTCTATCTCGACATAAGGACTAACCAACTGACAAAGAAGAGGAAAGCTGGTACGGATGGTATGGTCATGAGGTAAATCCCACAACCGCGGAGCGGCATCACGTTTCGGCTGGAAACGAGCCAGAAAGCGGTCCAGAGCCCGGCCCAAACGAAAACCCATGCTCTCAAAATTAGCGATACTGATCACCACCCAACCGTCAGGACGGGCGACGCGTGCCATTTCTCTCACAGAATGAGCCGGATCAAAAAAATGATCCAGGGCTCCTTTACAGATCACCACATCAAAAGAATTATCGGAAAAGGGAAGAGTTTCTCCAAAGGCCCTTACCAAACACATTTGAAGCCCTGCATCGGCCAGATGGGCCTGCGCGCATTCGAGCATTCGATCCGAAAGTTCCACTCCTGCACCAGTCATCCCTTTCCGCAAAAGTGCGGAGGCATCTACCGCCCGGCCGCAACCTATGTCCAGAAACCGTGCCCCGGGCCGGTAAGCCACATCCAGAGTTTTTTCGGTCATTCGCTGGAATAAGAACTCGAGGTCGGGATAAATAACTGGCGGGAGGACATGGCTATCATCCCAGTGGAGGTCCACCTTGGGATCAACATGAATATTCATTTACTTGATTTATACCTCCTGCAAAAATACTTTTATTATGGCTTGAGAATCTCCGCTTCTTCTACAAGCATTATCGGTATCCCATCCCTTACCGGGTATAACCGGTAACAAGCTGAGCAGAAAATACCGCCGTCCCTTTTTTCAAGAGAAACTTTACATACCGGACAAACAAGAATAGCAAACAATTCCTCATTTATGAGCATAACTTACCAGCACCTTTCTCTCCCATATTTTCACCAAAACAAGTTTACCATAAATCAGTCCGCCAATCACAGATTCCTGTTATCCCTGCCCGGGCAATGTTACCCTTTCTTCACCAGTTCTTCATAAAGTTCAGGTCTCCTGTTTTCCAGATAAAAACTGTAACGCATGGAACCGGATTCTTTTTGCCGGATTTTGTTGATCAGGGCCGGATCAAGGTCGACCACCAGCAGTTCTTCCCGGTTCCGGAAAGACTCCGCCACCACATTACCCTTCGGATCAACAACCAGCGCGCCTCCGCAAAAAACCTGGCCGTCCCCGTCATCGCCGACAAGGTTACAGGCCGCTATATATACTGCGTTATCATAAGCCCGGGCCGGCAAGTATTTCAACCAGATGTCCCTCCTGTCCCCTGCTATTACCGGCGAAGCGTGAGGAGCAAAGATAATTTCGGCATTTTTTAAAGAATAAATTGCCGTCACTTCAGGAAAGTGCAAGTCCCAGCAGATCTGGACGCCGAAACCGGCCCTGTCCACTGCAAAAACAGGAAAATCCTCACCAGCCGTAAAGTAAGACCGCTCGCTTTTGCCCAGGTGGGTTTTTCTGTATTTTTGCACCGCGCCGTCCGGAAAAGCGACCAGTTGGGTAACAAAAGGTTTCCCGCTGCCGGACTTCTCCGCCATCCCGGCCAGTATTACCATGCCGGTTTCCCGGGCCAGTCCGGCGACAGCCTGCGAGCTTTCGCCGGGAACCGGCTCGGCGGTTAAATGTGCCTTCGTACAGCTATACCCCTGTATGCACATTTCAGGAAAACAAATAATGTCCACCTTTTGGGCGGCGGCCTGGCCGGCAAACAGGGCGATCTTTTCCATATTTTCTCTCACCCGGCCGGTTTCAGACCGGACCTGGGCAAGAGCTATACGTATCTTCTCCACTTTTCGCCACTCCAAAAGAATGTTTCACCTGTTCCCATTTTATCATGAGAAGCAAGATAATTCCACTTAAACGCCGAAAGACGACGGGCGACAAACCGTCGGCCTCGGAAGCGTTGTGGGCCAAAGCCACTTAATATGTTTCTCCGGGCACCGGAGGCAATTTACTGCCTAAAATCAGATCATTAACCGCCAGTGTTATCTCCATGGCCGCAAATCCCTGGCGTATGACCTGTGTTCCGTCCCGCCTGCCACCGAGGTAACCGGCCAGGGCAACCAACTCCTCGCGCCACCCTTTCTCCTGTTTTTTAAGCCTGATTTTTTCTCTCCCCTCCCCATCCAGGCCATACACTTCCAGGGTACAGTAATCGTCCAGAACAAAACTTCTCCCTGCCGCAAATAATTCCAGCCTTTCCTTGGGCAACGCCCTGTGCCCTAGAGAGGTATAAAGCAAACCGGCCAGAGAACCGTCGGCAAACTGCACCTGCACCGCTATATTGTCCCTGGCCACAACTGCCCGCCCGTCAACCGGCACAGCGGCGGCCTGAATTTCTACCACCGGACGATCCACCAGGAAAAGAAACAGGTCAAAAAAATGGCAGGTTTCACCGATGATCCGGCCGCCGCCGGCGGCCGGATCCTGGCTCCAGTGATCGGCCGGCACAAAGCCGGCGTTTACGCGGTGGTGGATGCAGTAAGGACGCGGCAGGGAGGCAAGCATGGCTTTCAATTTTACCATCAGGGGAGCGTAGCGGCGGTTAAAGCCGGCAAACACCGGCAGCCCGGTTTCCGCTGCTTTTTTTCGGATATCCGCCAGTTCCGCAGCAGTCAGGCAAAGGGGTTTCTCGCTGAAGACAGCCTTTCCCCGTTCTAAAGCCTGCATTATCATAGAGTGGTGCAGATTATGCCGGGTGCCGATCAAAACCAGGTCCACCGCCGGGTCGTCGAGCACCTCTTGATAATCGGCAGATGCGTAGCCGGCGCCGTACTTGCGGGCCAGTAAAGCAGCCTTCTCGCCACGGGCGGTAACCACCGCCCGGAGGTGAAAATGTTCCGGAAGCGAAGCCAGGTTGGGCAAGTGAGTCTGCCCCACAAAACTGCCGGCTCCCACTACGGCCACCCTGATTTTCCCCCCGACAGCCGTTAATCCGGAGGCCGGCTCTTCCGGGTCAGGTTTCACCGGCAAAACAGCAGGAATAAATTCGCTTTTATTAAAAGAGGGATACTCCAGGAGAATGCCCGGCGGCTTTTTTTCACCGGCCAGCAGTTGATAAGCGTCGCCGGCTCTTTCCAGGGAAAAAACCGCGCCGGCCAGCGGCCCGGTCCGCACTTTCCCCAGTTCCAAAAGCCGCAGAAACTCCTGAAAATTGCGGTTTTCCGTCCAGCGCACATAACCGACAGGGTAATCGATACTCTCTTCCTCGTAACAAGGGTCGTAGCGCCCCGGCCCATAAGAGGTGGACATCAGGAAATCCAGCTCTTTGCGGTACATTTTTTCCCGGTCGAAGTTCATGCCGAAAACTCCCACCCCCACCACCTTTCCCTTCTGGCGGCAAAGGTCGAAGGCCTGGTTGACCGGCTCCGGGCTTTCCGCAGCAGCGTAAATGATTACCGCATCGGCCCCCAGACCCCCGGTAAAGGCATTTACCTCCCGGACCACGTCCGCCTCCCCGGCCGGCAGGCTCAAGTCCGCCCCCAGCCCGGCAGCCAGCGCCACCCTTTCCCCGTCCACGTCCAGGGCCGCCACCCGGTAGCCTGCTGCTTTAGCCAACTGCACCGCCAGAAGCCCCAACAGGCCCAGCCCGGTAACAACCACCGTCTCGCCGAACTGCAGACCGGCCCGCCTCAAGCCCTGCATGGCGACGGCTCCTACGGTGGTAAAAGCCGCTTCCTTTAAATCAACCCCGGCCGGTACCCTGGCTACCAGGTTGCGGGGCACTGTCACCAGTTCCGCATGGTGGGCGTATTGCGCCCCGCCGCAAGCCACTCTTCCCCCCGGACTTAAGTCATTCACCAGGCGGCCGACGGTCACCACCCGGCCCGCCAGGCTATAGCCGAGCGGAACAGGCCCGGCAGCCTGTTCCTGCACCGTCCGCCACAACCGCTTGATGCCTTGCTGGCGAAGCATCTGCCAGCCCATCCGGACCAGCCGGGGGTCACCCAGGGCTTTCTCCATCAGACCTGCAGCCCTGCTCCGCAGGGCTGCCCTCTCGGTGCCGCTGCTGAGCAGCGAATAAGCAGCAGCCACCAGCACCTCCTTCTCGCCCGGCACAGGAGCGGGAACATCTTCCACCACAACCTGTTTGCCTTTTAACAATACTTTTTTCATCCCTGAAAACAACCCCTTATCGTGTGACAGAGAACTGTCCGTTTGTTTCGCCGCCGCCCACACCTAAAACGTGCACGGTAAAGCCATGCGCTTTCCATAGACCGTGATCCAGACAGCAACGGGTGTCGAACACCGTGCGGCGGCGCATCAATTTCCCCAGTTCCTGCGGGTGAAGATACTTGAATTCTTCGTGGTCGGCCACAATCAGGGCACAGTCGGAACTGCGGAAGGCCTCGGTAAGACTTACCAGTTCTCCCGGAAAGTCCTTCACGTGGGAATCATAAACGGCAAAATCAATATTTCTTTCCGCCAGTTGGCGGATAATGTTCAAAGCCGGGCTCTCCCTGGCATCGTCTACATTGGCCTTGTAGCTCACTCCCAAAACCGTTACCTTCGGTCTTTCAATCCCGTTTAAAATCCCGGCCAACTCCTTCATTACATGACCGGGCATGTTATCGTTGGTTTGCCGGCTCAAGGCAACCAGCCTGCTTTCGGCCGGAAACTTGTGCACGATAAACCAGGGGTCCACCGCCAGACAGTGCCCCCCAACGCCGGGACCAGGCAGGTGCAGTCTCACCCGGGGGTGGAAATTGGCCAGCCTGATTACCTCCCAGGCATTGATCCCCAGCCGGGTACAAATTAAAGCCAGTTCGTTGGACAGGGCAATATTTACATCCCGGTAGGTATTCTCTATAAGTTTGACCATCTCAGCAGTAGTGGCATCGACCAGAAAGATTTCTCCTTCCACGAAACGGCTGTAAATTTCCCTCGCCAGCATAGCCGAAGGAGGGTCAATGCCGCCGATAACCCGGTTGTTCTCAATCAGTTCCTTCAAAATCCGCCCCGGCAGCACCCTTTCCGGGCAGTGGGCCACAAAAAAATCCTCCCCTGCCTTCAGGCCGGAACGCTCCAGCCAGGGTACCAGGAGGTCCCTCGTCGTCCCGGGCGGTACAGTGGATTCCAGGATCACCAGGTTCCCCCGGGCCAGGACAGGGACAACACTTTCCGCAGCCGCCTCAACAAACCGCAGGTCGGCTTCCTTTCCGGCCGTTACCGGCGTCGGCACCGCAATAATAAAAGCATCGGCCGGTTCCGTCCGGCAGGCCGCCCGCAATTGACCCGAACCAACGGCCGCCTTTACAATCGTCTTCAAACCGGGCTCTCCGACGGGCAGCCCGCCGCTGTTGACAATACGTACCACCTGGGGGTCTATATCCACCCCCAGCACCTGGTAGCCATTCGTGGCCAGAATGCTGGCTGTAGGCAGGCCGATATAACCAAGACCTAAAACGCATATCCTTTTCACCGCAATACCCCCAAAATTTCATGGTGTCCGCTCGTAGAACGTGTAATAGGTGCCAGCAAAAACCTCAATATAATCCCGCGAAAGGTTCCGCTCGATGTGTTCCCATACCGCCGGTTCTTCCTTCTTAAACCGGGCAAACCACCGCCGGTAATCATCATCCACCACGAAATACCGCGGTTTGACACCGGTATAAAAACCCAGCCGGGGATCGTCCTGCACAATGCCGTCGTCGAAATTAAAGAAAAAGGCCAGTTCCCCTCTTCCGTAAATCTTCCCGCCCTTGTAATGCTGCCCGGCAAAATGCTCCAGGTCGCTTAAGTACTCGTTGCAGTAGGTGTTCTGCGCCATGGCGTAAACCGTTCCTCCAACCGAAAACAAAATAATATAGCTGAGAATCAGAACCAAAATCAGCTTAAAGAACCCTTTCCATCTGACCGCATGCACAACACCAGCCAGGTTTAGAAGAAAAAGGGGCACAATCCAGACCAGGTAGCAGGAGGTTTTGTTAGCAATGAAAAACATCAGCCCCAGAAAATACAAAACCAGCATATACCATAGCCTTTTATCCTTTAAAAAGAAGCCCCCGGCCAGGCCGGCAAACAAAAACACCCAGAAGGGCACCGCCGCGTAGGCCAGCATCCCCACCGTGCCTCCGCCACGGATCACCAGGCCGAAATAGCGGTGGGCCATTTCTGCATAAACCGCAGCCCACTTGAGACCGTTCACGCAAGTGGCGGTCTCCGGCCGGAAGGCGCTGCCGAAAAACTGAGATTTAAAAGCCGCCACATCCTGAAGGATATATGCGCCCCACCCCGCCGCTCCCAGGAGGTAAGGAACGAGGGCGGCCAGGACGATGCCCGGGCTGATCTTCCGGTGATCCAGACGAACAATAAGAAAGAACAGCACAAACAAGCCCAGTACGCCGTTAGGGTGGGTTAAACCTGAGAGGCAAACAAACAGGTTGCCCCAAAAAACAGCCCGGCCGAAGTTCTTTTCCCGTAAAACAAGATAAAAAGCAAGGCCGATCAGGGAAAGGGAAGCAGCCGTCAGATCCATGCGGCCGTCGGCAGCCCCCCTTAAGTAATAAAAATTGGTGCCCACCAGCAAAAGCGATAGAAAAATCAGCCGCCGGCTGCCGTTAAAAAGCTCCCTGGCCAGCCAGTAAACCGCCACCAGCCCTGCCAGTCCCCAGAAGATGCTGATCAGGCGCACCTGAAAGAGGCCGGTGCCAAACAGCTTAAAGATCAGCGCCTCCATGAGGAAATAAACGGGAGGTTGCCAGTAGGTATAGTGATCGAGGTTCTGCCAGATGCCCTGGGAAACAAGGCAGGTATTTCCCATAAACCCGTGTCTTACCAGGTTTACAGCCGAACTGGCAAACCAGGCCTCATCGCACCATGGTCTCCTGGTGCAAGCCAGTCCTGCCACCAGCACCAGATAAAGCCCAAAGGGCAGCAGCATCACCAGCGAGTGCCGTCCGGTGCGTCCCCAGCCGGGTAGCAAAGCGGTTGCGAAGCGGCAGAAGCCACTCCGCCTTTCTTCCCCACCGGGTTGCCCGCCCACCACGTCAGTCACGTTTCCTCGCCTCAATAAACATCTGCTTTCCAAACACCTTCCAGAGCAGCGGCATCCTCAGGTAGAGCCGCACCAGAAAACCGGCCTGCGGCAACCTGCTTTTGGTGGTCAAGGGCAGGAACCGGGGCAGCGTTTTAACCACCGCGAAGCCGGCCATTTCCAGGACCTCCACCATGCTTCTGTCGCTCAGCGGAATACGGTGGTCGAAAAAATCCCAGTATTCCCTCCAACTGTACCTTACGTTCGGCTGCAGGAGCAGCATCCTGCCCCCCGCCCGGCAGATGCGGCGCGCTTCCAAAAGAACCTCCCACACGGCCTCTTTATCAGGCAAATGCTCCAGAAGATTGCTCATGAACACCACATCTACAGAACCGTCCGGGATAAATTCAAGCCTCGCGGCAGAAGATTTAAATACCTCTATGCCGGGACGGGCAAAGTCTTTCGTATCTTCGTTTATGTCCACCGCATACTTAAAACGGGCCTTTATATTGTTGACAAACTCGCAGTACCCGGCCCCCAGGTCAACAACAACCGCATCCTCCGGTACGAAGCGCTGAAAAAAATGGCGGCACAAAATCTGCCACAGCTTATCCTTCCGGGCCAGTTCATCCCGGTTAAACCTGTTCCGGTACAGTTCTTTAACCTCCATGCCGCCCCACCTTCCACACCCACCCCATAACAGCGTAAAGATACCAGTAGACGTACTTCGGCAGCCATTTAAAAAGCTTGAACCTGGACCTCCCGGCTTCCCGGTCCCGCCAGACGGATGGGATCTCGGCAACCCTATAGCCTTTCAGAAAAGCCTTGACCACAATCTCCATCCCCACTTCAAATCCTCCGTTGCTCCGGATCTCAATCGCGTCCAGGACACTTTTGCGGTACATCTTAAAGCTGTTGGTGATGTCCCGGGTCGGTATGCCCGTCAGGTAATGCAACGAAACACCGGCCAGCCTGGAAAGAAACCTTTTTAAAAGCGGCCCCCCCATCTGCCGTCCTCCCGGCATATAACGTGAGCCGCAGACTATGTCACAACCCTGGCTTATTTTTTGAAACATACCGTCCACAATCGACAGATCGTCCGAGAAGTCAGCCATAACAACCAGCAGGACCCCTTCTTCAACAGCGTCAAAACCGGTCTTAAGCGCATTCAGCACCCCCCGGCCGTAGCGGTTCTTCACCAGCTCCAGATTCCTTTTGCCGCTCCAATACCTGGCGATAACCGGCAGGGTATTGTCCTCATCAAAGTCATAGATAATTAAAATCCGGTGCGGGGTGAGCACGTTTTCGGCAATCCCGGCCAGGGTTCGCAAAATGTTCTCCCCCTCGTTGTAAACCGGGATGATAATATTGAGACTGGAGAACATCATATGCCACCTGCCGCTATCTGCTTTTCAATCCAGGGGATAATTTCATCCAGCGCTTCTTCCAGGGTGGTGGAGGCTTCAAAGCCGAGCAGTTCCCTCGCCTTTCTGACATCGGGAATCCGTTTTTTAACGTCGTAGGCGTAAGGCGGGTCGGAAACATACCGGAACGGCTTGCCGGGATTGATCTTCCGCCAGATGAGCCGGGCCAGTTCCAGAACAGTGGTAGGTACCGGGGTGGAAAGGTTAAAATCATTGTTCACGGCCTCATCTTTTTCCAGGCCCAGCCTGATTCCGCGGGCCAGATCGCCGCCATAAGTAAAGCACCTGACCTGGCTGCCGTCTCCCAGGATATGCAGCGGATCCTGCCCTTTAAGGACTTTCTGTACCAGATCGGGGACTACGTGGCTCATGGCCAGCTTCACATTGCCGGACAGCACTTCCCGGTCCAGCCGGGCCCTCTTTTCCCCAATGCCGATACAGTTAAAAGGCCGGATTATGGTATAGGGCAACCCGTACTGCTCCCGGGCGCCCTGGGCAAAGTATTCACAGGCCAGCTTCTGCAGACCGTAGGTGGACTGCGGCGGGGGGCAGCGCAACTGCTCCCCTTCTGGTGTGGGAAAAACCGCTGCGTTTTCATAAACCATGGAAGAAGAAACAACGTTTATTTTCTTCAGCCGCCTGTGTTTAAAGGCCCATATGGCGGCATCGAAGGTGGAAGCAATAATTCGCTCATTCTCCGCCAGCAGATCGTAAGCGTAAGTATGAAAGAGGCTGATCCCGCCGATCATGGCCGCCATCGCCACCATCTGGTCACAGTCGGCCGCCAGTTCCTTCAGCAACAGGACATCTTTCGCATCCCCTTCCACCAACTGATAACAGGGATGACGGTCGCAGTTCCGCTCCAACCTCCCATATTTTGCATAGTTGTCAACACCCACCACTTCGTAACTGTGCTCGAGCAGTTCTTCCACCAGATAGCCGCCCAGAAAGCCGGCCGCCCCGGTAACCAGAACTTTCACTAGATCCTTCCTCCCTGGCCGTAGAAATTCCACACGTCAACGAGCAGCTTATCTTTTGCCAGCTTTAAATCTTTGTACTCTTTGTGGGGAGCCGCCACAATGACCACGTCGCACTGCGCCAACAACTCCTCCGGGCTGATAAAGGAACTATCCGGCACGTAAACATCACTGCAGTAAACCTCTTTTGCTTCCAGTTCTAAAATCTTTCTCAACTTGTAGGCAAGAGAATCCCGCCTGTCATCACAGTCAGCCTTGTAGGCCATGCCCAGGATACCGGCCTTTTTACTGCGCAGGTCAACTTTTTCTTTTAACTTCTGCACGATATAATTGGGCAGGCCCTCATTAATCAACATGGCCGCATGGCCGAGGAAAAAGTTGTTGTTATTGAAAGCGGCCAGTTGCATCGTGTCCTTAAACAGGCAGGGGCCGGCGGTAAAACCCGGCTTAGGCAATCCCCGGGCCCGCTGGTAGTTATGGGTCATGGCCTCATAAATGCGGTAGAAATCCAACCCGTACTGGTTGGCAATCATGTAAAACTGGTTGGCTATGGCAAAGTGAATGTACCGCCAGACGTTGGTAAATAACTTGGCCAGTTCCCCCTCGATGGGATCCAGGATCACTATCTCTTCAGTCAATAAATTAAACAGCTTGCTCACTTCCCAAATGGTTTCCTGATCAAAAGCGCAAACCACCTGGGGCAGGCTTTCCAGTTCGCATAACGCCCTGCCTTCGGCGATCCGCTCGGGGCAAAAAGCCAGGTTCACAAGCACCCCGTTCTCCTTTAAAAGATTATGGATCTTTTCCGTAGTGCCGGGGTAAACCGTGCTGCGCAGAATTACATACTGTCCTTTTGTAAAATGGGGCATAAGATCGATAAAAAACCTCTTCATGGCAGAATACTGGGGATTTAAGTGCTCTTCGACAGGGGTGCCGATAGTAATAATCACAAATTTTGACCGGGAAAGAAGCGAGAGATCGCCGGAGGCGACTAGGTTTTTATTGATTAAAAGCTTTAACCGCTCGTCGCACCCTTCTTCCAAAAAGGGCATAATCCCTTTTTGCACGCTGCTTATTTTTTCCCTGTCAATGTCATATGCCACAACTTTTAAACCTTTTCCGGCAAAGGCGATGGAAAGAGGCAGACCCACCCGGCCGCAGCCGCCAACGGTGAAAACATCAAAGTCAAACACCATTAATCTCCTCTGTTGTTAACTATTACCTTATCATATGCCGGAAAGTTGAAAATGGCTCCTGCTGCCATCCACCACAACATCAGCCGGAATTCCAAAGAAGTTTACTCTTACATCCCTCCTGTAGCACTTCCGGTCATCAACATCGATAATCAGCTCTTCAATATCCTTTTTGACCCCGCCTGAAAATATGGAAGCCAGATCCTCCACACCGCCGATATACTGAGAAACAAAAAGCCCGTTCTTAGAAACACCCGGAATAAATCTAAAGTTATTAGAATAAGAGTCGTCGGAAAATTTGAACCTGACATGGGCAAAAGCCGGTTTATAAAAGAGCCTCATAAAGTTTCCCCAAAAGCTGTATCCCAGGTCAACCTGAGCAAACACACGGCCCGAACCGTATTTCGGAACCTTCACCGGCTCACCTGCGCCGGCCTCCACTTCGCCCAGCGGCACCACCTGGTTCTGCGCTGCTTTTTCTTTGCGCGAAAGCAGTAAAAATTCGCCCGAACGGCGCACAAAAACGTAGCCTCTTAATATTTCAGCAAATGTCTCCGGCTCGTCAAAAAGCGGGTATCTTCCATCGATGGACTTACAGGCATAAAGGATTACCTGCGGCGCCGACGATTTCCGGAAATGCTCCACATTCAGCCTGTCGAGACGCTCCGTGTAGGCGGAATAAGATTGAATTACTGGCCTCGGAGACCAGTTGAAATCATACCCGTAAGCCAGCGATAAATCCCAGGGAAATACGTCTACTGTTTTACCATTTACATAACAGACGGTCCGTTCGTCTAAAGAATAATGCTCCCTTATAGCAGCCCTGGCCTCTTCCGCTGCCCGGACGCGGTACGGCTCATTAAAAACAAGCAGCATAGATGATTTTGCAGCAGAAAATTTACCGGCAATATCTGCTTTCAGAAGCCGCTGGTTCCCATGCCAGATAATAAAAAACAAGGCGGCAATCGACACGGCCAAAGAAAGTTTCAGCATATTAACTGTCAGCTTATTCCTGCTTTTATGGCCGTAAAAAATCAGGAAATAAACCGTAAATAAAAACGAACAGACGGCAAAAAAAGTATACGCATTTCCTCCGGCATGACGCACAAATCCATGCTTGAACGCTATAAAAAAGAGCCCGCTGCTCAAAAAAATAAAATCAAATAATTTATGATCTTTAAGCCGCAAGGAAACTAACAGGGAAAAAAGCTCTATAAAAATACAGGCAACGCCGGTGTAAAGCTGGTAGCTCCGGCCGTATTTAGCCATCGCACCGCTGTAACCCGACAGGATTTGACCACTGTTAAACAAATATGCAGGCAGGTTAAAAAGGCTTTGACCCGCTGCCGACCATAATACCAATACAAAAATAACATAACCCGCCAGGCCGCAAAGAACCGTCCTGATACGTGTCCCTTGCCTATCCGGTAAAGAAATAAACAAAAGAAATAATAAGACAGTCATGCTTACCGATGCCGCACTAAACTTGATTAAAGAAACCGCGGCCAATATCAGGGAACAGAAAAGAACGACCGGATAATTTAACCCCCGGTCGATTTTGCCTGCAGTAAAAAGGTATAGAATCATTACGGCCGTTAAGAGCAACCTGTAATCCAGTGGAACAAGCGGCATCGCCACAAGCAAAACTGGTAAAACAAATATATAACACAACCGGCTACTGCTTGTTTTGAACATCAGCAGGGCAAATGTCAGAGTTAAAAGAAAATGAACAAATAAGGTAAAGACAAGGGCAAAAAGCCACTGGAAATGGGCAAAGCAGACCGGCTCCCGCAGAAAACCAAGGGGACCATAAGTAAAAACTATATCTCTGCCGAACTGCCATTTGTTTAAAACAGCAATATTTAAAGCAATACGCCAGGAAGGGTCCAGCCCTGCGCCGGGAGAAGCCGACGGCCACGGCAAAGTCCAGAAACCTGCCAGAAAGAAGGGAAGGAAGGGGATAAAGGAAATCTTTTTCAATCCCGTATTATTCATACCAGCTTTTACTCGTCAACAGCCTTTGCTTTTTAAACATCACCTTATTTTATGCCGGGAATTCAGAATGGGCCGCAAAAAAATCCGCTTTTTAAAGACACCGCCAGCAACAGCCGGATATTCTTTCAAAAAAATTTTTAAATATAATTTTAAATATAATGGGGTATTTTATTTTCCAGTCTTAAACACAACCCTGTCGTAGGCCAGAAAGTTCAGCGCTGCTCCTGCGCCGATCCCGACTGCCGCATTGAGCAGGTAAAATACGCCCAGCATTTGCAGCAGGGGGAACAGGGCCAGGCGGAGAAGAATGCTGGCTCCGACGGCGGCGTGGAAGGATAGGGCCTGCACGAAAAGACTCAGACCCTTTTTCCTGCGGGCGTCGCTCCAGGTTATTTCCCGGCTGGCCGCAAAGTTGTAAATAACGCTCAGCTCCATGCTCAGGGCGTTGGCAATGTTCTGTTCAAACGGGGCGTCAAGTCCCATGTGCTTCACCAGCAGAAACAGAAGGCCCAAGTTTAAAGCGGCGGCCGAAGCGCCGACGGCCAGAAATTTAAACAACCTCACTCTCCTGGAACGGATGTAGCCCGTAACCAGGGACAAAAAAGAAAAGGGCGAACAACCTTTTTTCAACCTCCACATCCCCTAAGCACCGCTATCTTTGCCGCCGCCTTTAATGCTTTCCTTTAATTCGGCCAACATGTCTTCGACCTTTTTAACCCTTCTGCCCAGCCTGAACAGCTTTACCGGAATAAGCATGAATAAAAAAATTAAAACCGCCATAAAAATTAAATAATGAACAATCTGAGCGATTAAGGTGGTATTCATAGCCATCAACCCCCGGCAGAAAATATTTACTGTTACTATTCTACCATTTTATTTCTGAAAAGGGTACAAAAGCGTAAGAAAGCTTGCCGGCACCGGCCCTTCCCTGCCGTAGCGCAAAATGGGCGCTTCTTTTTTCACGCCGTAGCGGCAGGAAACCCAGCCTGGCGTGATTCCGGCAGACAGGCCTTCTTTGAGCAAAGGGATCACCGAAAGGCCGGCCTTCTCTCCTTCAACCACCACGGCGCCGGGATAATCCGGGCAAAATCTCACTGCAAGGGGGCTGAAGTGGAAGAAGAGTTCGTACCGGTGCTCTCCCTCCCCGGTCAGTTCATCCTTAATCAGCCAGAACCGCTCTTTTTTATCAAACCATACCTGCCGCCGGTGCGCCACCGGCCGGACAAGCCTGATGTAGCCCGTATGCTCCCCGTCCCAAAAAACGTACCTGTCATTTTCCTCCCAGGCATTTACCCGCACCGCGGCCTCCCCGCCGAGCCAGAACAGCCGGTCCGGTTCCAGCCGGCTTTGTTCCATTCCGTCCACCACCACCGTATTATGGCAGGCCGTACTCCGGAAAAAGTTGCGCCCATCCTTATCCGCCGTGTAGACATAAGTGCCGGGATCGATGATGAAAGGCTCCCCGAAAGCGCAGAGTTCGAAACTCAACCGGCTGTTGTGCCGGTGCCCCGGCGGGGCGCCGGGGTCCGCCGGGAGGGCGTCAATGATCAGGTAGAAATCTTCTTTGCGCTGAATATAAAAGCCGCCGCGCGGGAAAGCCCGCGATTTGAGAGACGCCGGCGGCACCGGGAGGGATTCCCACTGCCGCAGTCCTTCCTCCCCCGTCAGCCAGAGCGTCTCCTCATACAGTTCACCGGCCGCCTGCCTGAAGTCCGGCCGCTTAAACAATACCGCCCCCGTTGAAAGCAGATGCCGGTGGTCCCGGCGGTCCCAGTCACCGTACCCGGCCAGGACGTGGAGCCTCCCGTCGTCGCTGTCGTTGAGCTGGGGAGCGGTTCCGCCGGGTCTGGTGTAATGGAGCGTGAACTCCAGCATTTTTTCCAGCCGTTTCATATACCGGGCCGGAAAATCAATCCCGTTTTTCCGGCCGAGCAGCGTCGCCGATAAAAAAAACTCTGCCGCCAGGCGGTGGTAGCCGGTCGAGCCCTCATGATTCACCCCGTCGGAGTAGACCTGCTCCTCCATCTCCCGGATCAGCCCCCGCACCCCGCGTTCCCGCCAGCGGCCGGCGCCTTTAAATTCAGGCAGCAGCACCCCCAGGTAAACCAGGCCGGCCAGGTCGGCCAGGTAGTGGTTGCCGCTTCGCCCCCTCATGCTCCGCTCCAGGTTGACCATGATATACTCGCTGTGGACAACGAGGCTTTTTAAGAAGGCGGAAAGGAATTCATCCGCAAGAACCGGCGAATCCTTGAAGAAATAATAGCCCCAGAGCCAGTTGACCGCCCGGATGGACGCATCCATGGGACAGGCCCAGTTCACTCCGTAAAGCGGCGGGTTGGCGGCCAGCCAGCCGGCGACCTGGGCTGCAAATTCCCGGGCGTACCGCTCGTCGCCTGTAAGCCAGTAGGCCTTGCCCAGGGTGGGGAGATGCTGGAAGCGGGAAAGCTCCCAGGGTACTTTTATGTCCGAGCCATCGCCCCTGTTAACCGGTACATCCAGGTAAAATAGGGACGGGTCCCAGCCGATGCCGGTTTTAAAATCAACATGCCAGTCAATTTCACCACTAGAGTCGCTGACGATTTTCCGGCCGGAGCCGAGCAGGTCGAATTCATGTTTGCAAATTGCTTCCGCAGCAGAAATGATGCTTTCCGGCAAAAGAAGGTTTTTAAATGATTCAAAGCCTTTTTTATCTATAAAAAACACAGGCTTTGTCCTTTTCCGGAAATCAGCCGGGAAGTCCGCACTTCCGCAAGTCCTTTCCACCAACTGCCGCAGTTCTTTGCCCCAAATACCTCCCACCGCCGTTTTCGACTTTATCTTACGCCAGTAATAAAAACCCCTGCCGGCAACACTCCGCAGTGATCCCGTCACGTTATTCACCTGCCCTGAAAATAACCCCTTACCGTGTCATTGCGAGCCTTAAGGCGAAGCAATCTCATTCCGCCGCTGGGGATTGCCACGGGCTAAAGCCCTCGCAATGACAATAAGAAGACATTTTCGTTCCTCTGATGGTGCCGCTTGCGGCGTGGGAGTCTGCCCTGAAAATTAATCGCCTCTGTCTGTTGGCAGTAACCAGTAGTGTGACAGAGAACCGTCCCCTTGTCTCACCTTTTCCAGCGCCGCCAGAATTCTGCCGGTATGCTTCTCCCAGGTGTATTTCGCCAGCACCTCGCGCCGGGCGTTCTCCCCCAGTGCCAGCCGCAGGCACTTGTCCGCCGCCAGGTGCAAAATGCCTTCCGCCAGCGCCGCTGCGTCGCCGGGCTCCACCAGCAGGGCCGTCTTACGCTCCGCCAGAATCTCCCCCATCTGCCCCAGCCTGCTGGCCACTATTCCTTTGCCCATGGCCATGTATTCAAACAGCTTTGTCGGCGAGCCGAAAAAAGGGGTGCCGTCCGGGTTGGGCAGGTGCGGCGCCACCAGAATGTCGCACGCCGCCAGGTGCCGCGGCCCTCCCTCCTGCGGCACCATGCCGGTAAAAATACAGTTCTCTTCAAAAGGGGCCGTTGCTGCTTTCACCTCCGGCAGCAGAGGCCCGTCACCGATAAAAAGAAACCTTAAGTTTTCCCGCCCTTCCGGCCGGCTCAAAATCAACGCCGCCGCTTCGGCCAGCTTATCCGCCCCGTGCCACCGGCCGAAGGTGCCGGTAAAGCCGACGACAGTCTTCCCGGTCAGGCCGTACCTCCTCCTTATCCCGCTCCCGTCAACCAGCGGCGAATACCTTACGGGATCGACCCCGTTGGGGTTGACCAGAACCTTATCCTCCTTCACCCCGCGCCGCGCCAGTTCTTCCTTCATCGGCGCGGACACCGCCACCACCAGGTCGGACAGGCGGCACACCTGCAACTCCACCGCCGCGGCAGTTCTTTCAAACCACAGGTGCCTTCCCCAGTGGCGCGCCATCCAGGGGAAAGAACCATTGTACTCCAGGACAAAAGGAAGGTTGCATTCCTTTGCCAGGTACAGGCCGGCGTAATTGTTGAGGCTGTACCGCTGGTAGATCAGGCCGGGCCTCTCTTGCGCCAAAATCTCCCGGCCCGCTTTAATGAGCTGCCGGTTGTACGCCAGTTCCGGCAGTTCCGGCAGGCTGCGGACAACCCCGTCCGGCTTGACCAGGTAAACAGGCGCGCCGGTTTCCGCCAGCCACGGCAGCCGGTCGGTGGAAAGAAAAAAGAGACGGCAGCCAAGTTCCAGGAATCCTCCGGCCACCCCGGCAGTATGGGCCACCGAGCCGCCGGCGGAAATCCCGAACCAGTGGTCGGTGCGAAGGTAAGCTATCTTGCGGGCGGCAGGCGAAAATCCGGCTTTGCTTTCCACTGCAGGCCCATAATCCTCATCCAGGCTTGCCAGATCTTTTTTTGCCCGCCGGATCAGAAACGGCACAAAAACCAGTTCCCTCAAAAAGGCCGGCAGGTATTTGAAAAGCAGGGAGCAAAAACTCACCCGCTCCCACCGTCCCTGCAAATCCGCCAGGTAAGCCCTGCCCCTAGTCAGCCACAGGACAAGGCAGACTAAAAAAAACAACATCCGCTGGGTGGTAAGGTCGAAACTGACCAGCACCACCTCGTCGAAACGGCGGAAACAACTGAAAATAAATCTTTTTACATGTAAAAGCAGGTCGTTAAGCTCAATCAGTGTAGTTTCGGCGCCGGGCGGCTCCGGCCCGATAATATTTGTCACTTCTGCAGAATGCCGGGAATCAAAGATGTAAGCAACTTTTTTCATCCGCTCTGCACCTTCCGGGCGGTAAAATACCAACTGCTGACCAGCCAGGAAGGCAATTTATCCGCCATTCCTGCGTTCCAGCGGATAAACCGCTCCGGCTTAAACAAAAGTTCCGAGTAGGGCGCACCGATAAACGCCCCGTTGGAAACATCATCCAACACATAGCCGGCCTGAAGCATCAACTTTTTAAAAGATCGCAAGGTAAAAAAATGCCGGTGCCCTGACTCATGGTTGTAAGGCGCCCGCACGTGCGCTTTTTCAATTGCTTTCATCCTGGAAACCAGGCCCAGGAATCCCTCCAGCCCCGACCAGCGGCCGATAAATTTCTCGATTTCAAAAGGACCGTACCCGTTCGGCAGCGAACCGGTGATCACACCCCCGGCGCGGTGAACCCCGCTTAATCTGGCCAGGGTAAAAACCGGGTCGTCCAGGTGCTCGAGAATATCGGCGCAGATAATGAGATCAAAAGTCCGGCCCAACTCTTCTACCACGTCTTCGCTTCCGCAGATGAAGTCAGCCGACGGGTAGATGTTGTTGGCCGCGGCGTATTCTATAGAAGGCCGGTGCAGGTCCACCCCCACCAATCGCACCCCCAGGGCCGCCACCGGGTAGGAAACGGCCATGCCGTTGCCGCAGCCGAAGTCCAACACCGTCACCTGATCGAGTTTCTTGCCAGCGCTTTTTGCATATTCCGCGACAGCCCGCAGAATATACCACAGCTTTTTCTTATGACCGTAAATGTTTTCCTTCAACGCTGCGCCAGCCACCCCATCCGTTCGCCAAAGTAAACAAAAAACCTTTCCAGCACTCTGTCTATTGGAACAAATGGTACCAGACCATACGTTCTCCGGTAGTCGGATGAAAACTTAATTACTTTTAATCCTGCTTCAACCATTTCCCGCCGCAACTCCAGAGGAGAATAGTTGTAGCAATAGCCAAAATCCGTCCGGCCTTCCCGCATAGCCCTGAGCGACCACAGATGCCAGGCCGGGTTCCACCTGTTAGGCACGGTTACGATTACATAGCCGCCTTTTTTGACCACTCTCGCCATTTCTCTGATGGATTTTTTCCTTTTTTGTTGATCAGGAATGTGTTCTATGGCAGAAAATGAAACAACAATGTCAAACATTCCATCCGCAAACGGCAACCCGGTCGCGTCGCCGGGAATAAACTTTAACTTCGCAAAAAGATCGGGGTGGAGCCTCCTTCCGGCGACAGCTTCAGCAGCTCTTAAAATTTTCTCGTTATTATCAAGGGCAAACCAGCAGCCGGACTTCTCAATAAACTGCAGTTCATCAATAGGCTCGGCACAGCCGATATTCAAAATGCTTTTCGATTCCAGGTCCACCCCTGCCAGCAGAAACCAGTCGGACAGCGCTTTGGATGCCAGATAGACAGGATCAAAACGGTAGCCATCCGTAAAAATCCGGTCCGCGTGTTTATCCCAAACCCGGTGGATTGCAGACAAATTCAACCTCATTTATTTTTCTCCTCAAGTAAACTCTTAAATAAACCAGCGACATAATTAAGACCACAAAGTAGGCAACAGAAGAAGTAAAGGCAGCCCCTTTAATTCCGTAAACCGGTATGAAATAGAGGTTTAAGGATATATTTAAAATCAACGCCAGCAGGGGAGATATCACCATAACCGGCGGCATTCCCCTGCCGGCAAAGTAATTCATGAAAATCGTATTCACACTCAACCCGAAAACACCCGGCAGAAGCCACCACAAAGCAGCCACCGCTTCTTCAAAGGCACCGCCATAAAAAAAGGTAACAAACGGTCCGGCCAGCAAGGCCGCCGCCAGGCAGGCAACCAGCATGACGCCGGCAGTCACCCGCGCCACGCCGGCAGTAAACTCCCAGCTTCTTCCTCCTCTCATTCCCGAAACCCTCGGAAAAAGAATCATTCCGGCCACACCGGGCAACATGCAAAGAACATCGCCAATCAAGGCAGTTATCGAATAAACCCCCGCTTCCCCGGCACCCAGGAAGCAATTCACCATCAACAGGTCGAACCGGAGCAAAAGAAAGGCAAAAATGCAGGCCAGGTAGATTTTTAATCCGTAAACGAGCATCTTTTTAAACAACACCGCATCAAAAACCGGCCTTCCGCCGGGATGCAATTTTTTCATAACAGCCAGGCTAAAAACCATACTGGACAATACTGTCGCAATTATTACCGAACCGATCCCCTGCTTGCAAAACACCAGCAGCAACGTTATCGCCATAAACGGCGCCAGCCTGCCCAGCAACTCAAAAAAATTGTAAGCCTTTATCTCCTGCATGCCGAGCAGGACATTCTGCCCAAGCATGAAAAGGAGGTTGAAAGGGACAGACAAAAGAGAAAGCAGCAGCAGGCCGGTAGAGATACCGGCCGCCAGGTTTGGGTGAAAGTGTAAAACAACCATCAGAATGAGACCGGCCAGCAGGCCGCCCGCAAGACTGAACCAGATGGTGTTTCCCATTATGCCCGGCAGCAGGCCCCTTTCCCTGGCAATAAAGTAAGTGTTCGCCGTATGCAAGCCGAAACTGCCGAATTGCCCCCCCATGGCCGCTATGGTTATCAGCACCGTATAAGTACCCAGTCCGTCCGCACCCAGATACCGGGCCATAATTATGCTCAAGGCAAAACCGGCAATGAGAATAACTGTTCTGGTTGCAAATGTCATGGAAACCTGGAAGGCAAAACCGTTATTCTCAACAAACCACTTTCTAAACAACGGCTTAGTTGTTATTGCACTCACCTTTTTTCTCCGCAAAACAAAATATATACCACCCCAGGAAACCAGGGAGAAAAAAGGGGGGAAGCCTCCCCAGGAAAGGAAGCTGGGTATTTTGCCAGTGATACCTGCGGGTGCGCAGGCGGGAAAAACCTCTTAAAAGATGCCTGCATTCGGCCGCTGAGTACACCCGTACCAGCGGTTTTGCGCCGCTCCTGGAAAATTCCACGCCGGTGGAAAGAAGCTCGCCCACATTCATCCGGAACAGCTTTCCCTTTATCAGACCCTCGTAAAAAAGCAAGTTCACCCGGAAGTGCCAGGAATTTTTATGATAGAGCCCGATCACCGCCGTACCTCCCGGTTTTAGCACACTGTAAATCTCTGCCACGGCCTTTTCAATATGCGGAGTGTGATGCAGGACCCCAAAGCTGTAAACCAGGTCATATGACTCTGGCGGAAAACTCAGCAGTTCTGCATCCATTTCCATAATTCTGGCGGAATAGCCGTAGATGTCAAACAGGCACCGGGCCAGCGTAATGTGCTTCGGCACAAGGTCAATGCCGGTCACTTCAGCGCCGTTTAGCGCCAGGGTGAGGAGATCGTTCCCCATCCCGCACCCAATTTCCAACACCTTTTTCCCCCTGACATCCAGGTCCTCAAGCAATTTCTTCAGCCAGGGCGCATAAACTTCATAACGGTACCGGCGCGCGGCGGCAAAAAACTCCGCCGAACCTTCCGGGTAATTGCCGGCGTGAACAGCTCCGCACGGATCGTGGCTCCATTGCTTTACGGCTTCCAGTTTTTCCTTCTCCATCAATTCTTCCCTTCTATCCACATCTCGTGCCAGAGCACAAAGTTTAAAATGTACCACAGATTCTTCCGCCGCCCGCTTCCCAGGAGAACGGCCAGAGCCCCCGGGTCAAAGTAATCCGCCCTGTTTCCGAAATCGATAATCTTCTGCCCGGCATAAGCCCCCAGCCGGTCGTAAAACCACTCGTAAACCGGCACCCCGAAGCCCTGCTTCTTCCGGTTCAGGATTTCAGGGGGCAGCAACCCCCGCGCCGCTTTTTTCAAAATGTACTTCAGTTTACCGTCCGCCAGCTTGACAGCAGACGGTATGGACATGGCCAGTTCCACAAACTTATGGTCTAAAAAAGGCACCCGGGCTTCCAGGGAAGCCGCCATGCTCATCTTATCCACCCGCATCAGTAAAAGTTCGGGCAGGCGCAGATTCAGGTCGAGGTAGCTCATCCAGTGCAGGGGCGACTTCTCCCATGCTTTAGCCTGAAAGCGCTCCTCTATTTCTTTTAAAGCTTCATAAGAACTGTAACCTTTAAACCTGGCCCGCAGGCGGGACGATAAAAGCCGTTTCTTTCCGGCTTCCGTGAATGCTTCCGCCCCGCCCCAAAAAAGCGGCTCGCCGCATACTCCCCGCCGCAACAGCTCATAGTAACCGCTTTGCCGCAGGCCGGCCGTCCCGAGCAAAAAGAGAGCCGACTTTTTAAGCACGGCCGGGAAGGGTAAAATATTCAGCCGGTATAGCTTATGCAAATATTCCCAGTACGGATACCCGCAAAATAATTCGTCGCTGCCTTCCCCCACCTGGCAGACAATCACCCCGTTATCCCGGGCCAGTCTGGAAACGTAATAAACCGGTACGCACACCGGATCAGCGATGGGTTCGTCCTGGTGGTAAACCAGTTGCGGCAAAAATTCGATCAGGTCGTCAACGGTCAGGCGCCTTTCGTGATGCCGGCTGCCGGCCAGCGCCGCCGCTGTCCTGGCATACTCAAATTCATTGCTGTAACTTTTATAATCAGTGTCATAGCCGATGGAAAAAGTCCGCACGTCCGCCTTTTCACCTTCGGCAAACAGCACCGTGTTCAGGCTGGAATCAATGCCGCCGGAAAGGAAAATTCCCACCGGCACGTCGCTTACCTTGCGGTAGCGGACGGCCGTCCTCAGTTCCGCCAGAATCCGCCGGCAAATTTCCTCCTCCGGAATACCGGCGAGGGGCCGGGTGTGCTCCCAGACATCCCAGTAGCGCCTTACCTCCAGACGTCCCTCTGCATCCATCCTGGCCCAGCAGCCGCCCGGCAGCTTTTCAATGCCGGCAAAAAGGGTGGCCGGGGCCGGCGTGGTCAGAAAAGACAGGTAGTGATAAAGAGACTCTTCGTTTACCGCTCTCTTCATACCAGGGAAAGCCAGGATGGCTTTGATTTCCGAGGCAAAAACAAGCCGCCCGTTATGCCTGGCATAGTAAAGCGGCTTGACGCCGATGCGGTCCCGGATCAGCCACAATTCCTTCCTGCGACCGTCCCATATGCCGATGGCGAACATCCCCCGGAATTTTTCCAGGCAGTCGATACCCCATTCTTCAAAAGCGTGAATAATTACTTCGGTATCGCTGTGGTGGGTTTTAAAGCGGTGACCTCTTTTTTCCAGTTCCGGCCTGAGTTCCATGTGGTTATAGATCTCCCCGTTAAAAACCACCCGCACCGTCCCGTCTTCATTGGCCATGGGCTGGCCGGCGGACTCCGAAAGGTCGATAATGGACAGCCGCCGGTGGGCCAGCGCCGCCATACCGTCTTCCGACACCCACAAACCGGCCCCGTCCGGGCCGCGGTGCGTCATGGTATCCCGCATCCGGACGATAACTTTTTCCGCAATAAACTCCCGGCCGGCATAATTATACACACCCGCTATCCCGCACACGGCTTAGAACCCCCATTGCACACCATGTTCAGCACTTCCGCCATTTGCCGGGCGGTCCGCCTGCGGCTGTAGAGCAGGCCGGCTTGCAAAAAATCACTGTGGGCGGGAGTAAAAGTCCCGGCCATAATGATTCGCAAAGCCCGCTTGACGGCCTCCTTGTCACCGGGAGGCGCCACTATGCCCAGGCGGTGTTCCTCCACCAGCCGGCTGACCGCCCCCGCCGCCGGCACAAGGGCCAGCACCGGTTTTTGGGCGCCGACGTATTCATAGACCTTGCCCGGAACGTGATTCTCATCCGCGCGCCTGGCCTCGGCAGACAACGTGGCCAGGCCCCAATCCGACCGGCATATGTACTGCACGGCCTGCGCATGGGGCAAGAAACCGGTGTACTGGAAAACGTGTTCCAGCCTTTTTTGCCTGATCATTTGCCGGTAGCCGGGATCCATCACGCCCACCACGACAATCTTGAGGCCACGCAGATTCCCTTCTTCCCGCAGTTCGGCCAGGGCTTCCAGCAAAGCCGCGCTGCACCTGGTTTTATTCATGCTGCCGGCATAAGTGATCACCTTCTCCCCCTCCCGCCGCCAACCATCCTCCCGGCAGACGAAGTCCGCCGGATCAAAGCCGTTGGGCACAACACTGACCCTGTGCGCCGGAAGATTTAACTTTTGCCGGATGCTGTCTTTCATCTGCCCGGTAACCACAACGATATGGTCGACTTTATGCGCCAGCCGCCTTTCCAGCATCCGGTGCAAGGGAAGGTATGGTCCGAATATGTCGTGGCCGCGCCCCCACATGTCCCGGAATTCCATCACCCACTTAACTTCCGGAAAGGCGCATTTCACGGCCAGGCCGGCAAGGTGCACGGATTCCGGCGGCGAAGAGGTGAAGACAACGGCGGGAAGTTTTTCTGTTGAAATTTTACGGAAATGATTAAAAGCGACGGGCATCCATAAAACATGCTCATCCGGAAACATGAACAGGCCTTTCAAAAAAGATTTCAGCTTTACGAGAATGTTCAAAAGGTTCATGTTTTTTTGAGCCGGCCCGAAATAACCAAGTGAGCCGGCCGTCCGGTGCCACAGGAACTCAAGAAATGAGGAGCCTACCCGGTGCACGGCCACTTCCGGCGGAATGCCGGACAAGAGGGAGGAATCCAACGAACCGGCAGGGGATATGCGGGGGGTACAGACCACCGGCTGCCAGCCTGCTTCCGGCAGGTATTTTACCAGCTTGGCGGCGCGGATCACTCCCCCTCCGCCGGCCGGAGGAAAGGCATGAAGAAACATCAGGACCCTACTCATACTGCAAAGCCACCCCCGGGTTCGGCCAGAATCGATGCAACTGATAATCCCCGTTGGAATAGACAACACTGCTCTTTTGACGGCCGATGGTTTCTTTAAACGAATGCAGGCTGTCTTCGCCGTAGTAAAACAAGATCAGGTTGCGGTTGCGGCTGGAGTCGGCCGCGAAGTCAAACTTCCGACCGGGTTTTAAAAAGGACGACCCGTCCAGAATAACCGGCTGGTATAGCGTGCCGGCCAGGGAGCTGGGACTGGGCGCGCTGGTTCTGCCAATTAAAACCGTCCGGTCCGGCGGTATCTCCCGACATACAAAACCGGCGGCGGAAAACTCCCCGGCAGGCACGTTGTAGATGTACTCGGCAGAGTAGCGTTCAATGTAGTTAAACGGCAGGAGCAAAACCAGGAAAATAAAGGCCAGCCTGTTCACCCGCCGCTTGATAAAGCTCTCCCGGGTCAAAAACCAGGCCAGAAAAGGAACGGCAAACAGGTAGGCCCGGCCGATGTTCCAGAGGCCGCTCAATACGGGGTAAACACTCACACTCATGCACAAGAGCGGGAACAGCCTTTCCAGCTTTACCGGAAACCAGAATTCCCAGCGCAGAAGCAAGACGCCCAGCCAGACCAGAACCAGGCTATAGAAAACGTAGATCAGGCGCACCACGTGATGGTGGTAAGCGGAATAGGATTTGAGCACAGTAAACCCGATGGCCGGCTCCCGCATGAAGAACTGCAGGCTCTTCACGGCATCGACAAAAACCCAGTCGGAAGAATAAAGCAGCCAGCCGGTGAAAAATACGCCGAACACCAGAACCAGGGCGTACCGGCCCGCAATTTCGCCGCCGGCCACCGGTCCTTTAACAAAACGGTTTAACAGATATAAAAAGACCGCAATGAAAAGCGCCAGGAAAGAAGACAGGGGATGCACGACAACCATACCCGCATAAAGGACAAACAAGAGAAGGCGCCTGGTTACGGGATGTATTTCCGGTTTTAGATAAACACCGAAAAAGAAAAGGAATAAAACGATCCCCATATGCTGCGGGCAGGGGTCGAGCTGCTCCTGGACCCAAAACAGGGCGGTGGCCAGCAGGACGGCAAAAAGGGCCTGTTTCCTGCTTTTTAACAGGCAGAGAAACATAAATCCCAGCCCGGCGCTTCTGCCCAGGTGCAAAAGCGGAGAGGCCAGCCTCTCCAGTTCGGGCAGGGTAATACCGCCGGCGATCTCTTTAATAAAAGCCAGGAAAAAAGTGAAACCGGGAAACGAACTGTAACAAAACCCGGCAAAGTTCCCCTCAGTCAGGTAAAGCATGCCGGTTACCACGTGATCGATGGCGTCCTTTCCCCTGGCGTTGACCTGAACCAGTTCGGGCGCCACAAACAGGTATAATGTCCACTGAAAGAGCAGCAGGAAGTGGACGGCTTTCGTCTGCGGGGAGAAATACCAGGCCGCTGTGGCCGGGATCAGGAGGGCAAAGCCGGCCCAGAAGGCAGGCGGCATCTCCTTTATCATCGGCATGTAGCTTAAATCCACCCGGTCCACGGCCGTAGTCACCAGCACATAAAACCAGATTACTCCCGCAGTAACTGACAAAAATAAAAAATAAGATCGACGGTCTTTGCTAAAATCGCTCATGGGCTAAGCTTCCTTCCGGCAAACAAAAAGCTGGTTTAAACCGCACTCGAACCTTTTATAAGTCTCTATTTTCAGGCTGTGTTCTAAAACCCCGCGCAACTCCCGGTAGCCGAAACTGTCTTTATGGAATGAAGACTGAAAACCCATCACCTTCGACCAGTAAAGATTCAACAAAATGTTGCCCAGCCTGGAAGGGGTGCTGAGCACCAGGCAGCCTCCTCCGGCCAGCAGCCGGCCGCATTCATGAAGGACAAGGCGCGGGTTTTCCAGGTGTTCTATTACCGCCAGCATTAAAATAGTGTCGAAACGCTCGTGGTAAAACGGGGTTAACGGCTGGCGGTCGATGTCCAGACAGTAAAAGCGGTAACCGGGCAGGGACTGCCGCAGTCTTTCCACACCTGCAAGGTTATAATCAACCCCCGCGTACTGTTCCGGCGGCAACCCGTAATAGGAAACGGCAAAACCCGTGCCGCAGCCTATATCGAGGACCTTCCCCCGCACCCACGGAGCGGCGGCCCGGTGCCTCCGCCGCATCAGGTACCGGTACTCCATGGCATTGAACTTTTTAGCCAGCGAGTACATGTTCATCTTCATCCCGCCTGACGTTTTTCGTTTTCCGCCACTGAATCCGGGGAGCAATGGCGTTCCGGTCAATCCTGTGTTTGTACTTGACGGCAATTTTCAACAAAGACTCCAGAAGTGAATCCGAAAGGTAATGGGGCTTGAGCCCGATTTCCACCAGTTTGGTATGCCTGGCGTTATAGTAATGCTCTTCCGCTTCCACCCGCGGGTTGGGAAGACGCCCGATCTCTACCTTCAAGCCGATTTTCACGGCATTCTGCCGCACCATTTCCGCCAGTTGGAGAACGGTAAACTGTTCCGTAAACTGGTTGAAGACACGGTATTCTCCCTCTGCGGGCGGATGCAGTACGGCCAGCTCAACGCATCTGACGGTGTCCCTGATATCCAAAAATCCCCTGGTCTGGCCGCCCCGGCCGTAAACCGTAAGGGGATACCCTACGGCAGCCTGGGCGCAAAAGCGGTTCAACACCGTTCCGAAGACCTCGTCGTAATCAAACCTGTTGATCAAATCCTCATGCCCGACGGTTTCTTCCGTTACCGTGCCGTAAACCACTCCCTGGTTCAAGTCCGTGGCCTTCAGGCCCCAGGTCTTGCAGCAGAACATAATATTATGGCTGTCGTGAACCTTCGACAGGTGGTAAAAAGAGCCTGGAGACTTGGGGTAGGGAAGCACGTCGGAACGCCCGTTGTGGTGAATCTCAATGAAACCTTCTTCGATATCGATGTTCGGGGTGCCGTACTCTCCCATCGTCCCCAGTTTCACCAGATGACACTGCGGGG
This sequence comes from Deltaproteobacteria bacterium, assembly GCA_020062745.1. Classification (GTDB taxonomy): domain Bacteria; phylum Bacillota; class Desulfotomaculia; order Desulfotomaculales; family JAGUVT01; genus JAGUVT01. Next base: position 35,022 of record JAGUVT010000030.1, read on the forward strand.
CAAAATCTTTAACCGCAAACAAAACGTTCAAGGTGCCGACCACATTGTTGACCTGGGTAAAAACGGCGTGCTCCCGGTCAATCATGGAATACGGCGCCGCCCTCATTTCAGCGAAGTGGACCAACGCGTCGGGAACAAAGGTTGCAAAAACCATGCTGATAAAATGCCAGTTGGTGACGTCGCCTTTAAACACCGGGATCTTCCGGCCGGTCAGCGCCTGCCAGGCGGCCACCCGCTGCTCCAAAAGTTTAATGGGCGTCAACGACTGTACCCCGAGTTCATAGTCCCACAGCCGGCGGCAAAAATTATCCGCTATGGCGACGTCAAAACCCTGTCTGGAAAGATACAGCGCCGTCGCCCACCCGCAGTAACCATCTCCGCCCAAAACCAGTACTTTCATAAAAACCCTCCTAATTCTTCTTTACCGGACGCAAAGCGTAAGCACAGTAGCCGAGGCCGGTAAAAAAGGTGGAAAAAAGGATCGTCAAAAACCGCCGGCCGGTTAAGACCGGTTTTCCGGGAAACTCCTTTAAGAGCCGGACGGGTACCTGCAAAAGCATGTGCCTTAAGTGGTCGTACTCCATACCTAAAACCGGCCGGCCGGAAAAGTCCGCCTGGAAAAGATCCTTGATGTAGTGCTTCGTGTAGCCGAAACGAAAAGACTTCTTGGCGATAAAACGCCAGTTGAACCGGGAACTGTAAGCCTTATGGTAGATTTTTACTTTCGGGTTGTAAATTATCCTGGCCTCTTTAAACTTGCGCCTTATCCGCAGGGAAAGCTCAACCTCGTCTCCGCCCAGGCGAAACCACCCGGCCTGCTCAAAATCTTCCTTCGGCCCGATCCCGGCGTCGTAAAGCCCGGCGGCAAGCAGGACTTCCCGCCGGAAGGAACAATTCATGCCGCCGACGTTGCGGATTTCCCTGATCTCGTTCCACTCCCACACGGTACCGCCCCAAATCCAGTATAGTTCTCTGGGAAACCAGGACATGCGCCGGTCTTCCCAGAGGGGAAAGGCGGGGCCGGTTACCCCGGCGATGGAGCGATCCAGCCGGTAGCTCCCAACCATTTCCCCGGCCCAGTCCGGGAACAACACCACGTCGTCATCTACCACAGCCACGATTTCTCCTCTCGCCGCTTCTATGCCCCTGTTCCGTGATGCATTGGCGCCCGCTGCGCCGTCATTAAGCAGAACCCGGACATTACCGATATGATGTTCCTTTATATACTGCTCCAGCGCTCCGGCCAGCGCCGCCGACTCCGCCGTCCGGTCTACCACGGCCAGCGCTTCAAGGGCGGGATAGGTTTGCCTCCTGATGCTCTCCAGCAGGTCAAACACATCCTTCAGCCTTTTAGCGGTGTAAGTGGCAAAAACTACCGAAAGTAAAGGATTGTCAGTCATGGCGTACCCCCTGTAAACTTCTTCTTTGCCGGGTACAAAAGACAGGCGCAGTAACCGAGGCCGGTAAAAAAAGTGGCGGTCAGGGCAACCAGGAATTTGCGCCCGGCATCCGCCGGCTTTCCCGGAAACTCTTTAAGAAGCGCCAGGGGCATCCGGCAAAAAATATGTTTCAAGTGATCGTACTCCAGGTCTAAAACCGGCCCGCCGGGAAAATCTTTCTTGTAGGCGCCGGCCAGAAACCGCTTCGTATAGCCGAAATTGAGCGCCCTTTTGACAATGTTGGAAAACTTGAACTGGCCGGCATAAACTTTGTGGTACACCGGCACCCGGGGATTATAGATGATCCGCCCGGCGACAGCCCGCCGCAGCCGCAGGCAGAACTCCACTTCCTCCCCGCTGATAAAAAACCAGCGCCCGGCTTTAAAACATCCCTTCCCCACCGGTCCGATATCGGGCCGGTACAGGCCGGCTTTGAACAACGCCTCCCGCCGGTACGAGCAGTTCATCCCGCCCACGTTGCGGATCTCTCTGAGATCATCCCAGTCCCAAACCGTGCAGCCCCACATCCAGTAAAACTCCCGGGGGAACCAGGACATGGAAGACATCTCCCACAGGGGAACGGCCGGTCCGGTTACGGCCATAACCGAATCATCGGCGTAACTTTTGACCATCTCCTCCGCCCAGTGCCCGGTTAGCACAACGTCATCGTCGACCAGCGCCACAATCTGCCCGGCGGATCGTTCGATCCCGAGATTGCGCCGTACATTCACCCCGGGCCGGCCCCTGTTGAGGACGGTGACCAGGTTCATGTTCCGGTTGCGGCCGTACTCCTCCACTTTTCCCATCAATTGCTCCTGGCCCCTGTTGGCCACAAAAACCACTTCGATGCGGGGAAATGTCTGCTCCTTTATGCTGTCAAGCAGGTCACGGATATCTTTCCACCGCTCCATGGTGTAGGAAGTAAAAACAATAGAAAGAAGCGCCTCCGCTAAATCCATCACCTGTTACCCCCGTCCCGGGGAAACTGCAGCACCGCCGTGCTTCTTTCAATCCGCTTTATTTTCAGCCGGTTCCCGGTCGACCGGCAGAATTCGGTCAGCGCCTTTCTTACACCCGGCGAGTGCAAATCGTGGACAACTACAATTTCCCCGCCGGACGCCGCCTGCCGGAGCTGTTCCAACAAAGGCCGCATCACGGCGTAAACATCCACATCCAGAAAGGCCACTGAAAACCCTTCCGCGCCGAGGGCGGTCAGCATGGTTTCCCTGGCGTCCCCAATCACCAGGTCCACGCAATCACGACAGCCGTAGGCGCTTACATTGGCTTCATATTCCTCCACCGCCGCCGCAAACTGGCCCGGCCGGAAACCGGGGTCAAGGACGGGATCGCTGGCCGGCAAACCAGAAAACAGCTCAAAAGACTTTACCCGCCTGCCAGTTTGTTTTGCCGCCAGGGAAAGGTACACCGTCGACAGGCCTTTGTAGGCCCCGACCTCAACCACATGCGGCGAACCGTGCCGGGTGCGCAAAACGGTATCGTAAAGGAAGGCGCCCAGGTAAAGGCTGATCAAGCCGTCGACGGACTTGATTATCCGGTACATTTCCGGACGGGTCAAAGCGATCCGGCAGTACTGCCACACCTCTTTATCCAGGCACAGCCACACCAGCGCCGGGTCCCGCAGCGCCTCCAGCCAGAAACGGGGTTTGTAAAAGATATCCTTAAGCGGCATATCGCCCGGCCCCTCCATATTCCCAAAATATCTCCAAACGGCACGTATAGCCCTCTTACCGTGTCATTGCGAGCCGCAGCCGGGGGTCCCTTCGCTTGCTCGGGATAAACTCCGCGTGGCGGGCAGCGAAGCAATCTCGTTCCACCGAATGTCATTGCGAGCCGCAGGCGAAGCAATCCGGGCTTAAAGCCCTCGCAATGACAGCGAGAAGGCATTTTCATCCACCTGCTGTTACCGCTGCACATTATGATCGCTTTTCCGCCAACTTCTCCAGAGCTTTTGCCGCATCACTGACGAATCCCCGCACCGTGTCCCTGGTATACCTGTGATCCGCCATTTTTTGCAGCATCGGCGGCGGAATGGTGACGACATGGGCTCCGGCCGCCGCCGCCTCCTGAATATCAATCACACCCCGGATGCTGCCCACAATCACCTTCGTGGCATAACCCCAACGGGTAAGCCAGGCCACAGCCTTACGAATAAGGCCGGGCGCATCATGCCCCTCATCAGCCACCCTGCCGGCAAAAATGCTGGCGTAAGCAGCCCCGGCCTTGGCCGCCAGAACCACCTGGCCGAAGGAAAGCAGGGCGGTGGCGTTTACTTTTATCCCGTCTTCCGCCAGCACCCGGATCACTTCCAGGCAGGGAACACCGTCCTGGTTTAAGACGGGAATTTTAACCACCATGTTCGGCGCCCAGGAAGCAAATTCTCTTGCCTGGGCAAGCATTCCGGAGAGGTCGTTGGTGGTCACCTCAACGCTCAACGGCCGGGGGTTAATCAGGGCGGCAATCTCCCTGGCGCCGGCTTCCATATCGTAAACCCCGTCTTTGAGCATAATGCTGGGGTTGGTGGTTACCCCGTCGGCAATGCCGCAGTCCAGCCACTTTTTAATTTCCTTATGATCGGCGGAATCAATGAAGATTTGCACTTAAGACTTCCCCCCTCTACAAACCAACTCCGCAGCGGCAAGCAGGTCCGCCGCCATATAATCCGGCCGGGCATCTTCTTCCTCCATATACCGGCACAGGTCGCACTTAAACCGTCCCACCAGGATGGTTTTGCACCCGGCGCCTTTGCCCGCCTTTACATCGGTCAGGCCGTCCCCGATCATCCAGGAGCGGGCCGGATCTACACCAAATTTCCGCGCCGCCTCTAAAATAAGACCGGGCGCGGGCTTGCGGCAGGAACATTTCCTTCTGTACTTTTTCAGTGCCGCCTCCGGGTGGTGCAGGCAGTAAAAGACGCCGTCCAGCCGGGCGCCGCGGGCGGCCAGCCCCCGCTCCATCTTTTCCGTCACGGCCCTTAAAAGCGCCGGGGTTGCTTTTCCCTTGGCCATCCCCGGCTGGTTGGAAACCACCACCACCAGGAAACCGGACAGATTGAGCAGTTCTACACCGGCGGCAGCCGCCGGCAGAAGATTAAACTGTTCAGGACAATGGGGAGAATCCACCGTCCCGTGTTCGGGGTCATAAACCAGGGCATTGATTACCCCGTCGCGGTCCAGGAACACCGCCCGGCGCCCGGTCTTTTCAACGTTATAGAAAAATCTTTCGCGCCTGAGTTCCATGACTGCAGAACCACCCCTCACCTCAGACAAAATCGAACAACTCATACCCTTTTATGCTCCACCGGCAATCCTTTGCCTCAAGGCCAGGCAGATCAGGTGGTGGACGGCCACGTGCAGGGACTCCACCAGCGGCGTGCCGAGGGGTTCGGCACTGACGGGCACGACCACGCAAGCGTCGGCTTCTTCTTTCAACAATCCCCCGTCAAATCCGCTTAAACCAACAATTTTTGCGCCCCGCTGCCGGGCCAGGCGGACGGCCCGCACCAGGTTCTGGGACCAGGGTCCGGCTTCGCCGCTGCCGGAACCGCCGTGTACGGAAATACCGATGAGCACGTCGCCGGCCTCCAGCCACGGTTCCAACTGCCCGGCAAAAATACTGCCAAAGCCGTGATCGTTGGTCCAGGCGCTGACCAGCGGCACGTTGTCTACCAGGCTCTGCACTTTAAAACGTTTCTTGCCTTTCGCAATGGTGGCTTTGGCCAGATCGCAGGCGAAATGGGCGGCAGTGGAAGCAGAGCCGCCGTTGCCCATGATGAAAACACGGGCATCGTTTTCCCAGGCTTCAAAGAGAACCTGGACCGCCGCCTCGATATCCTGCGAGGGAATTCTGCACATTGTCTCCGTCAGCGCATTAAAATAAGCGTCAATCACTACCAGCACCCCATTCCCATCCTAAAAGTCGGCGATTACTTTCGAGCCGCCGGGCTCAAAGCAAAGCCCTATTTCCCGCAGCCCTTCTTTTTCCAGGGCCTGCCGCAGACTGTTTTTCTCATGCGCATAAAACATGAAGAATCCGCCGCCGCCGGCGCCCATGATCTTTCCGCCGATGGCCCCGTTAGCCCTGGCTGTTTCGTACCACCGGTCTATGGCAGAATTGCTGACTTTGCCGGAAAGAGTTCTTTTCACCCGCCAGTGCTCATCGAGCAGCGCGCCGAACCGCCGGACATCCCCGGACTGCAGGGCCTCCCTGGTCTGATAGCCGATTTCTTTAATCAGGTGAAGGCTTTCGGTCACCTGACGGTCGTTGCGCTCGCAGGCCTCTTTCTGCTCCGGCAGGATTTCGGCGGCGCGCCTGGTAATGCCGGTATAAAAGAAGAGCAGGTTTTTTTCCAGTTCATCCAGGGTGCCGGCTGGCAGCGCCAGGGGCTCAACATTTACCGTACCGTCTTTTTCAAAAGTAAGGCATTTGATCCCGCCAAAGGCCGCCATGTACTGATCCTGTTTGCCGACAGGCTCTTTTAAAAGATCTATTTCCAGGCGGCAGGCTTCTTCGGCCAGTTCCTGCAAGCCGACGGCCTCTCTTTTGTAAGCGTGCAGGGCATGCAGAAGACCCACGCTGAAGCTGCCGGAATTGCCCAGACCGGAGTTTGCCGGCACGTCGGCCACGGTGGTGATCTCCAGTCCGCCTTTCAAATCGAGCATCTTCAGACCTTCCCGGACAATCGGGTGCTTTATGTCCGCCACGTCGTCCACTGTTTCAGTTCTGGCGTAACTCACCCGGATGCTGTCCGTAAACCTTTTATTCACCATCACGTAAACATGCTTGTTCACGGCCGCGGCCATCAGAAACCCGCCGTAGCGGGAGTAATAAGAAGCAAGATCCGTCCCGCCCCCTCCCAGGGACACTCTGACCGGTGTGCGTGTAACGATCATCTATTTCAAACCCTTCTTTCCCGCCATAAATCGTCTGAATTCCGCCAGCCCTCTCCAGGAGCCGACTTCATAGAACCGCTCCGGAACCTCATAGGCCAGCATTTCTTTTCTTTCCGCCAGCTTTGCCAGCACTTTTTCCAGGGGGTGGAATTCTCCCGCCGGAATCAGGTCCAGGACGGATTTCCGGAAGAGCAGCGCGCCGTAATCAATGTAAATCATGCTTTTTGCCGGCTCGTTTTTGCTGTATCCGGCCACCAGGTTTCCTGCCAGCGCCACATTGCTTTGCCCATACCGACCGCAGTTTCTGTAAACGGTCATCAAAGCCGTCTTGTCAAAGCTCTTGAAGTAACGGTAAACAGCGGCAAAATCGATTGATAAGTACGAATCCCCATACATCACGAAAAACTCGTCTGCCAGCAGCGGACCGGCATTTTTCAGGGCGCCGGCGGTGCCTAAAAGAACGCTCCCCTCCCTGCTGTACTGAAGCCGCACGCCAAGGGAAGCGCCGTCCCGGAAATACGCCTCGATCCGCTCTCCCAGGTAGCCGGTGCAGAGCACAATATTCTTGATTCCCTGTGCGGCCAGGAACTCAAGCTGGTAAGCCAGAAACGGCCGGCCGCAGATCATCAGCAGGGATTTAGGTGTTTTTAGGGACAGGGGCCGCAGCCTGGTGGCCAGGCCGCCGGCCAGGATCACCACCTGCACGTTCAATCCCCCCGCCCGGCGGATGCATAAAGCATGGCAGCCAGTTTCAGGGCTTCCAGGCCGTCCCGCCCGCTGCCCGAAGGCTCCCTGCCCTCTTCAACGGCAGCGCAAAACTCCTGCCACTCATCCCGCCACGAGCGGTCTGCGCCCCGAAACTCAATCACCGTTTCGGTAAAGGGGCGGCTGAAATCCCTCCGGCCCAGCACGGCGCGCTCGCCGCCGTAACTCCCGCCCAGTCCTTCCACCGTCACGTATCCTTCCTTCCCGTAAACCTCCAGAGAAAAGAGGTTTTTCCATTGGGTCCAGGAGACATGCAGGGAGGCCACCTGGCCTTTTTCCGTTTTGAGCAGTCCGAAAGCGTTATCTTCGATGGGTGAGACAGGCCAGAAACCAGTTGCGGTTACCCCCTTCACCGTAGTAAACTCCCCCAGGAAATAGCGGCAGAGGTCTAAAGCGTGCATCCCCTGGTCCATCAACTGCCCGCCACCGGCAATTTCGGCCCTGGTTCGCCACTCCCGCTCATAGCCGGACCGCCCCCCGATGCCGTAACGCAGGCGCAAAAATACGACTTCCCCGGTTTCTCCTCCGTCAACCCAGGCGCGGGCCTGCCTTATGCCGGGGTGATGGCGCAGGTTGAAGCCGCATTTCAGCACTATTCCGCCGGCCTGTGCCGCTTCCACCATTCTCCGCCCTTCGGCATAGCTTGTGGCCAGAGGCTTTTCACATAGGACGTGCTTGCCGGCTCCGGCCGCGGCAACTGTAACCGGCGCGTGCAGGTGGGGCGGGGTGCAGACCAGAACAGCGTCTACATCCGCCGCTATAACCTCTTCCCAGGCCGTTGTAAAAACCGCCCCTGTCGCGGCTGCCAGATCCAACGCCGCCTGCCGGTTGCTATCCGCCACCATGGTTATTTTCGCTCCGCCCGCATCAATAACGGCTCTTGCCCGCCGCCTCCCCTGGAGGCCGGCGCCGATTATGCCTACCCGCAATTCCTCTCCCCCCGCCTCAAGGTTTTTCTGCAACACGGCGCAGTGCATACAGGTCGCTTTTCATAATCCGGTCGATCCGCTCCGGAATGGAACGCCAGTCGTCCCAGACTGCGCTGATCAGCCGCCCGGTCAGCCGGCCGGATTCTTCCGAAGCCAGAAAAACAGCCAGTTCGGCCGGTACCCATGAAGGGGTGCCGCCTGTTTCCAGTTGCTTTTCAGCCCCGCGCAAAGCTTCTTCTCCCGCTGCCGCCCCGGCCGTCAGGACCTCTTCGAGCATCCTGGTATTAACCGCACCGGGCGCGATGGCGTTAACCTGAATGTTACAGTCCCTTAACTCCGCCGCCAGCGTTTCCGTCAAACGGACCACCGCCGCTTTCGACGCCGCATAGGCGCTGAAGCGGGGGCGGGGCGAGGCGGCCCCCCCGCCGGAGAGGTTGATGATCTTGCCCCTCCCCCGGCGGATCATATGCGGCAGCACCGAACGGCAGCAAAGAAAGACACCGCCGAGGTTGATCCGGACCGCCTCCAGCCATTCGTCAGGGTCATTTTCCCACAAGGGGCCGACCGGGGGCTGGACGCCGGCGTTGTTTACCAGGATATCCACCTGTCCGGCCGCGGCCATTACGGCATCAACCACCCTTGCCACATCCGCCCGCCTGGAAACATCACCGGTTAAAGCAAGCGCACGGCCGATTTCCGCCGCAGCGGCCTCCACTTCGGCCGCCGTGCGGGCAACCAGGCAGGGGTAAGCCCCCTCCCGGGCAAAAGCCCGGGCAATGGCCCGGCCGATACCCCGCCCGCCGCCGGTTATAATTGCCACCTTGCCTTCAAGCTTCACTTAAGTGCGCCCTCCAGTAGGCCAGCAGGTCGGACAATGTCTGCTCCATCGGTATTTCGAGCCGCCAGCCGAGGCGGTACAAATCCGTACAGTCCCCGATATAAACGGGATCGTCATACGGCCTCATCTTTTCAGGCACTACCTCGTATTTAACCGGAAAACCGGCCAGGGAAACCATCTTCTCCAGCACTTCCCTCATCTGATAGGCCCGGCCCGAACAGAGATTGTAAACTTTGCCGTATTCCCCCCGCCGGGCCAGCAGCCAGAGCGCCTTCACCGCATCCCGGCCGTCGGTAAAATCCCGTACCGTCTCCAGGTTGCCCACTTTTAACACCTTTTCCAGGCCTTTCTCTATTGCCACGATTCCCCTGGCAAAATCAGAGCAGGCGTCGGCAACCTTGCGCGGGCCGGTCATATTGAAGGGACGGACCCGGATGATCTTCATACCGTAAACCTGCCGGTAAAAGAAACCCAGCAGATCCTCGGCGGCTTTGCTCACGGAATACATGCTGGTAGGCCGGAAGGCACGGTTAACCTGCAGCGGCATTTCTTCCATAACACAGGGACCATAGACCGAACTGGACCCCATTATTTCGATAACCGGGTCAAGCCCCTCTTTCCTGATGCTTTCCAGCAGGTAAAAGGTGCCCAGCACATTTGTTTTAAGCGTTTCTTCCGGTTCCTCCCAGGACACGGTAACAAAGCTCTGCGCCGCCAGGTGGAAAACAATTTCCGGCCTTACCCGCCTGACGATTCCGGATACTTCGGCATTTTCTTTTAGATCACACGGCAAAAAAGTCATGCGTCCCCGCAAGTGCTCAATATTTTTTGGATTGCCGTAAACCAGAGCATAAACCTTAAGACCTTCTTTTACCAGCAAATCAGCCAGGTGTGAGCCGATAAACCCCTCGCCGCCTGTTATGAGGCATGTTTTCAAGCTCTTTCTCTCCATTCTCATAAACTGCAAAACCGTTCCCTGATCACCGTCTTGATTGCTTTCCACCCCTGCCTGAAACTGGGGGCGTTTGTTTCACCATTGATCCTCCCCCGGTCCCGGTGCGGCACTTCCCGGATCTTCAACCCGGCCTTAATGGCCCGCACGTTAATCAGCGGCTCGTCTTCAAACCCGTCGGCGGTAAAATTGATTCTCCGGAAAGCCTCTTTCCAAAAGGCGTTATAGCCTGAACAAAGGTCGGTATAGTTTCTGCGGTAAAGAATATTGGCCGTGGTAACAATGAGCCAGTTGCCGAATATGCGGTGAGCGGGCTTCTTTTCCGGCCGGCCCAGGGCAAAACGGGAGCCTTTCGCAAACTCATACCCGTTCAGCAAAGGCTCAATAAAACCGGGCATTTCTTCCGGGTCGGTGGTGCCGTCCGCATCAAGGGTGACGATAATATCTCCCGTCGCCTGTTCGATACCGCACTGCAGGGCGTCGCCCTTGCCGCGGCCGGGCTGGTATATGATCCGGGCGTCCGGCCGCAGTTGCCGGGCGATGGAAACCGTGTTATCAGTGGAGCGACCGTCCACAATTAAAACTTCGTGTACGGTCGCCGGTATTTTGGGTAACACATACGGGAGATTGGCTTCTTCGTTAAGCGTGCAGATCAGCACCGTGATCTTCGGCCGGCAAAAAAAGCCGCTTTGTTCCGGCATGGCGCCCACCCTATTGAAAAACCGCCAGAACCCTTGTCAGTACCACCGATCCGAAGGCAAACAAAAGCGGGATGATCCCGACATTCGCGTACCTTTCCAGCACTCCCGGCGCCGTCGCCTCCGAACCGGCGGAAACCTGGCCGCCGGCCAGTTCCTTGCCGAGCAGCAGGGCGATCAACGAAAGGGTCGCTGATAAATCCAACCCTGCCGCCAGGGACGAAACCATGGTAGCCGTAGTGGTGGTGGTTGTTGTTACCGTAGAAATCATTTTTCATGCCTCCTTAAAAACTACCGCTGTGCAGAAGGCCGAAGCCTTCGTAAATCTCCGCCCGGAAAAACGGCCACACCAGGTACAATCCGATATTGGTGATACCGTGGGCCAGCGAGACACCCGTTATAGAACGGTAACGCCCGACTATCCAGGCAAAAGTTACCGCCACACCAAGTACAAACAAAACATCAAGCCACGAAAGGTGGGTTATGTGCAACGAAGCAAAAACAAAGCTGCTGTAGAACAAACCAAATCTTTTCCCCACCGCTTCGCTCGCCACCCGGTACAAAACGCCGCGAAAGATCAATTCCTCTAAAAATCCCGTACAGACCAGCAGCACCACCGCCGGAACAAGTATTTCCGGCCAGCCCGGCGCCTCGATTAAAGGCCGGGGATTCAAAATAAAGTATTCAATCAGCCCCAGGGGCGCCCCCAGCAGCCCTACTGCTACCTGTACGGACCAGTTCCCCGGAATTATCCCTACTTCCCACAGTCTCAGCCCAAGCAACCTGATCAAAATAAGGGTACCCATAAAAAGCGGGACGCTGATAATTGCATACCAGTAAACTACCGTAACCCCGGCCAGCGGCAGCGCCAGGCTCAAGATCCTGATTAAAGGGGCCATACAAAGCGCCAGGTACAGCCTGCCGGCACTGTGGCGGTAAGTCAGCGCCGCCTGCAACAGCAAGCAAGATAAGAGCAAGATATGCAGCCACATGCCGGCCCTGACACTGGCCAGACCGGTACACAATTCCGCCCCGGTAATCCCCAGCCAGTAAAACCATAACCAGGCAATATTTCTGTTACGCAGGCAGACCTGCCGCTTTGCCGCAACCCTTCCCGCCGGCATATTCAGCGCCCATCCATCCACAAATGAAGAGAGCGGTAAGGGCTTTTCTCGCCGTCCCTGGTCAGGACAAATTCAACTTTAATATTTCCCCGGGTTTTTTGACCGCTAAAAACCACTTCCCCTTCCCACTTCCCGCCGTGCGCCAGTTGCACAGGCCCCTTTTGTCCTTTTAAGCTGCCGTTCATTAAAATCTTGACGTTATAAGCGACAGGCCGCTGCTCGTGGTTGACAATACCCAAAATTACCCTCCCCTTCTCCCCCGGCTTCAACTGATGAGGATAACCCTCCGCCGCACCACCCGGCCCCAGGATATAAAACTCGGTAAACTTCTCCCCGTCTTTATGCGCCACAGCCAGGCAGTATAAACTCCCGCAGACGCCGATTACGATACCCAGGAGCGCTACCGTCAGCAACCGGTTAAACCTCGTTCCGCCCGGACCAAACTGCCATCTTATCCTGAACCGTTCCCGCTCCGGCAGCTTATTGCGCCGGTAACAGGCAACCGCTGAGAACAGCAGGATAAAAGCCGACAAAGATACTAAAACGGAATAAAAATTTATTCCCCAGGGCAGATAGTTAAGGAGCAATCCCAGCAGCGGCACGACAGTAATACTCAGGCCAAAGCTTAAAAAAAACCTCTCCAGCCACCCCAAGCTACACCTGGCGGGGAAAAGCGCGGCTGCCAAAACATAGCCGGGCAGAAAAAGCATAAGCAGCAAACCGCCGAGAGCCCGCATTAAACTACTGTCTCCCAGAAGCATCAAGCCTGATAAAACAATTGTTGAAACGCCGATCAGAACAAACCTGTCAACTATCCTCAATCCCGCATCATCCTGCTCCCGGCTTTACGTCTTTTACAGCCGCCTTGCCTTATAGTATGCAAATAGTTCCAATAATGCTATTAACAACCATTGCATATTAAAAGCCTTGCCGAGCAAGGCTTTTTTCTCCGGGCATCATTCGTCCCTTTGCATCCCGGCATTACAGCTGAACAATGCCAGCGCCAGCCACGCCGCACCGTTTATCAAGCCCAACAGGAAAAGGAACTTTACTCCCACCCAGAGCACAAACCCGACATTAATGACGCCGGTCTGCCTGAAGATAATGATGATCTCCTGAATAAACTGGTTAAACGGCACGAAGATAAGAGCCATGGCAACCAAAGCGGCAATAATGATCACGGACCGGATCAACGCCAAGCTAACCATACTTCATCTCTCCTTGGATATTTAAGTGTGCCGGAAAAGGCACTGGTTCTTTTTACCATATCATATTCATGTTGCCATATTTTGGTTACAAAAAAACTGAGCAATTTATCGTTATTGCCATATTATGTTAAAGCAGCTAAATAATGATAACAAGGGGCAGTGATTATAAGCAGTGACTACTTATGACGTGGCAGTTATCGGCGGCGGGCCCGCGGGCTACGCGGTAGCCAGGGATATAGCGGCGGAAAAGAGGCGGGTTCTGGTTTTAGAAGAACACGAACAGGCCGGTGAACCGCTCCAGTGCTCCGGTCTGGTCAGCCCTCACACGCTGGAACTGGCCGGAGTATCCAGCCGTGTTGTCCTCAACCACTTAAAAGGGGCAACAGTTTATGCCCCTTCGGGCAACACTCTTGAATTCAAAGGAAACAGAACTCTGGCGATGGCCATCGACCGTCCCGCCTTCGAGCAAGAGCTTTACCGTCAGGCTATAGAAGCAGGGGCAGAAGTAAGCTTTGCCACCAGAATAACCGGTTTGGAAGATATTCCGGGCGCCCTTAAAATAATCAGCGACAGCCATAAAAATACCATCAGCGCACGCCTGGTAATCGGGGCCGACGGGGCCAACTCGGTGGTAGCCAGGTGCAGGGGTCTTGTTTTACCCGGTGAGATAATTACAATGTATGCTGCGGAAGTTTGCCTGCCCAGCCGGGAGACGGAACTGGCCGAAATTTATCTCGGCAACCGGCTGGCGCCGGGCTGGTTCGGCTGGGTTATCCCCCTGGACCGAAATCATGCCAGAATCGGCATTGGAACAGCCCGAAAATCAACGAGCGCGTTAAGCTGCTTCCAGTTGCTGCTGAAAACCTATCCGGAACGATTTAAAGAAATAAAAATAATCAAACCTACCGGCGGCATCGTTGTCCTTGGATTCCATTCCCAGGCATACGGCCCGCACGTCATGCTCGTCGGCGACGCCGCAAGGCAGAATAAACCGCTTTCCGGCGGCGGCCTCCATCCCGGTTTGAAAGCGGCCCGGTGCTGCGCCCGGGTGGCCCTGCAGGCGCTGGCAGAAGGCGACTTTTCAGAAACAATGCTTTCCCGGTACCAGGCCATGTGGGAAAAAGAAATAGGCCACGAAATAAAACATGGCCTTAAGAACAGAAATTTTTTTGCCGGATTAAGCGACTCCCGGATGGAACTGATTATCCGCTTTCTAAACCGGCCGTTCTGGAAGTCTTTAATCTTAAATCAGGCCAACCTGGACTACCCGGCCAGACTGGCCGGTAAACTGGCCACCCTGGTCTCCCGTTTATAAGTCGAAGGAACAAGTCTTAAACCCAAACCGCTCCTTTATTATTGCTGACAGCCGCCCATGCTGCAAGCGGCTTTTAATTCAACTTTCACGCGCCTGCCGCCATTCTCCGGCCAGTGCGGCGCCCCGTTCCAGGGCCAGGCGGTTCACCGGAATAAGTTTATGGTGATGTTCCGGCAAAACCTTTTTTAACGCTTCCGCCACCGTTTCGATGGCAACCACTCCCGTCAGTTCCACCAGGGCGCCCAGAATGACATTGTTGGCCACCTGAGAGTTGCCCAGTGCTTCCGCCTGCTCATTGGCGGGGATGTCCATTACTTTAAGATCCATGCGTCCCACCTTGCCTTCCACCAAAGAGCTGTTGATCAGGATCAAGCCCCCCGGTATTACCGCATGTTCGAACTTTTCCAGAGAGGGGTTGTTCATCACCACTAAAACGGTAGGCTCGGTAACAATCGGCGAACTGACCGGCCGGTCGGATACCACCACGCCGCAGTTGGCCACCCCGCCGCGTTTTTCCACACCGTAAAAAGGAACATAAGACACGTATTTACCTTCCATCAGGCCGGCGTAGGCCAGCAACTGGCCGGTAGAAAGGGCGCCCTGGCCGCCGAAGCCGGCAATATAAATTTCTTCCAACATTTATAACGTCCTCCCCGGTGTCTTGTATTCTCCCAACGGGTAATACGGGATCATGTTCTCCGCCAGCCAGCGCATGGCTGAAGCCGGGTCCAGACCCCAGTTGGTCGGGCAGGCGGAAAGAACTTCCACCAGGGCGAAACCGAGGCCGTCTAATTGTACCTGGAAAGCCTTCTTGATGGCTTTTTTAGCGTTGATGATGTTTTTCGGATTATGCACCGCAACCCTGGCCAGATAAGCCGAACCGTCCAGCGGCGCCAGCATCTCGCAAATTTTGACGGGAAAACCGTTGATCTCCTTGTCCCGCCCGTAAGGAGTGGTTTTGGTCACCTGCCCGAGCAGGGTGGTGGGCGCCATCTGTCCGCCGGTCATGGCGTATATGGCGTTATTAACAAATATTACTGTAAATTTCTCGCCCCTGGCCGCCGCGTGCACTATTTCACCCGTGCCGATGGCTGCCAGGTCTCCATCGCCCTGATAGGTAAAAACCACCCGGTCGGGCAGCACCCGCTTGATCCCGGTGGCTACAGCCGGAGCCCGCCCGTGCGAGCCCTGAAACATATCGCAGTCAAAGTATTCGTAGGTAAAAACCGAGCAACCTACCGGCCCCACACCGACGGCAATATCCCGGACGCCCAGTTCATCAATAACCTCGGCGACCAGCCGGTGGATAACGCCATGAGTACAGCCGGGGCAGTAATGAAAGGGCACATCCCGCAACGATTCGGGTCTGGAAAACACTTTTCTCATTTCTGCTCACCCCCGCCGCGCCATATTGTTTCAACTTCTTTCAGCACATCACCGGCAGCCGGCACCATGCCGCCGCAGCGTCCGTAGAAATGAACCGGTACCAGGCCTTTAACCGCCATCTGTACGTCTTCCACCATCTGCCCCATGTTCATTTCCACCACTAAAAAACACTTTACTCCGGCCGCAACCGCAGCTATAAAATCATAAGGAAAAGGCCACAGCGCAATTGGCCGGATCAGGCCGGCCGGGATACCGCGGCTGCGGGCCCTCTCCACCACCGCCCGGCAGACCCGTGAAGTCGTTCCAAACGCAACCAGGGCCACCTCTGCCCCATCCAGCCTGTATTCTTCCAGCATTACTTCACGGGCCTCTATTTCAGCGTATTTCCGGCCAAGCTCCCGGTTGTGCCGCTCCAACTCTTCAGGCACCACATATAAAGAATTGATAATGTTTTTATGGCCGCGGCCCTTCATCCCATCAGCCGCCCAGGTTTTGGACACAACTTCCGGCGCCGGCGCTTCGTCATCCAGGTCCACCGGCTCCATCATTTGCCCCATCACCCCGTCCGCCATCAGGATAACCGGGTTGCGATACTTATCGGCCAGATCAAAAGCTTTTTTCATCATATCGATGATTTCCTGCACCGAATTGGGCGCCAGCGTGATTGTCCGGTAATCGCCGTGCCCGCCGCCCCTGGTAGCCTGAAAGTAGTCCGACTGGGACGGGGCGATGTTGCCCAATCCCGGCCCGCCCCGCATCATGTTTACAATAACACAGGGCAATTCAGCCCCGGCCAGGTAAGAAATGCCTTCCTGCATCAGGCTGATCCCCGGGCCGGAAGAAGAAGTCATCACCCTGGCGCCGGCGCCGGCGGCGCCGTACACCATATTGATCGAGGCCACCTCGCTCTCCGCCTGCATGTATAGCCCCCCCACCTCCGGCAACCGTTTGGCCAGGTAATGGGTCAGCTCGCTCTGGGGCGTAATCGGGTAACCGAAGAAATAACGGCAGCCGGCCTGCACCGCCCCCTCGCCGATAGCTTCATTGCCTTTCATCAAAACCCTGCTCAACCGGCCTTCTCCTCCTTTTCCACCTCGATTACCAGATCCGGACAAATCAAAGCGCACATGGCGCAGCCGGTACACTTTTCCTGCTCTTTTACCGTTGCCGGATGGTAGCCCATCTCGTTGATATGACCGGCCATGGTAATAATCTTCTTTGGGCAAACTGAGGCGCAAAGTTCACATGCCTTGCAACGTTCCTCCCTGAATGTTACCTTCGGCAAGATTTAAACACTTCCTCTCCCGCTCTATTAATGTAAACCCTCCGTCTTTTCATTGTGGTTATCATGCCAGGGCATGCGCATGAAAAGTTTCAACGGCAATACCGGCACATCAACAATCCCAACGTCACCTGCCAGTTCTTCCCGCACTCCTAAAAATACCACCGGCAACCCGAGACGGGCCGCCGTCTCAACAATAACCCGGTGACCGTTTCTAATGGTCTCGACAGTGGTTTCCAATCCAAGGTTCGGATTACTTACCAGTCCCGTGACCTTAACCCCGGCAGCTTTTTCAATGCTTTGCAGCATACTGATAATACCTGCCGGATCACGGGTATAGGGACGGCAGGTATTTACCACCAAAAAAAGATTATAACCCCCCGGCAGCAGGTACTTCTTAAAACGGCCCAAAATAATCGAGCCGATATCACCGCCGCCGGCATCGAAAACCCCATATTCCGCACTGTGTTCTTGCAAAACACTCCAAACAGCCGGGTTCAACGCCGGAACATCGGCCCCCGCCAGCTTCCCTTCAGGCGATATTACCTCAACACCCCGGTTTAACAATCTTTCCCGTACCGCCCTGGTACGGAAATAAGGGTTGATAATATCCAGGTCAACTACTCTTACTTTTTTTCCCTGTTCGTGTAAAGCTAAAGCAAAATTAATAGTGAGCTCCGTTTTTCCACTGCCGAAACCGCCGCTAAAAATAGTAATACGAGATAAATTTTTAAACATAACTTCAATTACTTTCGACAAAATTATTTAAATCCCTCTCAGAAGGTATGAAAACAAATAAAAAACCCCGGTGATGACCGGGGCCGTCTGATAAATATAAAAAAAGAAATCTTTAAAAAACACCTATAGAAAACTAAGCCGATTAACCACCAGCAAAAGGAAGCTATTTCATTGTCTCGCTGAAGGTTGATAACTTAAGAGATGAATGGCTATAATTTAGCTTACCTTCGCTTCTATCCTCAACTTATCCGCTACCATGGCAATAAACTCGGAGTTGGTTGGTTTACCTCGTTCCAAATCTATGGTATAGCCAAAAAACTTGGTCATCATTTCTACATTACCCCGGTCCCACGCCAGTTCAATAGCATGCCTGATGGCCCGTTCAACCCGGCTGGGAGTGGTATTGAATTTCTCGGCAATCAGGGGGTAAAGTTCTTTTGTTACCGCTCCTAGAAGGTTTACTTCGTTTATAACCAGCAAAATCGCATCCCGCAAATAATGATATCCTTTAATATGGGCCGGCACACCCATTTCATGAATAATATTAGTAACTGCTATATCCATATTCTTCGGCTTAGACGGGGCAATATACTGAGAAACAACAAGTCCCTCGGACAGTTGGCGGATACGCGCTGCCAACACATTAAAATCAAACGGTTTCAAAATATAATAATCAGCTCCCAGTTCTACCGCCTGTTGGGTAATATTCTCCTGACCAAAAGCAGTAAGTACAATTATCTTCGGCCTGTTAACAGCCACCCCGTAGGCCAGCTTCTCCAACACGCCGATACCGTCCAAATGCGGCATAATAATATCCAGTACCACCACATCAGGGTTATGTTCCAGGATCATTTCCAGTGTTTCCAAGCCGTTATAAGCAACACCGACAAGGTCAAGACCATCTTGTTGGGTGATAAATTCCTTTAAAAGTTCACAAAATTCCTTATTGTCATCCGCAATTAAAAGCCTGATTGCTTTTTTGGCCAATGCCCCCGCCTCCTAAATATTATTAAATTTTTATAAATATTTACCATCTAACAAATTCGACGGACTGGAAAAAATTCCTTCATGGAAAATGTGTTTTTTAAAGCAGCAACGCAACTTTTAAAAAACATTATTCTACTTCTTTATTCAATTTAAGTCATGTTTTATTAAAACCTCTTTAAATTATTTAAAAACTATCCGGCTTTTTGTTTAAATTCTTCTTTAAAATCCAACTCTTCAATCATCCACTCGGCCAGCACCCCGTAACCCCTGGTAGGATCATTAACAAATACATGGGTCACAGCTCCTACCAGCCTGTTATCCTGGATAATCGGGCTGCCGCTCATGCCCTGGACAATACCGCCGCTCTGAGCCAGCAGATCCTGGTCGCAAACTTTAACTACCAGTCCCTTGCCATCTCTCCTGGTTCCAGGAGAGACCTTTAAAATTTCAATATTAAATCTTTCCACCCGATTCCCTTTTAACACTGTCAGCATTTCTGCCGGTCCTTCATGAACCTGGTTGACTTTCGCTACCAGCAGCGGTTCGCTATATAAAGGATTTTTGGGCAGTTTAAAAAGAAAACCAAAGATACCAACCGCTGTATTCTTCTCAACCATTCCGGTTATCTGACTGCCATCCTGAAAAAATCCGATTTTTTCTCCCGGTTGACCCCTTTTACCGAAACGTATACCCTGAATACTGGCATCAACAATTCTACCATCAGCCAGTTCAATTGGACGTGACGAACCAAAATCGGTAATAACGTGACCTAATGCCCCAAATGTTTTAGTAGCGGGATCATAAAAAGTCAAAGTGCCGACACCGGCCGCATTGTCTTTAACCAGGAGACCAATCCGGTATCGCTTTGTCTCCCGGCAAAGAACAGGCTCAACCTTAAAAATAAGCAGTCCCCGATCACGCTTTACTTCCAGAACAACAGCCTGTCCGCCTGCACCTGCCCCCGCTATTGCCTCCCTTAACTGATCGATGTTTTTAACCGGCTTCCCATTTGCCTTTTCAATAACATCTCCCAGCCTCACCCCGGCATCCATAGCCGGGTTGCACTTTTTGCCTTCCGCACTCCAAACAGCAGACTGCCCCACCACTATAGCCCCCTGGGCATGTAAAAGCACCCCGATAGACTGACCACCCGGAAATACTTTTATTTCTTTACTATTCTTTACCTCATAGCCGACATCATAACTGGAAAAAGATAACTTGAGTGGTCTTTCGACAGCGGGGAAATAACGGCCGGACAAAAACATAAAACCTTGAAATAATAAAGCTATCAGTGAAGCCCATAAAATGGCGGTTAATCTTCTCCTGAACAATCATCACCCCTCCATTTTAAAGTCAACCCACCCCCCAAAAAAAGAAAACAAGAGAAAATAAGACATATTTAAATGTACACGACGTAGTATTAAGATAACCAATAATAATCATGATTATTCTTGATTTATGTGCCGAAATTACCCAATATAACTATCTATGGAGTTTTAAAAAATTAATTTCAAAATAAAATAAAAAAGGAACGCTAAATACGTCCCAATGTTAAATAAGTTTTAATTGACAGCTGACGGCTGATAGCTAAAAGCTATTCAACCCTGAATTCTGGACACTTTTAACTTTCTCAATAACAACCACCGGCGCATGGTCAGACCGGTTTAATAAATTTAACTTCACCGCTCTGAAATTATTATAATCCAGTTCCATAGCAAATCTTTCTATCGCTTCGTACTCCTCCCTGCTGCCAGGGTGCCCCCTGTAAACAACCAGGCTTACCCGTCCACCCGGACAAAGCAAATGCAGGGCGGAATGCAAAGCCTTCAAAGTAGCCGCCGGACAGGTGATAACGCCATGATCGCCGCCAGGAAGGTAGC
This sequence comes from Deltaproteobacteria bacterium, assembly GCA_020062745.1. Lineage (GTDB taxonomy): Bacteria > Bacillota > Desulfotomaculia > Desulfotomaculales > JAGUVT01 > JAGUVT01. The sequence continues at coordinate 55,473 of JAGUVT010000030.1, forward strand.
CCAGGTTAAACATCACCGCATCAACCGGGCCAGGCACCAACCGCTCCATCTCTTCGTGTCCCGCCTGCAGCAAAGTAACCTGACCGGCCTGACCGGACTGCTTCAGCAAAAGAGCGGTATTGGTCAAAGCACCGGCCTGGATGTCAAAAGCATAAACACGTCCCGCCGGCCCCACCTCCCGGGCCAGAAATAAAGTATCATTTCCGTTACCGGCTGTGGCATCCACTGCTATTCCACCGGGGAAAAGGCACTCAGCAATCAATATTCGGGCCAGGTAAACTGCGCTGCCGAGGTCCTTATCCATTAGAACGGTCATCTTCCCTCAGCTTTTCTCTGAGAACTTCAAAAAAACTCCTGCCTTTTAACCTTAAAAGCCTGGTATTATGAAGCGCGCGTTTGATCACTACCTGGTCGCCTTGCTCCAGCCAAAACCCATGCTGGCCATCCATGGTCAGCATTACCCCTCCTAATCGGGAAACGATATTTACTTTTACGTTACTATCTGATGCGACAACCATTGGTCTGGACCAGAGAGTATGAGGACAAATAGGAGTAAGCAGTATCAGCTCAAGGTTTGGAGCAACCAGCGGGCCGCCGGCGGATAAAGAGTAAGCCGTGGAACCGGTCGGACTGGCTACGATTAAACCATCGGCCGGATAGGTATTAAGATACTGCTCGTTAATAAAGACTTCCAACAAAATCAAACGAGCAAAAGCACCTTTAGTAATAACCGCATCATTCAAACCTACAGACTGCTCAACTACCTTCCCTTGCCTGAATACTTCAGCTTCCAGCATCATCCGTTCTTCAATGTAATAATGGCCGGTTAATATTCTTTTCAGATCCAGTTTCATATCGGGAACATCAATTTCAGTAAGAAAACCAAGCCGGCCCACGTTTATTCCAATAATCGGGGTACCGGTAGCGGCAAATTGTCTGGCACAACTTAAAAGGGTACCATCCCCTCCTAATACTATCACCCAATCAACCAGCCTGATCAATTGCCCTTGAGAAACACCAAGCTCGGCTATGCCGACGGCGCCGGCAGTTTCTTCTTCAATCAACACGGTGCAGCCTTCTTCTTCTAACAAAGAAACGGTCTGGCCGACCAGCTCAAGGATACCTTCCTTTTCCAAGTTGATCATCAGGCCGACTGTACGCAAACCAAAACCTCCATCAACCTTTTAATTCTTTATGCGCTTTTTCTACCAGAGCCGGGATACAATAAGTACTCACGGCGCTTTGTTCTTTTGTAAAGCAAATCAAATATTCAATATTTCCCTGCGGACCTTTCAGAGGCGAATAATCAATTCCCTTAACCGCCCACCCGAGATCATCAATTACAGCAGCAACCTTCTTGATCACCTCAACATGGACAGCAGGATCTCTGACTACCCCTTTTTTCCCCACTTTTTCCCGGCCAGCTTCAAACTGAGGCTTAATCAAGGCCACCCCAAAAGCATGTGACGCAGTAAGTTCACCCACCTTGGCCAGAACCTTACTCAACGAAATAAAAGACACATCAACTGCTGCAAAATCAGGTGTCTCAGCTAAAACGCCGGGGGAAAGGGAACGAATATTAGTACGATCCAGGACTACCACCCGCGGATCGTTGCGCAAGCGCCAGGCCAACTGGCCGTAACCGACATCCACCGCATAAACCAGCCTGGCCCCGTGCTTAAGGGCACAATCGGTAAACCCTCCGGTTGATGCCCCAACATCTATAACTACCCTGCCTTTTAATTCAATGCTAAAACTTTTTATTGCCCGCTCAAGCTTAAGGCCTCCCCGGCTGGCGTAAGGTATCGGATCGCCGCGCACTTCTAACGAAACGTGAGAACTGACCATAATGCCGGGCTTGTCTGCCCGCTCGTTATTTATAAAAACCAACCCGGCCAACACCGCTGCCTGGGCCTTTTCGCGACTGGGGAAAAAGCCTCTGGCTGTCAACAATACATCCAGCCTCTGCTTGCAAGACAAAACCTATCACCTGGTTCCTGCTTTGCGTTTAAGTTTTTTAATTGCATCTTGACCGGATAACTCTTCATATACCGTCCTGGCAAGATTTTCTGCCGTCAAGCCGTATTTGGACAGAAGAATTTGTTGAGCGCCGTGCTCGACAAATGTATCTGGAATACCAAGCCGTTTCACCTGAATCCCTGTTAAACCCTTATCAGCCAGCAGTTCCAGGACGGCGCTGCCGAATCCGCCCTGCAGCGCATGTTCTTCTATAGTAAAAAG
>JAGUVT010000111.1 GCA_020062745.1 Deltaproteobacteria bacterium
CCTCCGACACCACAATAAAGCTTAATTTTTAAGGCTTCCGGTGTTTCTAGCGGAAGCCTTTTATCTGTGTGCCCGGTATGGGCGACAGCTTGGGGGGGGAAAGTCCGCTTTTGCTGGTTCAAAAGACGAGGTTTTTATGGCTCTTGCCCTGACATGAAAGGCCGTGTTAAAATTATGAAAAAGACCGGGAGGCAGATATTTAATGAACCTGCCGCTGAGAGAAATCGAAATACCCCAAAAAGAAGTGTATACCTATGCGGATTACGCCCTGCTGCCGGAAGGAGCGCCTTATCAACTGATCGGAGGTAAACTGGTGATGACTCCTGCGCCTACCACTTATCATCAAATCATTTCCATGCGTTTAGGAGTAAAGCTTGCCGTTTTTGTTGCAGAAGAAGATTTGGGTATAGTTCTTTATGCTCCGGTAGACGTGTATTTTGAAGAAAAAGAAACCTACCAGCCGGACATTATCTTTATTGCCAAAGAGCGGCTGCACATCATTGAGCCGGCCAAAATAAAAGGTGCGCCCGACCTGGTAGTGGAGATTCTATCTCCCTCCACCGGTTATTACGACTTGAAGAAAAAGGCAAGGACGTACGCCAGGCACGGGGTTAAAGAATACTGGGTTGCAGACCCGGAAGACAGGAGCATCGAAGTGTATATATTGGCTGAAGAGGGAAATTTTGTGCTAAACCAGAGGGTTGAGGAGGAAGGCAAAATAAAGTCGATTATTTTGGAAGGGCTTGAGGTGGAAGCAAAAGAAGTCTTCGCTCAGATAAAGGAAAAACCATAAACGTTGCCGAAAATTTTCGTTTAAGGCGGTGCCATAAATAATTAACATTTTATCATTTAATGTGGGCGGGCCGGAACTTTTGTGCAGAGTTTCCGGCCCTTTAATTTATTTCAGGTGTTCTTTTCCGTTTGCCTCCTCCGCCAGCTCCAGTATTCTGGCCAGCACTTTTTCCCGCCGGGCGTTGATTGCGTCAAAGTTCATATGCGGTAGGTAGTATTGCTCCATCTCGTCATGTTCGGTCTTGGCCCGGGCCAGGAAGCCGGTGGCCTGTTCCATGCACTGCCGGTACATTTCCCGGGCGACCTGTTTTTCGGCCGGATATTTTGTGCTTAAAAGCAGGTTGACGCATTGCATGGTATTGGTAACGGAATCGCCGGATTTCGGCTGATAGAAATGCGGCTCGACGGAGTTGATTACGGCTATGCTTAAGGCTGGTATGACGAGGTGGTCCACGAGGTTGGGGTTGAGGGCGCAGTGGTATGCTTCCGCGTCGAAACCGCGCATTAGAGCGGCCTCCATCAGCCGGCGGATGAGGACGGTTTTACCGGTGCCGTCGTCACCGTTGATGATGTACCGTTTGTTTAAGTGGCCGACAATGGTTTCCAGGTGGTTTATGAAACCGTCCGGCGTGTTGGCTGTGGCAAAAAGGTGCCTGACTTTGGGAGCATCCGTCCGGCGGGGTTTGCCCTCGAAAATTTCATGAATCAGGTTTAAGACGATCCGGTCGAAGGCTCCTGTATCAAGGGCGCCGGTATCCTGGTAGTAGGATTCGACTTCGTCTAAAAAAAGTTTGGCACCGGCCAGGTATGCGTAAGCTCGCCGGAAAAGCCGGCCCACTTCTTTGTTGCAGGCCAGAATCTTTTCTTTGTTGGCTCGCAATCCCTCTTCGTTCCAGTGGTCACCCAGGTGAATGATTTCGTCGACGGCGCCCGGGTTCTTGGGATCTACAATGTGAGGGGCGGTGCCGTCGATCATGGCCACCCGGATGGCAGGGAAAACCACTCCGTCCAGGGAGCCGTTATCCGACGAACAGCAGTGGAATTCCACGTCGCAGCCTTTCTCCAGCATGGCCTCGCCGATCTTGCGCATGAAGGTGGACTTGCCGACCCCGGGCCCGCCCTTGACGACGAAGATGCGGACGGCGTCCGGCTCAATGATGTAGTCGTAAAATGAGTAGAAGCCCACGCAGGTGTTGCCGCCGGGGAATACTTTTTTCAACCTTCCTTTTGTTCCAGGCAAGAAACCTTCCTCCTTTAGCGGTCAAAAGGCGCGATGGATGACCCTGACGCCTTTGACATTAACTTCTGTTTTTGTATAATGTATTTGGCGCGGCGACAAAAGATGACAACCGGGCTTTTTCGTGTTAAAATACTTTTAATTTCTTTTTCTTTTAGAGGAGTGCCCATATGTTTGGGACCCGCGTGGTGATTGC
>JAGUVT010000133.1 GCA_020062745.1 Deltaproteobacteria bacterium
GTCAGCGTTCATGACTCGGTACAGGAAATGTATGAAAGAATCCACAATGACGGGTTGAGCAACGTTTTCGACCGCTTCGACCCGCAGGAGAAAATACGCTGTGATTTCTGCCTGCGCGGCGCCAGTTGCCAGTTGTGCACCAACGGGCCGTGCCGTATTTCCGACAATACCGGCGCGGCGCTGGGGGTTTGCGGTATCGACCGCAACGCCATGGCCATGCGGGCCATTTTGCTTAAAAATGTAATGGGCACGGCTACTTATACCCACCACGCCTACGAAGCATACCGCACTTTAAAATCCACGGCGCAGGGGAAAACCCCGTTCGCCATTACGGATAAAGACAAGCTTTTCAGCCTGGCCGGCAAGGTGGGGTTGAATGCCGCCGGAGCGCCGGAAGAAGTGGCCGTGCGGCTGGCCGACTTTTTGATTCAGGAGCTTTCCCGTGATTATGACGAGCCGGGGAAAATGATCGAAGCTTTTGCGCCGGCGCGCAGGAAAGAATTATGGCGGGAGCTGGCCATCTACCCGGCCGGGGTGATGCATGAGATCAAGGATGCCACCGCCAGTTGCCTCACCAATGTGGACGGCGAATATTTTTCCCTGGCCCGCAAGGCGATGCGCCTCGGCGTTGCGTGCATTTACGGCGCCCAGATCGGACTGGAAATGGTGCAGGACATTCTCTTCGGCACCCCCATGCCGCATGATGTGGAGGTGGATTTAGGGATCCTTGATCCGGACTATGTTAACATTGTATTTAACGGTCACGAACCGTGGGTGGGAGTGGCTGCCATCATGGCCGCCCGGGACCCGGCGGTGCAGCAGTGGGCAAGAGAGGCGGGAGCGAAGGGGTTGCGGGTGATCGGCTCCATTGAGAGCGGCCAGGAGGTGCTGCAGCGTTTTGAGCTGGATGAAGTGTTCCGCGGCCTGACCGGAAACTGGCTGGTCATCGAACCGCTTTTAGCCACCGGGGCGGTGGATGTGTTTGCCATGGACGAGAACTGCTCGCCTCCGTGGGTGGTGCCCTATGCGGAGAAGTACGGGGTGACTCTGGTCTGCGTATCCGACCTGGTGCGGATACCGGGCGTGGAGAAACACCTGGACTATAAGCCGACCGAGGTGGCCGGCATCGCCCGGGAACTGATCAGGCTGGGCATTGAAAATTTTAAAGGGCGAAAAGGCCGCATTTCGCCTAAAGTACCGGCCAGGGTGCAAAAGGCTGTGGCCGGTTTTTCCACCGAAGCGGTTCTGCAGGCTCTCGGCGGCCGGCTGGAGCCCCTGCTGGATGTGATCAAGTCCGGCAAGATTAAGGGGGTGGTGGCTTTGATCAATTGTACCACCCTTTCCACCGGACCGCATGATTACGTAACCGTCAACGTGGCCCGGGAACTGATCAAAAAAGACATTTTAATAATAAGCGGCGGCTGCGGCAACCACGCCCTGGAAGTGGCCGGCCTGGCGTCACGGGATGCCGCCGGGCAGGCCGGACCCGGTCTGCAGGAAATCTGCCGGGCCCTCAACATCCCGCCGGTGCTCAGTTTCGGCACGTGTACCGATACAGGCCGGATCTCCATGCTGGTTACGGCTGTAGCGGACGCCCTGGGGGTGGATGTCCCCGATCTACCGGTGGCGGTGACCGCTCCCCAGTATCTGGAGCAGAAAGCCACCATCGACGCCCTTTTCGCCCTGGCTTTCGGCCTCTATACCCATCTTTCACCGACGCCGCCGGTGGCGGGCGGGCCGGAACTGGTCAAGCTTCTGACCGAGGACCTGGAAGGCATTACCGGGGGCAAGGTGGCGCTGGGCGACGACCCGGTGGAAGCAGCCAGGGGCATAGAGGCCCATATTATGAAAAAGCGGGCGAAGTTGGGAATCTGAGGCCCGACATAAAGAAACGCCACTCTTTAGTGGCGTTTCGGGTTGTAAAACAAGCTTTACGTGCCGGAAGAAGCAGGCGGAGCGTCGCCGTTTCCGGCGCTGGAACCGCCGCTGTATTTACCGCCGTTGTCGTTGGCCGGCCGGCCTACCGAACTTGGCAGAAAAGGGGAAGAAATGAGCTTTTTCAAGTTCGAACCGTTACAGGCCGGGCACACCGGCCGGCAGTCGCTCCGGCCGGGCAGGTGGAGCAGTTCGAAAACGTTTGCGCAGGACTCGCACCTGTACTCGAATATTGGCATAGTTACACCTCCCGATACTGTTTCAAATAGAGCCTGACTTATTTTCGACATTACTGATGAAAATTCCTGCTTGTAATGGCGCCGGAAATCAATCGATTTGTGATATACTATTTTCGTGGTTTGCCCTCAATGATAAAATGGGATTTCTTGATAACTCTATATACATTGTTTTCAAGGAGGAGTTAAATTATGCCTGCCGGGCAACGACAGAACAGGCTGGCTTTTGAAAAGAGCCCTTATCTCTTGCAGCATAAGAACAATCCGGTGGACTGGTTTCCCTGGGGCGAAGAAGCTTTTGCCAGGGCGAAAGCGGAAGATAGACCGGTTTTTCTTTCCATCGGCTATTCCACCTGCCACTGGTGCCACGTAATGGAAAAAGAGTCTTTTGAGGATGAAGAGATAGCCCGGATTTTAAACGGGCATTATATTTCAATAAAGGTGGACCGGGAAGAGAGGCCGGACATAGACCATATTTACATGGCGGCCTGCCAGGCCATGACCGGCCAGGGCGGATGGCCGCTGACCGTGATCATGGCCCCGGATAAAAAGCCCTTTTTTGCCGGCACTTACTTTCCCAAGCGGAGCAGGGGGGGGTGGCCGGGACTGATTGAGATTCTGGAGCAGGTGCGGGAGAAATGGGAGACGGACCGGGAGCGGATTGCGCAGATCGGGGATAAAATCACCGAAGCCGTCAAATCTCAAAACATTCCGGAAGCGGGCGAACTTTCCGCGGACACCCTGCACCTGGCCTTTCAGCAGTACCGCGACCGGTTCGACCCGGTTTACGGCGGGCTCGGCTCGGCGCCGAAATTCCCCGCCCCCCACAACCTGATGTTCCTCCTGCGCTACTGGAAGATGACCGGCGCACACGAAGCGCTGTCCATGGTGGAGAAGACGCTTTCCGCCATGCACAACGGCGGCATTTACGACCATATCGGTTCCGGCTTCGCCCGCTACTCCACCGACCGGGAATGGCTGGCGCCCCACTTTGAAAAGATGCTGTACGACAATGCGCTGCTGGCCGTCGCTTACCTGGAGGCCTGCCAGGTTACCGGCAGCAAGAGGTACGCGCGGGTGGCAAAAGAAATCTTCACTTATGTGCTGCGGGACATGACCTCTCCCGAAGGCGGGTTTTATTCGGCGGAGGATGCCGATTCGGAGGGCGAGGAGGGAAAGTTTTACCTCTGGACCCCGGCGGAAATAAAAGAGATACTGGGCGGGGAAGAAGGAGATTCTTACTGCCGGCTGTTCGACATTACGGAGGAAGGCAATTTTGAGGGGCGGAACATTCCGAACCTGATCGCGTGCTGCACCGCGGAACGTGCCGCCATGCTGCGCATCGACGACGCTGAATTGACCGGGCTGCTCGAACTGATGGAGGAGCCGCGGCGGAAACTGTTTGCCGCCAGGAAAAAACGGGTTCACCCGCACAAAGACGATAAAATCCTTACCGCCTGGAACGGCCTGATGATCGCGGCACTGGCCAAAGGCAGCCGGGTGCTGCGGGAGCCCCGCTACAGCAGGGCGGCCGGCAAGGCGGCGGAGTTTATCTGGCAGAGGCTGCGCCGGCGGGACGGCCGGCTGCTGGCCCGCTACCGGGAGGGAGAAGCCTCCTACCCGGCTTACCTGGACGACTACGCCTTTCTGGTCTGGGGACTGCTGGAACTGTACGAAGCCACCTTTGAGATCGAATATTTAAGCCGCGCGATCAGCCTGACGGAACAGATGATGGACCTCTTTTGGGATCAGGAAAACGGCGGCTTTTTCTTTTACGGGGAAGACGGGGAAAAGCTCATTGCCCGTCCGAAGGAACTTTATGACGGAGTGATGCCTTCCGGCAACTCGGTAGCCGCCCTCAACCTGCTGCGCCTGGCCCGGCTTACCGGCAGAAGTGACTTTGAAACCCTCGCCGGCCGGCAACTGAAAGCGTTTGCCGGTGAAGTCCGGCGCCTGCCGCAGGCCTATGCCTGCTTCTTGATGGCGCTGCAATTTGCCCTCGGGCCGGCACGTGAGGTTGTGATTGCCGGGAGCAAAGACGACGAAGGCGTAAAGCAAATGTTAAGCGCCGTAAATGAAGCGTTTCTACCCGAAACGGTGCTGGTTTTTTACCCGGAAGGCGAGGCGGGGGAAAAATCAACGGAAATCATCCCGTTTTTGCGGGGAAAACACCCCGTGGAAGGCAGGGCAACCGCTTACGTATGTGAAAATTACACCTGTCGGGCCCCAATCACAGATGTGCGGCAATTGCTGGCGGCGCTCAAAAAGTAATTTAAATAAGGGAGAAGGAGTACTATGTGGCTGACAAGACTGGCGGTAAAAAGGCCGGCTGCCATGACCATGGTGATTATGTTCTTTGTGGTGCTCGGCTTTTATGCTTACGGGAAGATTGGGGTGGAGCTTTATCCCGACGTAAACATACCGTTTGTATCGGTAATAACTGCTTATCCGGGCGCGGGTGCGGAGGAAATTGAAACCCAGATCGTCAAGCCGGTGGAAGAGGCCGTTTCCTCCCTGAGCAAGCTGAAGAGGGTAACCTCGGTTGCCAGCGAAGGGCGGGGAACCGTTGGGATCGAGTTCGATCTGTCGGCCGACACCGGCCAGGCATCCCTTGACGTGCAAAAAAAGGTGGATGAAATCAAGGGCCTGCTTCCCGAGGGCGCCGGCGACCCGGTGGTGCTGCGCTGGGACTTCAACGAAGAACCGGTGATGATTGTGGCCCTGTCTGCGCCGCTGCCCGCCGCCGAGACTTACGACCTGGCCGAAGACCTGATTAAAAACCGCCTGCAGACCCTGCCCGGCGTGGCCCAGGTCGGCATAGTGGGCGGCCGGCAGCAGGAAATCCGGGTGGATATCGACCGGACAAAGCTGGCCGGATACGGCTTGTCTCTTAACCAGGTAATCAACCAGTTGAAATCGTACAACTTGAATGTCCCCGGAGGCCGCCTCGACCGCCCGGAGGCCGAGTATAACGTGCGGGTGATGGGCGAATTCCGGAGTGTGAACGAGGTGGCTGCTTTGGAGATCCCGCTGGAAGGCGGCTCCACCGTGCCGCTCTCCGCCTTTGCCGCGGTGTCCGACGGTTACCGGGAGAGGCGCGAGTACAGCCGGGTAAACGGGGTCGAGGCCATCGGCCTGATGATTTACAAGCAAAGTGATGCCGGCCTGGTAGCGGTGGGCGACCGGGTAAAAAAAGAGCTTAAAAAAATCGAAAAAGAACTTCCCAGCGGCTCCAGAATGGTAATATCACAAGATATGTCTATATTTGTCAAGGAAGCCCTGGCCGGCACCAGGAACAACCTCCTGGAAGGCATCCTCACCGTCGGCCTGGTTCTTTTCTTGTTTTTACGGGAATGGCGGGCGACGCTGATCGTCATGCTGGCCATTCCCACTTCCCTTATTGCTGCGGTCCTGGCTATGCAGTTGGCCGGGTTTACCTTCAATATGCTGTCCCTGATGGGACTCGCTCTGTGTATCGGTATTCTTGTCGATGATTCGATAGTGGTTTTGGAAAACATTTACCGCCACCTGAAAATGGGCAAATCACCAGAACAGGCGGCCATTGACGGGCGTTCGGAGATCGGACTGGCAGCTCTGGCGATTACCTTTTCAGATATAGTGGTGTTTACTCCGATTGCTTTTATGAGCGGCATGGTCGGTCAATTTTTCCGCCAGTTCGGCCTGACTGTGGTTTTTGCCGCCCTTTTTTCCCTTTTTGTATCCTTTACCCTCACCCCGATGCTGGCCGCTCACATGTTCAAGAAGAAAGAAGAAAAGATGGCCCGCCTGGCAGCCGCGGCAGCCACGAAAAAATCTATTTTCGGGTTTTTGCGGGACAGGTTATTGCCGGTTGCTTCCCGGGCGCCCGGTATTTATCACCGCCTTCTGCTCTGGTCGCTGTCACACCGCAAGACGGTGCTCTTTGCGGCCGGTGCCATCTTCCTGGCCAGCCTTTCGCTGATTCCTTTAAAAATGGTCGGAGCGGAGTTCATGCCGGGAATCGACCAGTCGATGCTGAACGTTTCGCTGGAAATGCCTACCGGTACCCCGCTCAGTGAGACCGATCAGGCTCTGCAGGAAGTCGAGCAGTTCATTGCCGGCCTGCCGGAAGTGGAGTATTACCACGCCACCCTGGGCTCGGCCGGCGGTTTTGCCGGGTTTTCGGCCAGCGGCGCCCACCTGGGGCGGGTCAGCGTACAACTGTATAAAAAAGCGGAGCGCGACCGCTCGGTCTGGGAAGTAGGCGATGAAATCCGGCGCTGGGGCGAGGAGCACGCCTGGGGCAAGGTGCTGGTTACGGAGAACGACGCCATGGCCGGGCCGGAAGGGGCTGCCGTGCAAATCGAGATTTCCGGAGCGGATACCCAGAAGCTTGTTGATCTCTCCGGGAAGGTTAAACGGATTTTAGCAGAGACGCCGGGTTCGCTGGATGTTGACACCAACTGGCGCCTCGGCCAGCCGGAGGTGCAGGTGCTGATCGACCATCGTCGGGCAGCCGCTATGGGATTGTCGGTAGCCGAAGTGGCCTCGGCGGTGCGGGCCGGTTTATCGGGGGAAAGGGCCGGGGTATACCGGCACGAAGACAAAGAGACCGATATTGTGGTGCGGCTGGACGATTTGAACCGGGCGGAAATCAGCTCCTTGAGCGGGCTTGTGGTTATGAGCAGGTCGGGGACGCCGGTGCAGCTCGGTCAGGTGGCCGGAATCAGGGTGGGAAGCGGTCCCACCGAAATCCGCCGGATCGACCGGCAGCGCTCGATTACCGTGTCGTCGAACCTGCGGGGGCGGGACTTGAACGACTTCAAAGCAGAAGTGGACGGCAAGTTGAAAAGTATCGGGCTGCCCCCCGGGTACAAGATTACTTTTACCGGCGAAGCCGAAATGATGAAGGACACCTTTGACGACATGATCAAGGCGCTGGCCCTGTCGGTGGTGCTGGTTTACATGGTGCTGGTCATGCTCTACGAGTCTTACGGCACGCCGTTGATCCGCATGATTTCCCTGCTCTCGGCATGGTCGGGGCGCTGGTCGCCCTGGCTGTCACCAGCAGCAGCTTGAACCTCTTTTCCATGATCGGCCTGGTCATGCTGGACGGACTGGTGGCCAAAAACGGAACGCTGCTGCTGGACTATACCCACACCCTGACGCGGCAGGGAATGCCGCTTAAAGAAGCGCTGGTCGAGGCCGGGCGGACCCGCCTGCGGCCGATCCTGATGACCACCTTCACCATGGTTTTCGGCATGCTGCCCACTGCCCTGGCACTGGGCGAAGGGGCGGAGTACCGCTCCAGCATGGCCTGGGTCCTGATCGGCGGTCTGTTAACCTCGACGGCGTTTACCCTGCTGGTGATACCGGTAGTCTATACCCTGGCGGCGGACTTCGGCTCGCGCTTTAAAAGGCGTTTCCGGCAGGCGCAAACAACCTGCCAGATGTAGCTTGGGCGTTAATCCCGGCCGGAAAGGTCGCCCCCAGTATTCTTGGGAATTGAGGTGTTAAGCCTCCGTTAGAAATTCCAAAAAGGCAAGCGGCAAGGTAGAGAGGCCATGTTTCTTTTGCCGATGAAAGCGTGAATGAGGGAAAATACCCCTGCGGTTACGGCCCTGCTCCAGCCGAATTCGTGGGCCAAAGGCTTTAAGAACACGCCAAAGGAATACATTGACCCGTAGGTGACAAGCTCAATGAGAAAGCCCGCCGCTACAATGATCCAGCCATAAAAAACAACTGGTTGCGCTTTGGTTGTAGTTTGCAATAACAAACCCCCTTATTTATTTACTTTCTTTGTCGACAAGGGGGTTTCCTTTAAAAAGTGCTTAAAGTGGCGGAAATTATTGAAAAACTGAATTTGTTGAAGGCTGTTTAAGGGATAATTTTTATAAAGCCCATGCTCTCAAAGGCGTCAAGATAGCCGATCCGTTTATGGGCGGCGGAACACCGCTCATCGAAGCCAACCGCCTGGGTTGTGATATTATCGGCTACGACATTAATCCGATTGTTTCCCGGGTATCTGCTTGCTGCAAACCGGCGCCATCCGAAAAACGTCATTATTTGCCCGGGATGCGGTGAGCTGAATGAAGTGGCAGACCGGAAGAATCCGGGTACCTGTCATGCTTGTGGCGACCATTTGAAAGTAAGCGGCCCGGCGAATCGCAACCGCTGCCGGTGTCCTCACTGCGGTAAAGTCAATGCCTGCTCCGACGCTTCAAGTGGTGTGCCCCGGCACCGCATGGCAGCGATAGAATACCACTGTTCCGCCTGCAAGCCCAACCACCGGGGAAGGTTTTTCAAAAAGCCCGGCGGGGAGGATTTGGCAAGGTATGAAGAGGCTTCAGGGACATTGGCCCGGTTGAACCCGGTCTATATACCCGGTGATGAAATTCCGCCCGGTGATGAAACCGCCCGTCTTCACCGGTGGGGTTACCGGCGCTACCGCGAAATGTTTAATGACCGCCAGTTGCTGGGGCTGGAATTAAGCTGCCGGGTTATTGCAGGACAAGCCGACGAAAAAATCCGGAATGCGCTGGCGACAAATCTGTCCGACCTGTTGCGTTACCAGAATATGCTTTGCCGTTATGACCCAATGGCTTTGAAGTCGCTGGACATTTTCTCGGTGCATGGATTCCCGGTCGGCCTGATCCAGTGCGAGTCTAACCTGCTTGGTATACCTGACGGGCGCAAGGGTTCAAATGTAGGAAGCGGCGGCTGGTCGAATATTATCTCCAAATATGAACGCGCCAAGGCCTACTGTGAAAATCCGTTCGAGATCCGGCACCAGGGTGGCCGCAAGAAAATAGTGCCGGTTAAAGGGGAATGGATCGGCGAAAAACGCTTTGTTTCCAATATGCCGGAAGAAAAGAGCGTTGAGCTGTATTGCTGTAGTTCTACTTTTTCCGGCCTGCCCCCGGCATCTCTCGATGCGGTTATGACCGATCCGCCGTACTTTGCCAACGTGCAATACGCCGAGTTGATGGACTTCTGCTACGTTTGGCTGCGCAGGTTGGCCGGGGATAACAGCGGAGTTTTTGACAAGTCTTCCACCAGGGACGAGAATGAACTGACGGGCAACATCATCATGGAGCGGGGGCTTTCACATTTTACGGAAGGACTGGCTGCCGTTTTTAAAAAAATGGCGGCTGCGTTGAAGCAGGGAGCGCCACTGGTTTTCACCTTTCATCACAACACCATCGAAGCGTATCTGCCCGTTGCGGTTGCAATCCTTGATGCTGGATTGACCTGCTCCGCCTCAATCCCATGCTCTGCGGAGATGGGCGCTTCTATTCATATCAACGGGACGGGATCATCGGTAATTGATACGGTTTTTGTCTGCCGTTCAACCGGTTCTGTCTCACGGCATATAATTGTGTCGCGGCCCTTTGCTGGTCATAGGGATTCGGTGTCCGAACTGGTGGGCGACAGCCTGGAATCGGCCATTGAGGATGTGCTGACGAGGGCTGGTATAAGTTACAGAAAGACAAAAAGAGCAGAACGAATTGCGGGATTTGACCAGTCGCCGGATTTTATCATCCCCAGTGAGTTTAATCCGCAGGTTGTTATCGAGATGAACTTGGAACACAGGCTCCGGCTTCTTTATTGCCATTTTATATACGCCATTTTGGAGACTTTTGGGGGCCAAAGTTACACTGTTAATGCGGTTGACCACGGGTTCGGGGGTTTTTGTTTGGAAGGTACCATAATCTTGGTGTTTTTATCGTTATTCTAATAAAAGGGTCCATTTTTCCGGAAACCCCATTAATGAAATGTCTACTACCCCAAACTCTTCAATAAACGCTTGAAGAATTGTTAAAAACGTTAGCCATCGCCGTTTATCTTTAATCAAATACTTTAATATAAAGATGTACGCAAACAACTTATTTTGTTGTATTCCTAAACGCTTGTCTTTTTTACTTAATTTGGGGTTAACGGTAAACAGTCTATTATAAAGCCTTCCATAGTGAGCACAAACATTTCTTAGTGTTACCAAACACCTTAGCCAGGTGGTAATGTACTCCGAAGGAATTCCATAGTATTCATCTGAAATTGCATCTTTGTCTTCCTTTTTCATGTTATTGAAAAACCTTGATAGCATTCCGAATGAAAAAAGTTCAACTGCTACCCAAACAGGAAATTTACCGCCATATTTTCCTATATGATGGACTATAAACAGCTCTTTCCCTTTATTCTTTTTAATTTCTTTTTCAATCTCGAGTATAATTTCGTTATGATAATCTACATTACAAAAATAAATACTTTTGAGATAACTTAAAGGGCCATATTTATGGGCTAGATAATATGCTATATGTGTCCTAAATGAAACTTCAACTGCCTCAACCAAGTCGAATAAGAGATACCTTAGCTTCTTATCAAATTGATATATCTGATAAATAGTATCGAAGTTAACGCCATCATAAAATTTATCATCTTTTCTCAGGCTCAAGCTATACCCGCTTAGTCTATAATAATTTATATTGCTTAATACCTTTTTTGTAAAGCATTCATCATCTATAATTAAATTACGGCTTTTTAGTAATTCAACTTGTTCTTTAAATGTTAGAGGCGGTTTTATTAAGATTTCTGTATCTTTGGCAGCCATCAATAAAACCCCCTTATAAAAAATGTCTCGCCCTGGTACGCATTGACAGATACTGTCAAGAGGCGTGGCGAGCTCTGTTACGCTTAGTATACCTTATAGTAGCTAAATTTAAAAACGCCATTTGGGGCCAGGGGGGAATAAAAACTCAGGCTAGTTGCCATATTATGGGCTATTCTACACGCTAACGCAAGTTTACTAAAATATTCTCTGAAATTAAGCTGACTTATACCCGATCATGCCCGTGGAAATCTCTGAAGAAGTATCTATTGTCGGCTATTCACTTATCTACTTATCCCCCGGCCTGCCCCGGATTTAGTGCCCGGGGCTATTTTATTTCCACCAAGTCCTCGTTCCGGCAGTCGAAATAACCTGCCTTGTACCCGGTTTGATGGACACACAGAACTGAAGTAAAATATAATTCAGCAGGAGGTGTCCATCATGGCAATAACTGGTAATCGGTACGACAAAGATTTTAAACTTGGCGCTGTTAAAATGGTACTGGAAAAAGGACAGAAAACAAGCAGTGTAGTGACCGATCTTGGTATCAGTTATGATACCCTCCCTGTTGTTGGCAATTTCGTTAGCAATTTTTCAAATCTCTGAAAAAACCAAAAGGCCTCCGCATCCCGGAGGCCTTGATCTTACTGTGGCGGGAGTGTGTGGGAATCGAACCCACCATGGACTTCATCAGCCCAACGACTGGTTTTGAAGACCAGGAGCACCACCAGGCACCATCCACCCCCGTGTTTTCGCCCGGCTTTTATTATAATGCATTAAGTGTTTGCCCGTCAAACATTTGGGATGCCGGAAATGCGGGGGCGGGCCGGCGAAAATGGTTTGTACCTTGTCTTCACCCCTCTTATATGTTATAGTATAGCATAAAACGGGTGTTTGAAAGCATGCTGGAGCTGTTTGACGGAATAAGGGACGAGCTGCAAGCTGTGGAAGAAGAGTTGAGGTCTTTCGTCCAGTGTTCCGATCCCTTGATCACTGAAACGTCGGTTCATCTTTTGAATGCCGGGGGCAAACGCCTGCGCCCGGCTCTAAGCATATTCGGCGGCAAGTTTTATAATTTCCATTTAGAGAAAGTTTTACCCCTGGCCGTTGCTCTGGAACTGATCCACATGGCCACCCTGGTGCATGACGACGTGGTGGATTCGTCCCTGACCCGCAGGGGTATTCCTACGGTTAAGGCTAAATGGGGCAACAGTATTTCGACTCATGTCGGCACCTATCTTTTTGCCCGGTCGCTGGTATTGATTTCCCGGTATGAGGATCAGCCGCTGATTTCCAGGGTTCTGTCTAATACCAGCGTGAAGATGTGCGAGGGGGAGATTCAGCAGATAGCGGGCGCGTTTGACTTGGGGCAGAGTTTCAAGGACTATTTTTATCGCATCAAGCGAAAGACGGCCCTCTTGATCGCGGCCAGCGTGCAACTGGGAGCGGTAGCCTGCGGGGCGCCGGCTGGAATTCATCAGCCGCTGCGCCGGTACGGTCATTTCATTGGGATGGCTTTTCAGCTTACCGATGACATCCTGGACATGGTGGCCGATCAGCAGCAACTGGGCAAGCCTGTCGGCAGCGACTTGCGGGAGGGGATTATTACCATGCCGGTAATCTACGCCCTGGCTGAAAGCAACCGGAGGGACAGGCTTAGAGAACTGGTTGGCAAGACGGTGAAGGATGAGGGAGAAATAAAGGAAGCCATCGACATTGTCAGGGAGTGCGGCGCCATTGAATATTCTTTTAAAGTGGTGCGGCGCTATGTGCTGAAGGCTAAGGAGCAACTGGCCGGTTTGCCCGGTGTGCCTGCCAGGGCGGTTCTGCTTCAGGCGGCTGATTTTATCGGGGCCAGGAAATTTTAAAATGCATATATTCTTAAATTTGCCGGATAAGAAGTGTCTTGTGGTAGGCGGCGGCCCGGTAGCCGAACGAAAAGTACAAGCTTTGCTTGCGTACGGAGCGCGGGTGCGGGTGGTGAGCCCGGCCCTTACCGGGTGTCTGAGTGAACTGGCTGCCGCCGGCACAATCGAATACCGGCGGGGCGAATACCGCACGGACGATCTTGCCGGCGTCTTTTTGGTTATCGGCGCTGCCGGCCGGGAGGAGGTCAACCGGCAGGTGGCCGCTGATTGTGAGGAGCGCGGTCTTTTAATAAACGTGGTGGACGACCCGGAAAAGGGTAATTTTTTTATGCCGGCGCATGTGAAGCGGGGGTCTTTGTCTATTGCCGTTTCCACCGGCGGAAAAAGCCCGCTGCTGGCCGGGAGAATCCGGGCCGAACTGGAACCGGTTTACGGGCCGCAATATGCGGAGTTTCTCGATCTTTTAGGTGATTTGCGGTTGCAGCTTATGCGGGAAGTGGCCGACCCGGTCAAAAAGAAAGAGATTATGAACCGGATGGTGGACGATGAAGTGCTGGCCTTGCTTAAAAGCGGCCAGTTAGAAAGGGCGAAGGAGAGAGTGATTGATGCTTATCGTAGTGGCAGGGGTTAATCACCGGACGGCCCCGGTAGCGGTGCGGGAGAAGCTTTCTTTTTCCGGCGGTTCTTTGAAAGAGGCCCTGAACCGGCTGAAGGCTTCTCCGGTTATCGACGGGTGCGTTGTCCTGTCGACCTGCAACCGCACTGAAATATATGCCGCTCCCCTGGAACTCGACGAAGGGTTGAACGCCATCTGGGCGTTTCTTTCCCGGTGGTCCGGGGCGAGCATTTCAGAGGTAAAAAATTATACTTATGTGCATTCGCTGTACGATACCATCAGGCACCTTTTCCGGGTGGCGGCGGGGCTGGATTCCATGCTTCTCGGGGAGACCCAGATCCTGGGCCAGGTGCGCGACGCCTACCGGTCGGCATGTGATTGCGGCGCCACCAACCGGGTGCTGAATACGCTGTTCCAGCAGGCCATTACGGTTGGCAAGCGGGTGCGTACGGAGACCGGCATCGACCGCAACGCTGTTTCCATAAGCTATGCGGCTGTTGAACTGGCCAGGCAGAACCTGGGCAGCCTGGACGGGCGTTCGGTGCTGATTATCGGAGCCGGCAAGATGAGCGGGCTTACCGCAGGGTACCTGGTGGCCAACGGCGTGTCGGGCGTGATCGTTTCCAACCGCTCATATGACCGGGCAGCAGAACTGGCGGCTCAGTTCAACGGCCGGGCGGTGAGATTCGATGAGCTGTACAAGTACATGGAAAAAGCTGATATTGTGATCAGTTGCACCGCCGCCTCCCATTGCGTGGTCAGGGCGGGAGAACTGGCGCGGGTAATGGAACAAAGACGGGGCAGGAAAATTATGCTGGTTGACATAGCCGTCCCCAGGGATATTGAACCGGAAGCCGGCAGGCTGGACGGGGTATCCCTTTTCGACATAGACGACCTGAAAAACGTTGTCGATCAAAACCTGGAAGAACGCAGGCAGGCCGCCTTCCAGGCGGAAGAGATTATTGAAGAAGAACTGGCGGAGTTTATGCAGTGGCTGTCCACCCAGTTTGTCGTGCCTACCATTGCCGCCCTGAAAAAGTGGGGGGAGGAAATCAAGGAGGCGGAACTGCGCCGGGCCTTGAACCGCCTTGGCGAGATGTCCGAACACGACCGGAAAGTGATTTGCTCGCTGGCCGGCGCCATTGTGAACCGGATTCTGCATGTGCCCGTGGCGCAGTTGAAAAGCTATGCCCTTACCTCCGAAGGGCACCTTTATACCGAGGTCTTACAAAACCTGTTCAATCTTGCAGTGCCGGGTCAGAAATCTAAACAGGCCGTGTTAGATCGTTGTGCCGAGGGAGATCAGTAGCGGTGGAGGTTATAGTCGGAACCAGGCAAAGTGAATTAGCTCTGTGGCAGGCCGAATGGGTGGCGCAGCGCCTGCGCCGGTGTAATCCGGATGTTGTTTTCCGGATTAAGGGGATTAAAACCCGAGGGGATCATATTCTAGACGTGGCCCTGGCCAAGATTGGCGACAAGGGCCTTTTTACCAAGGAACTGGAATACGCCCTGCTGGAAGGCGGGATTGATCTGGCCGTGCACAGCATGAAGGATTTGCCTTCCGAACTGCCGGACGGCCTGGTAATCGGCGCGGTTTGCGAACGGGAGCATCCGGGCGATGTGCTGATCTCCAAAAAGGGAGAAACACTGGCGGAACTGCCGCCCGGCGCCGTGGTGGGAACCAGCAGCTTGCGGCGAATCGCCCATTTGCTCCGCTACCGCCCGGACCTGCGCCCGGTAACCGTGCGCGGCAATGTAAATACCCGCCTGCGCAAGCTTTTTGAAGGGGGCACTGGTGGAATGTTGCCGGATAACGGGCTGGACGCCATTGTGCTGGCGTTTGCCGGCGTGCGCCGCATGGGGTGGGAAGAGCGGATCAGCCAGTTAATCCCTTTTTCCATATGCCTGCCGGCGGTCGGTCAGGGTTCAATCGGTATAGAAATACGCGGCGGCGATCAGTTGATAGCCGGCCTGGCAGCTCAACTTGATCATCCCGAATCCAGGGCGGCTGTCGCCGCCGAGCGGGCGTTTTTGAAAAGGCTGGAGGGTGGATGCCAGGTGCCGGTTGGCGCTCTGGGTGAAGTGCAGGACGGACGGTTGACCCTGGAAGGGGCGGTTTCCGACCTCACCGGTAGCCGGTACTTGCGTTCATCGCTGACTGGCGGGCCGGAGGAAGCTGAAGAGTTGGGAACCGCCCTGGCCGGGAAGCTGATTGCGATGGGCGCCGGCGAGATATTGAAGGAAATTCGTTCTGCCGCATCATTGCGGGGGTGAAGCCCGTGGCAATCCTCTTCGGTGGAATAAGATTGCTTCGCCTGCGGCTTGCAATGACAAAAGGGTAATTTTCTCCGATGGTTATTTTAAAATTTGCCTCCGAACAGGAGACTGGTTATGAATAAAAAAGGAATAGTGTACCTGGTGGGGGCCGGCCCCGGCGACCCCGGGCTGATTACTTTAAAGGGCGCCGAGTGTCTGAGAAAGGCCGACGTGGTTGTCTACGACCGGCTGGCCGCGCCCGGGCTGCTGGCTTTCGCCCGGCCCGGGGCCGAAATGGTTTACGCGGGCAAGTCTCCGGACCGGCACAGCATGGGCCAGGCGGAAATTAATAATTTGCTGGTGGACCGGGCCGGAGAAGGCAAGGTGGTGGTCCGGCTGAAAGGGGGGGACCCCTTTGTTTTCGGCCGGGGCGGGGAAGAAGCCGAGGTCCTGGCGGAGAAGGGGATTTCTTTTGAGGTGGTGCCGGGAGTGACGGCGGCTGTAGCGGTACCGGCTTATGCCGGCATACCGGTGACCCACCGCGCCTGCACGGCCACCCTGGCGGTGGTTACCGGGAACGAGGACCCGGATAAAGATGACTCGGCGATAGCGTGGGATAAAATTGCCACCGGTGCCGGCACCATAGTGTTTTTAATGGGCATGGCCAACCTGCCCCGGATAATCCGGCGGCTGGTGGAAAACGGCCGCGCCCTGCACACTCCCGTGGCTCTGATCCGGTGGGGTACCCGCCCGGAGCAGGATACCATAGTCGGTACTCTGGCCGATATTAACGAAAAAGCGGCTGCCGCCGGCTTTAAAAACCCGGCCGTGATCGTGGTCGGCGAGGTGGTGGCGCTGCGGGACAAGCTTAACTGGTTTGAGCGCAAACCGCTTTTCGGCAGGCGGGTATTGGTCACCCGCTCCAGGGAACAGGCCAGCGCCCTCTCGGCCATGATTGCGGACCTGGGCGGGGAGCCTGTGGAATTTCCCACCATCCAGGTGGCCGGGCCGCTTGATTTCGGCCCGCTGGATGAAGCCATTGATGCCCTGGAAACTTACCGCTGGGTTGTATTTACCAGCGTCAACGGGGTGAGCGCCTTTTTTAAGAGGCTGCGCCGGCACAAAAAAGACGTGCGGGCCCTGCACGCGGCCGCCCTGTGCGCCATCGGGCCGAAAACCAGGGAAGCCCTGGAGCAATACGGCTTGATGGTGGAGTATGTGCCGGAAGAGTACCGGGCCGAGGAAATTGTGGCCGGCCTGAGTAAAAAGATAAAACCGGGTGAGCGGGTGCTCCTGCCCCGCGCCGACATCGCCCGTAAAGTGCTGCCCGAGGCTTTAAGGCAAATGGGGGCGATGGTGGATGAAGTAACGGCCTACCGGACGGTAGTGCAATCTCCGGAAGGGAGCCGGGGAACCGGGCCGGGCGGCGGCAGGGGCGGTGTGACTCCAGGCGCTGAAAAAGTGCGGGCCATGCTGGAGGCGGGGGAGATTCAGATAATCACTTTTACCAGTTCTTCTACCGTGCGTAATTTTGTGCGTTTATTGGAAGCGCCCGATCTTGGGCGCCTGCTGTCCGGCGTGAAAACGGCCTGCATCGGCCCGGTGACGGCAGATACGGCCCGCGAACTGGGCATCCGGGTGGACGTGGTGGCTTCCGAATACACCATTGAAGGGCTGGTCGAAGCCATAAAAGGGTTAAAGGTGTGAGATTGGATGATCAGCGTAACCAAATTGCTGTGCGGAACCGGTTATTTCGGTGATTCGCTGCGTTACGACAATAAAGCGGGTGAACAGGTGCACGGGGCGGCTGCCGGGCGCGGTCCGGTAGTGGTGTGGAACGCCACCCGTACCTGCAATTTGAGATGTATTCACTGCTATTCCGGTTCCGAAGGAAAAAAATACGAAGGCGAGCTGACCACCGCCGAGGCCGTCCGCTTTATCGACAGTCTGGCCGAATTCAAGGTGCCGGTGCTTCTTTTCTCCGGCGGCGAGCCTTTGCTCCGGCGCGATCTGGCCAGACTTGTTTCATATGCCGGCCGCCTCGGACTCCGGTCCGTCATATCTACCAACGGGACGCTGATCGGCCTGGAAACGGCCCTTTATCTCAAGAGCATGAATGTCGGCTACGTGGGGGTCAGCCTGGACGGTATCGGGGAAAATAACGACCGCTTCCGGGGCCGGCAGGGGGCTTACCTGGCTGCTCTGGACGGTATCCGGTGCAGCCTGGCGGTAGGCCAGCGGACGGGGCTGCGGTTTACCATCAACCGGCATAATTATAAGGACTTGAATGCTATATTCGACCTTGTGGAGAAAGAAAACATTCCCAGGGTGTGTTTTTACCACCTGGTTTATTCCGGCCGGGGCAGCCGGATGGTGGAGGAGGATATCAGCCACGCCGAATCCCGGGCCGCCATGGATTTGATTATCGAGCGCACCCTGGATTTTCACCGGCGCGGGTTGCCGAAAGAAATTCTTACCGTGGACAACCACGCCGACGGGATTTATATTTACCTGAAGATGAAGGAAAAGGATCCCGTTCTGGCGGAGCAGGTACTGCAGTTGCTTCGCCAAAACGGCGGCAACCGCACCGGCATAGCCATAGCGGCGGTGGACTGGTACGGCAACGTGCATCCCGATCAGTTCACCCAGAACCATACTTTCGGCAACGTGCGGGAGCGCAGCTTTGGGGAAATCTGGACCGATACCGCCCATCCCGTTCTAGCCGGCCTGAAAAACCGCCGTCCCCTGCTCAAAGGGCGTTGTGCCGGGTGCCGCTGGCTGGACGTCTGCAACGGCAACTTCCGGGCTCGGGCCGAGGCGGTTACCGGCGACTTCTGGGAGTCCGACCCGGCCTGCTACCTGACCGATGAAGAAATAAGCGGGAGTGATAAGTGAGACAAGTGAGACAAGTGAGACAAGGAGACAAGGGGACGGTTCTCTGTCACACTCCTGATTGCTGCCAACAGACAGAGGCGATTAATTTTCAGGATAGACCCACATGCCGCAAGAGCGGCGCCAGCAGTGGAATGAAAATGTTTTTCATTACGTCATTGCGAGGAGCGTCAGCGACGAAGCAATCTCAAAGGCAACATGCGTGATTAAAAGATTGCCGCGCCTGCGGCTCGCAATGACTGGTTGGAGTAATTTTCAGGATAGCGGTTTTCGTGGATGTTTGTCAAAAATAGTCACGGAGGTGCGGTAGATGCCCTTTCCGGTACAGCGCCCGAGACGGCTCAGAATAAATGAAAACGTTCGCCGGATGGTCCGGGAAACCGCCCTTTCAGTGGACGACCTTATTTACCCCATCTTTGTCACCCATGGGAAAGGTGTCGCCCGGCCGGTGGAATCCATGCCCGGCGTAGCCAACTATTCAATAGACAGGCTGCTTATCGCTCTGGAGGAAGTGGTGCAATTAAAGATACCGGGGGTGCTTCTTTTCGGCATTCCGGCCGCCAAGGACGAAGCAGGCTCCGGGGCCTATGACGATGAGGGGATCATCCAGCAGGCGGTGCGGGCGATTAAAAAAACCTATCCTGATCTGCTGGTTGTTACGGACATCTGTCTCTGCGAGTATACCAGCCACGGCCACTGCGGCGTGGTCAAAGACGGCCGGGTGTTGAACGACCCCACCCTGGAACTGCTGGCCCGCACCGCGCTGTCTCATGCCGAAGCCGGCTGCGACATGGTGGCCCCCTCGGACATGATGGACGGGCGGGTGGGCGCCATTCGCCAGGCGCTGGATGAAAACGGCTTTACGCAGATACCGGTTATGGCCTACTCGGCCAAGTACGCGTCGGCTTTTTACGGCCCGTTCCGGGAAGCTGCCGGCTCTGCTCCGGCGTTCGGCGACCGCAGAACCTACCAGATGGACCCGGCCAATGCTGCCGAAGCCCTGCGGGAGGTGGAGCTGGACCTGGCGGAAGGGGCCGACATTGTCATGGTTAAGCCGGCCCTGGCCTATATGGACATCATCTGCCGGGTCAAGGACGGGTTTGGCCGCCCGGTGGCCGCCTATAACGTCAGCGGGGAGTACAGCATGGTCAAGGCGGCGGCCTTGAAGGGATGGGTGGACGAAAGACAAGTAGTGATGGAGATAATGACCGGCTTGAAACGGGCCGGCGCCGATATGATCCTGACCTACCACGCCAAAGATGTGGCAGGGTGGCTGAAGGAGGGGTAAACTTTGCTGGTTTCGTGGAACACCACCAACGCCTGCAACCTTTCCTGCCGGCACTGCTACCGGGACGCCGGCATAAAAGCCGAAGAGGAACTTGACACGGCGGAGGGAATGGCCCTGATTGACGAAATTGCCGGGGCCGGATTTAAAATAATGATTTTCAGCGGCGGCGAGCCGCTTTTGCGAAGCGATATATACGATCTGGTAGATTACGCTGGAAGCCGGGGGTTGAGGCCTGTTTTCGGCACCAACGGCACGCTGATCGATGTTGCCGTAGCCACCCGCTTGAAGGAAGCCGGGGCCTGCGCCATGGGGATCAGCCTGGACAGCGTGGATCCCGCCCGGCACGACCGGTTTCGGGCCAGCCCCGGCGCCTGGCGGGGCGCGGTGGACGGGATGAAGAGTTGCCGGGAGGCGGGCCTGCCTTTCCAGGTAAATACTACGGTGATGGACTGGAATGCCGGCGAGGTCGAGGCTTTGACCGATTTTGCCGTGGAGTCGGGAGCGGCGGCGCACCACGTTTTTTTCCTGGTTCCCACCGGCCGGGCGGTGAACATCGAGGCCGAATCGCTGCGGGCTAAGCAGTATGAAGAGCTTTTGCAGCGCATTATGAAGAAACAAGCCGAAGTAAAAATAGAATTGAAACCCACCTGTGCCCCGCAGTTCATGCGCATCGCCAGGCAACTGGGGGTCAAAACCCGCTTCACAAAGGGTTGTCTGGCCGGCACCGCTTACTGCATTATCGGGCCGCGGGGCGACG
Source organism: Deltaproteobacteria bacterium (assembly GCA_020062745.1). Classification (GTDB taxonomy): domain Bacteria; phylum Bacillota; class Desulfotomaculia; order Desulfotomaculales; family JAGUVT01; genus JAGUVT01. Next base: position 20,433 of record JAGUVT010000133.1, read on the forward strand.
TGCAGCCCTGCGCCTACCTGAACATGCCCGTGGGCAACGTGCGGGAAACCCCGTTCAGCAAAATCTGGCGGGAAAACGAGGTTTTCTTAAGATTGAGGGAAGGCTGTTACGGGGGCGGCTGCGGCCGGTGCGACTACCGGAACATATGCGGCGGCTGCCGGGCCCGGGCCTACTTCTATCACGGCGACTACATGGCTGAAGAGCCGTGGTGCCTTTACCACGGCCGGAAGGGGTATTAAAGAAGTACTGAATGACACGATCTTGATATATTTATAGTTTTTCGCTTGTGTATTTACCAGGCCGGAGGGGTATTAAATGAAACTGGACGAAACCGACAGGCAGCTTTTGAACCTGATCCAGACGCAGTTTCCCGTGGTGCCGGAGCCGTACCGGGAACTGGCGCAAAAGCTCCGGATTAGCGAGGCGGAGGTGCTGGCGCGCCTGGACAGGTTGCTGCGGGAAAAAGTAATCCGCCGCCTGGGGGGGATTTTCGACTCCCGCAGGGTAGGCTACCACGGCACCCTGTGCGCCGTGAAGGTGGAGCCGGAAATGGTTGAAAAAGTGGCGGCGGAGGTCAACAGTTACCCCGGCGTAACCCATAATTACCTGCGGGAGCATGACTACGGCATGTGGTTTACCCTGCTTGCCGAATCGGAGGAAAAGCTTAACGGGATTATCGGGGAAATCCGAAATTGTCCCGGCGTTATTGCCCTGGTCAGCCTGCCGGCGGAAAAGATCTTTAAAATCAAAGTAAACTTTGATCTTTCAGAGGTGTGATATGCTTACCGAACTGGACAAAAAAATTATCCGGGAACTGCAGGACGGGCTGCCCCTGGTTTCCCGCCCTTTTGAGGTTATGGCGAAGAAGCTGGGGATAACCGGGGATGAGCTGCTGGCCAGGGTGCGGGAGTTTATCGGCAGCGGGGTAATCCGGCGCTTCGGGGCGGCGGTGCGTCACCAGGATCTCGGCTACGTGGCCAACGCCGTGGTGATGTGGCGGGTGCCGGCGGACAGGGTGGAAGAGGTTGGACAGGCGATGGCCGGTTTCGCGGAAATCAGCCATTGCTACCTGCGTTCCTGCCCGCCGGAGTGGCGGCACAACCTGTTCACCGTCCTGCACGGGCTGACCAGGGAGGAGTGCGTGCAAGCGGCGGCCCGCATTTCCCGCGCCGTGGGTTTGGACGATTACCAACTGGTTTTCAGCACCGCCGAGCTGAAGAAAAGCAGCATGCGCTATTTTGAATAAGCCAAACAGGGGGACGGTTCTATTGTTTGTGTTTAGATCTGAGTATTGGATTTGCATCCATTGCTTTGGGCTGGCTGGCCGAAGCAACTTCCATCGGAGATTGTCCCGCTAATCAGTTCACCCTGCGCAATCTACCGAGAAACGCCTACTCGTGAGGAAAATCCCAACTCCAAAGAAATAATGACTTTGTCATTTGCCTTTTGTGGCAACCCATGACAGCAGGTGGCGCCAGGGGGTGAGTTTTCACCGCAAAAACAATTTATACATGTAACTCACATATATTTAACCGTTTAGCAAGTTGCTTATATTGATATACAGAA
>JAGUVT010000031.1 GCA_020062745.1 Deltaproteobacteria bacterium
CGGCCTGACTGACGAGGAAGCGGCGGCTGTTAGTAAAGTGGGCGCCCGTTTTCGCTGGGCGATTTCACCTCATTATGCCGCCCTGATCGGGAACGACTGTCTGGATGATCCGGTCCGCCTGCAATCCGTGCCCCGCATTGAGGAGATTGCCATTCCTTACGGGATGGATGATCCCATGGCGGAGGAATATACTTCTCCGGCTCCGGGGATTACCAGGCGTTACCCCGACCGGCTGATTATCAACGTGACCAACCAGTGCGCCATGTACTGCCGCCACTGCCAGCGCCGGCGCAATATCGGCGAAGTGGACCGGCACCGGTCCAGGCGGGTGCTGGAAGGGGCGCTTGAATACATTAAGGCCAACACGGAGATCAGGGACGTGCTGATTACCGGCGGCGACGCTCTTTTGCTGGACGACAGAACAGTAGACTGGTTGCTCGGCAGACTGGACAGCATTGAACACATGGAAATCAGGCGCATCGGCACCAGGACTATTGTGACCATGCCCCAGCGGGTTACTCCGGAACTGTGTGCGGTTCTGGAAAAACACCCGCCACTCTATATCAATACCCAGTTCAACCACCCGCGGGAGATCACGCCCGAAGCGGCCCGGGCCTGTACCATGCTGGTGAAAGCCGGGGTCGTCCTGGGCAACCAAACAGTGCTCTTAAGGGGAGTAAACGACAACCCGCATGTGATGAAGAAATTAAATCAGGAGTTGCTTAAAATAAGGGTCCGGCCCTACTACATATTTCATGCCAAGGCAGTAAAAGGTACGGCTCATTTTATTACCTCGGTGGAAACGGGCATCAGGATCATGGAGGAATTAAGGGGCTATACTTCCGGGCTGGCGGTGCCGACCTATATTATCAACGCTCCCGGCGGGCTGGGGAAAACACCTGTTTTTCCGCAATATGTGGTTAAAAGAGATAAAGAGCGGCTGATGCTGCGCACCTGGGAAAATCGCCTGGTTCCTTATCATGTTCACAAGGCTTAAGGTGGTGGCAAACTGTGAGTAGAAAGATAATGGTTATTTCAGTTCACGGCGACCCTCTGGCCGGTTTAGGCGGCATTCAATCCGGCGGACAGAATGTTTACGTCAACGGTTTGACCAGAGCCTTGGAGAAACTTGGCTGGCAACTGGATATTTTTACCCCTTGGGACAGGCCGGGTGATCCGGAGGTGGAGAGTTTGGGCTGCCGGAGCCGGGTTATAAGGCTGGCGGCAGGATTTAAGGGCTTTTTGTCGAAGAATAAATTGTTTAATTATTTACCGGCGTTTGTAGAAGAAGTCAAGTCTCGTTTTGTCAGTTCAGGTAATTATTGTCTTATTCACAGTAATTACTGGCATTCCGGGTGGGTCGGCAGGCAACTGAAGCTTAAACTGGGCCTTCCCCAGGTGCATACCTCTCATTCGCTGGGAATAGTCAGAAAAGAAGCCGTCCCTGTGAATCCGGATGCTGTTTCTAAAAGACTGGCTACAGAAAGAGAAGTGCTTAGAGGAGCTGACGAGGTAATTGCCACCACGCCGGCGGGAACGACCTGTCCATGTTCATGCTGGGGTTTAAAGGTATTGTTGTCGGCAATGCCCAGCCTGAACTGGCCGGTATTGCCTTGCCCGGCAAGGTGTACCGGGCGGGCAGCAGTTGTGCGGGAGGAATACTGGAAGGATTGAGGCATTTTGGTATGACGGGCGCCTGATTACTTTATAACGTTGAAGGGGGAAGCTATCTTGAAGAAAGCGCTGGTTGTGTTGCTTTCTGTGGTCATTATGATTACAGTTATTGCTCCCGCCGCGATCGGCGAGCAAAAATTCAGCGACGTTCCGGATAATCACTGGGCTTTTAAGATAGTTGATCAGATGGTTATAAGAAATATCTTGAGCGGTTACCCGGACGGCGCCTTTCGTCCCGGACAAAAAGTGACACGGGAGGAGTTTACTACGATGCTGGTCAGATCCGCCGGTCTGCCTCTGCCCGGGATAACTGACGCCTCTTTTGCCGATCTGCCTGCCGATCGCTGGTCTGCTCCTTATGTGGAGGCGGCAAAAGATTACCTGGGCGGCTACCGGATAGACAGCGGGGCGGAGGTATTTAAGGGAGAAGAACCTGCCCTGCGGGAAGATGTAATTGCTGCTTTGGTGAAGGCAAGGGGTTACAAGCCGGGAGCGGAAACGGGAGACTTCCAGGAGCAATTTAAGGACTACGGCGAAATATCCGAAGCGCTCAGGGAATATATCGGCCTGGCTTTGCAAAACCACCTGATCAGTGGTTATGGCGACGGGACGCTCCGGCCGAAAGGAACTATAACCAGGGCGGAGGCGGCAACCCTGCTTTACCGTGCTTATTTTGGAAGCGGGTCGGCGCTTGGCAACCTGATTTCGGCGCAAGATGTTTACGCCATTATAGAATCTGAAAATACGGGTGTGGAGGCTGGCCGGCTGTTAACGGACAGGTACGGGCAGGCTTATATTTATGACGGCTATTATGATTTCAGCATTTTTATCCGGGGCGTTCCGGTAAATATAGAAGGGATGGGCGACCTCGTATATGTTTTTGTCAGGGTGGATCCCAGCCGTTATTTTACTTTTGAGAATGCTTACCGCAGGGACAGGCCGGCTATTCGCCAGTACCTGCAAAATATGGCGCAGGATGCGGCCGGTTACTTTCCCGGCCGGAGAATAATTATTATGCTGGGATATACTAATAATTTCGAATGGGACGTAACTGAAATCTTCGGCCGGGATTATACTTCATATAACAAGGAAACCAACATTTACAGGGTTGATCGGTTCTTCCACGGCATGCTGTTAAATGGCGGGAAGATCGTTGATGAATATGAAAAGCCTTGATAAACTAAAGATGCAGTTGGCTATAAGCCATTAGCCGTCAGTAAAAAAGAATTGAGGAGTCAGGAGCCGGAATTCAGAAGAAATAAAATAGATGCGGTTTAAAAAACGGAGGATGCTTGTTTTGGATCACCTTATTTTTGAGTATCAGGAGCGGCTGCTTCTTTTATTGAAAGGCTCGGCCTACTTTTTGGGCGGTTTGCTGCTGGCCTGGGCAGCCGGAAAGTTATGGGACCGGATCATCGGGCGCCTGACGGAGCGCACGCAGACCGAACTGGACGGCAAAGTGGCCGCCGTATCCCACCGCCCCTTTGTTATGCTGGTATTTTTAATCATCTTAAAGATAGGAGTTCAGGACCTTTCTACAAGCCCTTTGTTTCAGGGTTCCCCTTTTTTTACCTGGTTTGACCGTGTGTTTTACGCCGTCCTCATCATCACCATCGCATTTTGGGTGGACGCTGTTACCCGTACCGCAATCGACTGGTATTCCAGTGATTTTTCCGCCCGTACCGGCAGTTCAGTAAACCAGTTCCTGCCCCTCGGCCGCCAGGTCGCCCGCCTGTTGATTTTCTTCCTGGCTGTAACTATTGTCCTGGGGTATTTCGGGATTAATATTTCCGGCCTTATCGCCACCGCCGGCGTGGCTTCCCTGGCTATCGCCCTGGCTGCCCAGGAGACTTTAAGCAATATGTTCGCCGGGCTGATGATCATGCTGGACCGCCCTTTCCGGCCGGGCGACCGGATTGAACTGGTAGGCTCCGGCCTGATCGGTGATGTGCTTCAGATTGGTACCCGTACCACTAAGATCCTTACCTTTGAAAACAACGTAATTGTAGTACCCAATAAGGATCTGGCCAATAGCCGGGTGATCAACCACATTTCCCCCGATCCCCAGGTGACCCTGCGCCTGTCCGTCGGGGTGGCTTACGGTACCGACATGCACCGGACGAAGGACGTTTTGATGGAAGTTTTAAAGGGTCACCCCGACGTGCTGGACAACCCGGCGCCGGCGGTTTACTTTACCGAATTCGGCGATTCTTCTTTAAACCTGCTCATTACCTGCTGGATACCCAGTTCCCTGGATCGCTTCCGGGTTACCGACGAACTGAACACGGCCATAAAGGACCGTTTTGAAAAAGAAGGCATTGAGATACCCTTCCCGCAGCGGACGGTTCATTTGAAAAAATAATTGCATAAGCATTCCAATCTCCAAAATTTGGCGTTAGTATTTAATTACCTTTTGTTTTTTATAAAAATCTTTGATTTACTTTGCTATTGACAAAATCAAGAATTTTTTGTAAATTTAAATTAGCAGCTTTATTACCTGGGGGGTAATGCAGGTGGAGCGGTTTGGTTTTCAAAATTTGATGGGGTTAAAGAACAGGTGCTGGCGTTTACTGGTGGTGGGTTTACTTCTTTCCTTTGGCTTTTTGTCGATACCTGTTTATTCAGCCAGCGGCGGTCTTTTGGACGGTATTGTAGGTGACGTGGTTGGCACGGTTGACGGTGCAACAGGCGGTATTGTAGGTGACGCGGTTGACACGGTTGACGGTGCAACAGGCGGTATTGTAGGTGACGCGGTTGGCACGGTTGACGGTGCAACAGGCGGTGTTGTAGGTGACGTGGTTGGCACGGTTGACGGTGCAACAGGCGGTATTGTAGGTGACGTGGTTGGCACGGTTGACGGTGCAACAGGCGGTGTTGTAGGTGATGTGGTTGGCACAGACGAAGGTTTGTTGGGCGGTACTTTAGAAGATTTGAATAAGGTAGTTGACGGTCTTTTAGGCGAGAATGGGACGAATGGCGGCTCCGCAGGTGGAAATGTGACCGGCGATGTATATGTGAATCCGCCGCCAAATCCGCCTCCGGCTAAGAAAAAAGTTGTAGTTATCTTTCAAGTAGGTAATAAACATTATTATATAAACGGCGCTTTTGGGTTAATGGATGTTGCGCCGTACATCAAGCACGACCGCTGTTATTTACCTGCCCGCTTTGTTGCCTACAGCCTGGGAATTAAACCGGCGGACGTGACCTGGAACAAGGATACCAAAACGGCTACTTTTACCAAGAACAGTACGACAGTGAGCGCAATAATCGGCAAAGATGTAATCTATATTAATGACAAGCCAATAAACATTGATGTTTCAACAGAACTTGTAGAACCAGGACGAACCATGCTTCCTTATCGTTTTATAGCGGAGTCTTTTGGTGCAACGGTCAAGTGGGACGACGCCAATAAGGCGGTAATAGTCGAATATTACGGGTAAAGAAGGTTAAAAATTTCAACCTTAAAAAATTTTTATTTTTTGTTGGATTTACAATTATGAGAATATTAGATAAAATTAAATTAGTTAAGCGCAGGTAAATTTAATGTTAAGGTTTTCCTCCACAAAGGGGGGAGCACAATGGTGAGGTTTAACTTTCCAAGTATAAAAAGTTTAGGCAGATGGTGTCAGGCAGGAGTTTTATTTGCTGTTTTTGCTTTTACGTTTATTATCTTTGTTACTCCGGCTTATGCCTTGGGCCTTGATCTGGGAGTGGCGAAGGTTGGCTTGAATGAGAACGGTTTGAAAGTAAGCGCAGGTGAAGGAGCTGTTTCAGCAACAATCGGTTCCGGCGGTTTGGCGGTTGATGTGGGAGAAGGAGTTGCTGCTGCGGCTGTTGATCTGGGTGAAGCGGCTGTGACGGCTGACTCTCCCAATGCAGGTGAGGGAGAAGGCTCTCTTGTTGTTGAGCAATTTGCTAAAGGCGTAACTTCGTCTTTAACCGGGTCTGATAGGGGGAGAGATGCACAGATAATTGATAAAGTTCCCAAAGTATCTCCTCCTCCGGTTGAGGTGGGTGGTATATTGGCTGGTGCAGGGGATTTGACAAGAGGGCTGGTTAGGGCGCTGACCAATGATTCGGCAGTAACTGGTCCTGCCGTGCCGGTTGTTTCACCGGTGACTGATGTGGCAGGTGGGGTTCTGGAACCGGTGGGTTCATTAATTAAAGCAACTGTTGCAACGGTTGCGGAAGTGCCTGTAGCAGGCCCGGTTGTGGAGAAAACTGTAGTTGCCACAACAGGTGTTGTGGGTGCGGGATTGGAACTGGTTGATAGTGTAACAGGAGATGTTCTTGTGCCTTTGGCAGACGAGGTTCTTGATCTGCCTTCAACTTTGTTAACGCCTGTGCTGGGAACGGTGGATGAATTGCTGGAAACCGACCTTACCCGGACTGTACAAAGTTTGTTGATGTTTGTTTCGGATAAAGGCAAAGGGATAATTGGGACTGTGGATGGCTTGTTACCGGTTGTCAATGAGATTTTAGAGCCGGTTGGGATAAATGCTGGAAGTAATTACGCCGGGGATGGCCCTGGAGAGGGATTTTATAATCTAACGTTTTTGCCAGGTGAAGAAACGGAGAGCGGTCGTATTTCTTCGTCAGGGGTTGGTTTTGCCCCTGAAACAGGTTTCCCTGGCCTTATATCCAGTGCGGGAACCCGAAGTGAGAAGCGTTTCCCGCATGCTGAAAGAGTGAACTCTTCACCGGTAAGCGGTATGAATGTCAATGCCGGTTCTTCTGGAACTGGAGCCGGCGGCAACCAGGCTGCAGTGAACAATACCGTTTTTAAATTAGATCGCCTTCCTCTCAATGGAGTAATACTTGAGTTTCTGGACCCAGATCGTTTACCCCCCTTTATTTCTCTATTTTCTCCTCCGGGATAATGCTTCCCTTCTTTCAAGTCCAGTATGTTTCAAAAACTGCATAAGGTGCCAATCTTAGACAACCCTTTATGTCCTTGGGTTTTTCCACCGGCGTTACTGGTGGAAAAGGCATTAAGGTATAAGGAAATGCGAAGGGCGTGGAGGAGTTAGGGTAGCTCCTAAATAAGGTATGTATGGTAGCTTTAACCAAATGCTATATTCGGCGTACCCTTAGTTTTCTATTGCCCGAAAAAGGTACAAAGGTACAGCGGAGATATGGGAATGGGTCTAAATGAGGTGGATGAGAATGAGATGGTAAGATGACCTTTCATTAAATTAAAAGGAGTGGTAAGCATTGAAGCTTAAGAATAATAAATACGTGGCAATTTCTATAAACGTTTTGTTAATGGTAGCGATGTGGCTGTTGGTGATGTGGTTTCCACTGGCGGGGATAGCCTTCGCCGCTGAACAGGATATCGATCTCTCCGGTTTACTGGGTGGTGTTACCAACATAAACCTGCTTGGCACTTCCGATATTTTGGGAAGTGTAGGCAATGTGGTTGGCGAGACGGATTTACTGAAAGGGTTAACTGATGATAGCGGTTTGCTGGGCGGTACCGTGGGAAGCATAATCTATACTGAAGATAGCGGCCTTTTAGGCGACCTCGGCGGGACAGTCGGCGGTCTCCTGGGCGGCGTCGGCGATCTGGTGGGCGATGTTGGTAACGCTGTTGGTGATCTTCTGGGCGATGTCGGCGACACGGTTACCAACCTGCTGGGTGGAAGCAAGACTACCGTTGTGAATGTAAACCCGCCTGCAGGAAAGAAGAAAGTGGTGGTTGTCTTCCGGGTAGGAGATAAACACTATTATATTAACGGAAAAGTTGGGCATATGGATGTTGCCCCGTATATCAAGTACGACCGGTGCTATTTACCTGCCCGCTTTGTGTCGTACAGCCTCGGTGTCGACCCGGCCCATGTTACGTGGGACCAGGCGGCTAAGACGGCCACCTTTGCCAAGGGTGGAACTACCGTGCGGACGACTATCGGTGACAATTTTATATATGTAAATAGTGGGAAAGTAGTTACTAATGCGCCGACAGAGCTGGTAGAACCCGGCCGGACCATGCTTCCATACCGCTTTATGGCGGAGGCATTTGGCGCTACGGTAAGCTGGAATGATGGCACGAAAACCGTGACTGTGGAGTATTACGAATAGGATGAATAACGGCCCGGCTTCGCATGACGAAGCCGGGTTTGTTCCTCAATAAAGGGTATGACAATATCTGTAAATAAGCAAAGGAGATGAGATTTATGAAACTCGGTCTGAACATTGATCGAAAACGTTTTGCCCTGGTGGCCGGCTTGCAAATCGCTGTTTTGGCGGTGATAGTTGCTGTTTTTATGATCAACGGGGTGGCCCTGGCGGCCTTTCCCATTGCCGGTATCGGGGGCTTTGTAATTGAGGCGGATCAGATTATTGGAGAAGGCTTCACGCTCTACCCCATAGTAGGAGAAACATCGGAGCAGGGTAGTTCTTCGCAGGCGGCTGTGGACCTGGGTAAAGCCACTATTATCGGCCTGCGTCTTTCCAAGGAGTTGCCGGTGGCAGGCGGAACGGCAAAAGTCGTAATTACCAGTTCAGGCAATGTGGTAGGCAGCGGTGTGAAGTTAAGAGTAACGGGGATTACTGCCGATAACGCTTCCTTCGAAGGATTGGATGCCGAAGAACACTACGGTGACTACAGCGGAGACGGTAAGGTTGACGCTTCTGACAAACTGGATTTAAAAGCTCCAAACGTGGTTTTGGAAAACGCTGCCATAAACGGACATGCCTTGTTTGCCACTGCTATCGTTATCCCGGGCATGGGCCTGGATCTGCAATTTCATTAAAGGAGGCGTTTTAAGTGCTTAATAGTTCCAGACCGGTTGTAGCGGGAATTTTATCCTTGCTTTCCGGTATCTTTATCCTTGGCGTGGGGCTGATGTTGATGTCCCTGTCGTTTATGCCCGGCAGTTTAAGCTACCTGGGGCTGCTTGAAGGAATGGTTATGTGCACCCTGGCGTTGCTGCTGCTGGCCTATCCTCAGTTTTCCGGTATCTTAGGAGCATTTATCATCGTGCTGGCGATTTTCTCCATTATCGGTACTTTGGGTGGGCTTGTGCTCGGTACCATTTTCGGCATGGCGGGCGGTACCCTGGCGGTGGCCTGGAAGGGGCCGGTTACTGAGGAAAGTATGGTTTTGTCTTCTGATGAAGATCAATCGGTTTTAGAAGCTTAAGGGAGGTGACCGGTTATTTGCCAGATTAATTTTTGGCGGCGCTGCCGGGTGTGGATTCTTGCCCCGGTGTTTTTGGCAATGGCTCTGGTTTTTTCTGTCCGTCCGGCCATGGCCCAACAGGTTGCCGGTGCCAGGTATTTCCCTGCTGAGCCGGAGGTAGGCGGTTTTGTAATGGAAGTTAAGGGGTTTAAAGGAAAAGGACTGGATGTAAGGAAAATTGCTGGCTTGACATCTGAACGAAAGCAGGAACCTCAGGCCTATGTCGGCTTGGATAGGGTTGATATTGAAGGTCTGGTTTTTTATAAAAACCTTACTTTAGCTGATGGACGGAAAATGAATATTTGTATTAAAACACAGAACCCTACAGATGTGGTAATAGTCCGGAAAGGAAAGTACGAGCGGGATTTTCAGACTCATATATCCGAGCTTTATGGTAAAAAACTGGTAGCCGGAATTCTGGACCAGGTGCCGGTTACGTTAAATGATTACTGGAACACCAAACCGGAAGATGACCTGCTTTTTCTGGCCGGCAGCAAGGTAAGGCCTTCGTTTGAAGGCACCATTGTAAAGATGAATGCTCACTCTTTGAAGCTTAGTAAGATTAGTATTCCCAATCTTAACCTGACGATAGAATCCGGACACCGGATTGCCGATAGTTTTGGCTCGCCTGATAGCAAAACTAAAATGTCTGATAGCCTGGGGTTGTCCGATGGCCTGGATAAAAAAGTTGAAGCGCTCACCGGTATTACCGGCGGTCTGGTTGACTGGTTGGGTAAAACGGTGGTTGGCTCCGATTTTGGAGAAGTTTTGGGTAACCCTACTGGCGATTTAAGCAAAAAAGCTGGTCCCATTCTTACTCCTGCCGGTGATTTAGTCGGTGATTTAAGTGGAACAATTGGCAACCTTACAGGTGAAACAGGCGATATTGTCGGCAATGTTGTTAATGATCTGGGCAGTGCTGTGAGTAACCTTGGGGTGTTGCCCGATAGTGTGGTAGGAATAGTCTATGACCGTGATTTGCCTGACGGCCAGAGCTCTGATCAAAGCGGAACTGTCGGCAACTTGATCAGTGATGTCGGTGGAACTGTTGGGAATGTGGTTGGCAGCTTGGGCAAAACAATTGGCGGCCTTCTTTCGGGCATTGGAAAGAATAATGAGTAATGATAGTACTTTATGACAGGAGGAGGTTTAAATGGAACTTACCGAACTAAGAAAGAAACTTTTTGATAATGGGACAATATATGCTTTAAAAACAGGGCGTGGGCTGGTAATTGAAACTGCTGATATGTTTTTACCTGCTAAAAGTGAAAAACCGGTTAAAATAAAAGGAAGTAATTTAAAAAAAGGATGCTGGGTAATTGGTATCAGTGTTATGTCCGGCTGTCCGGTTGGGTGCTGTTTTTGTGATACTGCCGGACGTTACTACGGTAGCCTGACCGCGCAGGAGATGATCGGGCAGGTTGATTTTATATTAAATAAAAAACCTGATGTTGACCCCAGTTCACTGGATGAATTCAGGATTTCGTTTGCTCAGATGGGGGAACCTTTTTACAATCTTGGTAATATCCATAAGGCCATGATCCGGTTGCAGGAAAGGTTTCCACATGCTGTTTTTGTTTTGAATACTGTTGGTGTTAAGCTGCCGCAAGCGGTGGATGACCTGCTTCAGTTGGGTAAAGAAGTATATAACATTCAACTTCAGTTCTCTTTACATACTACCAGTGAAGTTTATCGCAATGAGCTTTTAGGACCTGTGAAAAAACTTAGCTTTAAAGAGATCGCATCTGTTGTTGATGGTTGGCGGGTTTTACCAAATAACTGGAAAAGAAAAGTAGATTTGTATTTTATGATGACAGAAGGCATATTTTTTGACGTTGATTTTGTGACCAGGATATTTAATCCAAAGGATGTACAGATAAGACTCAATCTGTCTGATGACCGGCTTGCACGGCAGGGCAGAATGGCTGGTACTACCTGTTAAAATGCTTGAGGAGGCAACAAGAAAAATGCAAATAACTGCCAAGCTTATGAATTCACTGGAAGACAAGGGCTACGATTACAGTCTTATTGTGGCAATAACAAAAAAGTACCTGCGTGTAGCAAGCTTCCTGCAGGCAAAAGAATTTGATTGTGATTTTGTTATTGCCGATAAGGGTTGTGCTGACATAACTTGTGGGAAACTGGCCGCCATTATTACGGAAATTGCTATAATTTAAGCAGTATTTTCATTTTCCAAAACCAGCAAGGCATCAGCAGCACAAGCGCCCTCCCCTTCTGCAAACACCATCAGCGGGTTTATGTCCAGTTCGGATATTTGCGGAAAATCCGCTGCCAGTCGGGCCACTTTAAGGATAATGTCCACAATGGCCTTTTTGTCGGCAGCGGGTTTTCCCCGGACTCCTTCCAACAGGCTGCGTCCTTTTATTTCGTTGATCATTTCCCAGGCGTCTGCTTCATCGAAAGGCACCACCCGCAGGGCAATGTCCTTGAGGGCTTCTACAAAAATGCCGCCTAAGCCAAAGATCACAGTGGAACCGAATACCGGGTCTTTTCCGATGCCGACAATGACCTCCGTGCCTTCTTTGAGCATTTCCTGCACCAGCACACCGTTCAAACGCGCCTGCGGATTGTAACGCCGGGCGCCGGCCATCACTTCCTGGAAGGCCTGGCGTACCTCCTCGGAGGTGGTTAAATTTAATTTTATTCCGTCGGCTTCGGTTTTATGGAGTACATCCGGGGAATCGATTTTTACCGCTACCGGGTAACCGATTTGCCCGGCTATCGTTACAGCTTCATCGGCTGTGGCAGCCCTTTCTTCGCGGGTGACGGGTATCCCGTAAGCGGCCAGTATTTTTTTAGTCTGCCATTCCGAAAGCCTGTCCCCGGGTTCTAGGGAAGACAATATTTTTTCCACCTCATGCTTTGCCGGTGAAGGGGAAGCGGTTTTAACAGGCTTGAAAGAACCGGCCTTGCTGACGTAGCCGGCAACATGATTTACGGCCCGTGCGGCTGAATCCACACCCATTATGGTTGGAACCCGGTGCTTGTGCAGGTAATGAATATGTTTAAAAACATATTCATTTGAACCGAGAATTACCGCTATGACCGGTTTTACGGTAGAATTGGCGATTTGAATTAATTGTTTCTGGATCGGCCCTTCCAATTCTTTTGTAGCCCAGTAGGAGACAAGCACTACATCCACGCCGGGGTCAGCCACGACAATTTCAGCGCATTTTTGGAAGAGATTGGGTTGGACTATATCCATGCCGGTGAAATCGATGGGGTTGCTGATATTGGCAAAAGATGGCAATAACCGGGCCAACCCGGCGCGGGTTTCTTCGCTCAATGAAGCTATTTCCAAACCGGCTTCCACACATTTATCCACCATTACCACGCCGTGCCCGCCTGAGGAGGCAAAGATGGCCGCTCTTTTCCCCTGCGGCAAATTTCCGGCTTCGAGAATAGCCATTACGGCAATCATTTCCGCGATGCTTTCAGCCCGGATAATTCCTTTTTGCCGGAAGAAAGAGGTATATACCAGGTCGGAACCGGCCAGGGCGCCGGTGTGGGACACGGCGGCCCGGGCGGATGCCTGATGCCGGCCGGTTTTGTATATCACCACCGGTTTTTTTGCTTCCAGCGCCATGTCTGCAGCCAGGGCCAGCTTTTTGCCGTCTCTGGCTCCTTCCATGTAGCCGCCGATAACTTTGGTACAGCGGTCGCCGGTCAGGTAGGCCAGAAAATCGGCGAAGTCGGCGTCGGCTTCGTTCCCTGTGCTGATGTAATGAGAAAAGCTGATTCCCTGGTTTATGGCTGTGATGAAGGTACTGCATCCAAAACCGCCGCTTTGGGTGATAAAACCGGCGGATTTCGGCAGGTCCGGGGGGTTGCCGGGTAAAATACTGCCGAAAGTAAATATTGACTTCATGTTGTTGTGGAGGTTCATTATTCCCATGCAGTTTGGGCCGCATACTCTCGTGTCGGTTTGAGCGACGAGTTCTTTTATTTCTTTTTGCAGATTGACTCCTTCTTCTCCTGCTTCGGCAAAACCGGAAGTAAATATGATTACCCCTTTTACTCCCTTGGCGATACATTCCTTGAGGATGTTCATTACCTGCGGGGCCGTCACCGCAATAACGGCCATTTCAACTTTATCAGGAATTGCTGTCAGGTTTGGGTAACAGGGCAGGCCGCGTATTTCTTTTTGTTTTGGATTGACGGGATAAATCTTGCCTTTGAAGCCCTCTTCCTTCAGGTAGGCCAGGACAACTCCGCCTGGTTTGGTGATTTCTTTTGAGGCGCCGACAACGGCTACGGAACAGGGATCAAAAAGGTACTTTAACCCTTCGACTCTTTTTTTAAAATCAGTATTCAACTTGAAACATTCCTCCCCCGGAAGTGGTAAATTTGTATAACATAGAAAAGGGCAATATTAACTTAAAAGAGCGAAAACCTTTTTTGCCTGAGGCGGCTGTGTTTTCCTTAAGCGGAGTTTGGTCACGGGTAGGGAAGTCTGCCTGACTTTAAAAGGCACAAATGAAATGCGTGCATTCAGTATACCATATGTTATAATAAACAATCAAGGATTATTTATTAAGTATCTGTTAAATATATCTGGCATTGGGTAGGGAGAACGGGTTAGTCTGTGTTTGTCTGCCAAATGTACATTAAATCTGCTTAGGAGGGGGAGCTATGTGGCCGGATAAATTTGTAAGGGAAGGCCTTACTTTTGATGATGTTTTGATTATTCCGATGGCTTCGGAGGTTTTACCGAAAGACGTTGATACCAGTACCTACCTTACTAGAAATATTAAGCTCAGTATTCCCCTGATGAGTGCCGGGATGGATACAGTTACTGAATCCCGTATGGCCATTGCTATTGCCCGGGAAGGCGGCATTGGCGTGATTCACCGCAATATGCCGGTAGAGCGCCAGGCGCTGGAAGTTGACCGGGTAAAACGTTCAGAACATGGAGTTATTTCAGACCCGATTTACCTTTCTCCCGATAGTCTGGTGCGCGATGCCCTGGTATTGATGGAAAGGTACCGTATTTCAGGGGTTCCGATTACCGTAGACGGGAAACTGGTGGGCATTTTAACCAACCGGGACCTTCGCTTTGAACGTGATTTCAGCAAGCCGGTGAGTGAAGTGATGACTAAGGACAGGCTTGTTACTGCGCCTGTAGGCACCAACCTGGAACAGGCCAAGGAAATCCTGCAGCAATATAAAATAGAAAAACTGCCGATTGTTGATGACGAGTATAATTTGCGCGGTTTGATTACAATTAAAGACATCGAAAAAGCCCGCCAGTATCCGTATTCGGCTAAAGACTCAAGAGGCCGGTTGCGGGTGGCCGCAGCAGTGGGGGTGGCTTCAGATACTATGGTACGGGTGGAGGCCCTGGCAGGAGCAAAAGTAGACGCTATTGTAGTTGATACGGCGCACGGGCATTCCCGGAACGTGTTGAAAACAGTTGCTGAAATCAAGAAAAAATACCCGCAAGTTGATCTGATTGCCGGAAATGTAGCTACTGCGGATGCTGTTAAAAGCATCGCCGGGGCCGGAGCCGATGCAGTAAAAGTTGGGATCGGGCCCGGTTCTATCTGTACCACCCGTGTGGTAGCCGGTGTCGGTGTGCCCCAGATTACGGCCATATACGATTGCGCCCGGGAAGCGGCCAGGTATGGTATTCCGCTTATTGCCGACGGCGGCATCAAGTACTCGGGAGACATAACCAAGGCCATTGCCGCCGGCGCTGATGTAGTAATGTTGGGCAGCGTGCTGGCCGGGACCGAGGAGAGCCCCGGCGAAATAGAAATTTACCAGGGGCGCAGCTATAAAGTTTACCGGGGCATGGGTTCTCTCGGCGCCATGAAAGAGGGCGGTAAGGACCGTTACTTTCAAGAGTTTAGCGATGAACAGAAACTGGTTCCGGAAGGGGTGGAAGGGCGGGTGCCCTTTAGAGGCACTACTTCCGAAACGGTTTACCAGTTAATCGGCGGGCTGCGGGCCGGTATGGGGTATTGCGGAGCAAAAAATATCCAGGAGTTGAAAACCGGAACGAATTTTATGCGGATTACGGTAGCCGGTTTGCGGGAAAGTCACCCTCATGACGTGGTTATAACAAAAGAAGCCCCCAATTACAGTATAAAATAAGATGTTGTCGAACAACGAAAACCTTCTAATGACTTGATAAGGGTACTTTTATACTGGATTTGGATTGGACCCGGCAAAAAATTGCCGGGTTTCTCCTTATATGAAGGGCGTGCCTGGTGTAGAAGATTGTAGGAAATTTTTATCATATTAGTTAATTCTATGAAAGGAATATGCCCTGGTGAAGATGAATTAATATAAAACACAAAAAAACAAGCGAGGAAGGTGGTTGTCCCAGTGGATGGGAAGCTATATTCGTTAACTGATGTATTAAAGAAGACTCTTTTCTTCTTTGAATCTTTGTCGGTAGCTGAATTGACTCCTTATGTCCACCGCATGATGCTTAAAGACTACACCCGGGAGCAGGTGGAAGAAAAGGTTAATCTTTGTCTCGATCAACATCCGTGCTTTTGCACCAGTGGTGACCAGTTGTGGCATTTAAACCTGGAGGGCGTGCGGGAAAATGACCAGTTTTATGCTCTTCTCCTCAAACGGGGGCAACCTCTAAATTTACGGGAATTATTAAAGAACGGTAAAGATAAGAAAAAGAAATTTAAAGATTTAATTACGGAAGAAGCCGGCCTTATTTCGGATGGACGTTTTATCCAGTTGGATAACGGTTATTGGGGCCTGACTGAGTGGGAGGTTGAAACCGGCCATTATTCTTCGAAACATCTTGTAATTAAAGCATTAAAAACCCACCCGGGCGGGCTTTCTTTGCAGCAGCTTTTTAACGTAGTGAATGCCTGGCGTACAACAACGATGCAGACAATAGAAGAGATTTTAAATAAATTTCCATACTTCGAGCAAATGGGTGACGGTATTTGGACCTATAACCCGGTAGCACAGGTGGTATACGAGGAGCTTTTGAAGAGGTTTCTTACTATAATTAATAAGCAAAAATTGCGCCGGCATAGTGAACGGCTGCTTTGGAACAACAAAATTGCGTTTTTGCGAAGGCAATTGCAAGAAGTCATCGGCGCTCACAGGGAAGCTGCTGCGGCCCTGGCTGAGAGGATAGAATTGACCGGCCAGCATGAACAGTTAAAGACTCAAATGGCCGAGAAGGACCTTTTACTTTCTTTGCGTAAGAAAGAAATTATGCGTTACCGGGAGCACCTGGTCAGGCTGGAGAACAAGGCGAACAGTATTTTGCATCAGTGCCGGCTTTGGGTAAAACGGGCCAGGGAGGAAGAAGAGGTAAATGCCAGGTTGCGGGAGATACTTAACCAGAACCGGGACGATATGGAAGGCATTTTTGTGAAGATGCAGCAGTATAAAGAAAGGGACAGGGAAAACAAGGCCAGGCTGGCCGAAATAAAAGAGCGCCACAGCATCAGGGTAGCTGAACTGCAGACTGAGATTGTTGAGTTAAAACAGAGAATGGAAAGAGAAATAGAAAAAGCTTCTTTGGTGGAACGACGCTTACGGGAGGAAATAAATGCGCTCAGCAATGACCTTAAAAAATCTTTAAGTGCTGCAGAAGAGTATCACCGGTCCCTTCGTTTTGCCCAGCAGGAACTGGCTGCCGTTCGGGAAGATTATCAGCGGTTGTCCCGCCGGGTAAATCACCCGCTGGTCAGGTTGGCCGTCAGGGTTTGTTCTTTTTTTAACCGTGACGGCAGACATCAGTTGCTTTAAAATTTATTAAAATATTATGAATGATCACGGAGTCCAGGGTACAGAGAGAAATATACTGTATACTTTGAATTTTTTAAATGTTATGTATTGAAAAAAACCGGTCTTTATTAGATCAGAGTGGTGTTTCTTGCCTGTCCCAAATTCTACCGGTCG
The DNA here is from genome assembly GCA_020062745.1 of Deltaproteobacteria bacterium. GTDB lineage: Bacteria > Bacillota > Desulfotomaculia > Desulfotomaculales > JAGUVT01 > JAGUVT01. The sequence continues at coordinate 16,763 of JAGUVT010000031.1, forward strand.
TTTGTGGGGGGTGGTAGGAAAGCAGAGGTTTTAGGGGCCTGCATATGCTGAAAAAAATATTTTAGGAGGTAAAAATGTCTGTGGATGTAAAAGAGAAAGAAGTTCAAGAAGCATTAGAAAAAAAGGAATACTGGTGGTGGGCGGAAAAAGCCAGATCCCAGAGGATGGATTATTTAAGAAAGGCGGTATGGTCCAAAGCAACAAAGGGATCCAGTTGGCTGCCGGGTGTAGAAGTATGTACGGAAGGGTTACGGTGGTTTACAAAGGGATTTAAAGAAGCCGACCCGGCCGAAGAGTTTATTATCACCAGAGCCAATGCGTTTGCTTTGTTACTGGATAATATACCTATTTTTATTGTTGATCAATCGCGGATTGTAGGTTATCCCGGTTCTGCCCCGCACCGTATTCATTGGATTCCTACCCAGTCTTATACGGTGAATGACGATATTTTTAACGATCGAACGGGGATTCTGCGTGAAGAGGACAGGCTATGGATAGGTGAAGCACTGGATTGGTGGCAGCGTAGAACTTACCAGGCAAAGTGTGAAAAGTACTTAAGCCGCAGGGAGAGAATGCTTTCAGCCCTGTCTATTTTTGTTGCCGCCGGCCGGCACTTGACTGCCTTTGATTATGTGACACCTCAGCCGGACTGGATGTTTGGAAAAGGGCTTGAGGGCATAATTGAGACTATTGATGGAAAATTAAGCGAGGCAAACCGGAAACTTCATGAGGATGCTCCCGATGCAACAGAACAGGTTGCTTATCTCCAAAAAATTGATACCTGGACGGCCATGAAGATTTGTTTGGAAGCGGTAATAAGGTATGCCAGGAGATACAGCAGGCTGGCGAAGATAATTGCTGAGAACTTTGAAACCGACCCGACAAGGAAACAGGAACTGCTCAGGATTTCTGAAACCTGCTACAAGGTACCCGCCCAGCCTCCCGAGCATTTCTGGGAAGCTATCCAGTTTGAGCACTTTGTACAGATAGCGTACCGGTATGAATGGCATAATGCCGCCTGGTCTTCGCGTTATGACTACTGGTTGTGGCCTTTTTACAAAAAGGATGTAATAGATGAAAAGAGCATGACCAGGGAGGATGTGGTGGAGTACTGCATGGAGTGGATGATCCGGGCTTACGAGGTCGGTAAAACCTGGCTCAGATTCGGGCGTGAGGCTATGCAGGGGACTCCCGGACCTTACGTGTGGACCATAGGGGGAGTCGACGAGGAAGGCGGGGATGCCTGCAACGACCTTACCGATTGTTTCCTGGAGGCGGCCAGGCTTACCAGGGTGTGTGACCCCACCTTCGGTTTTCGCTATCACCCCGGCGCCCGGCTTGAAACCTTGCGTCAGGTGTTTGAGTGCATCAGGCATGGTTTGGGCTATCCGTCCATAAGAAATGACAGCGTTCTCATACCCAATATAATCCAGTGGTTCGGCCACCCTCTTAACGAGGCGCGACGCTGGGTCCACCAGGCCTGTATGGCGCCTGCCCCGGACACCATGATGGGAGCGCCGCCGCTGCGCTACCCTTCGGCATCGCTTTTCGGCGGAGCAAAAGCAGTTGAGTTTGTCCTCTTCAATGGGTGGGATCCGCTGATTAAAATGCAGTTGGGCGTTAAGAGCGGGGAAGCCGCCGGGTTTAAGACTTTCGACGAGTTTTATAATGCCTGGCTGGAACAGATGAAGGACGGTTTTAACGTAGCCTGCCGGATAGAACATATCAACCGGCATGTGGAAGCTCTCCACTATCCAAAACCGATGACTTCGGCCCTTTATCAGCGTTGTGTGGAGTCGGGTGAAAACAGCGCTCTCAGTAAGGAGAGGAGTAGCCTGTGGTTTACCCTGTTTGCTTTCGGCGATACGGGTGACTCCTTGGCGGCAGTTAAGAAACTGGTTTTTGACGAAAAGAAATATACTGTAACCCAGTTGATCGAGGCGCTGAAAGTTAATTGGGACGGTTATGAAGAGATGCGGATGGATTTTGTGAAGGCGCCGAAGTGGGGCAATGATGATGATTACGTCGACCAGATCTGGGTGCGTATCTATAATGACTTGCGCAAACTTTCCTGGTCGGCGCGAGACTGGTGCGGTTCTCCCTGGGGTACTCTGCCGGAGAGCGTGGCCACTCATATTGTGCAGTCGACAAAGATTGGGGCGCTTCCCAACGGAAGGCGCTGGGGAGATCCTTTGTATGACGGCGGTTGTTCACCGGGCGCCGGCCAGGATAAGAAGGGCCCTACGGCCGTGCTCCGGTCGGTGGGTAAAATAGACCATGTGGGTACAGTGAGGGGGTCTTTGCTTAACCAGCGTTTGTCGCCTACTCAACTGGCCGGGGAGAAGGGCTTCCAATTGTGGCTGGACTATATTAAGACCTGGCATGATCTGGGAATAAACCATGTCCAATTTAATATGGTTGACAACGAAACCCTTTATGCGGCACAGAGAGAGCCTGAGAAATTCAGCGAGTTGATCGTGAGAATTGCCGGTTACAGCGCTCATTTTGTCGAGATGAATAAGAAAACCCAGGATTCTATAATTGCCCGGCAGGTTCAGGCGCTTTAAAAGATGAAGAAGGGAGAATAACTGATGCCGAGATGTGGAGACTGCAAGAACATAATAATTCAATCGAGTAATTCGGCGGCAAGAGAAGGTTACTGCAATGCGCAGTTGGACGAGTGCGGATTGGGCAAGGAAGTCACGATTTATCTGGATGCCGGTAAGTGCCCCTACTTTGTAGCGCAGGACCGGATCAGGACGGAAGTTTCGGAGTTTATGTGGGACCAGTCGTTACGCGTCGCCAGAGGCTTTGAAGAGAAATAAATTTGTTTTGAGCAGATAAAACGGCGGCTTTAGAACCAGTGAGTTTTATCACTAACTGGTTAAAAGGACGCTTTTTTTTGTTTTTTAATTATTTTTTAAAGTCAAGGATGCAGGTTCATTAACACCAGCTTGATTAGATGGTAAACTTTCGCATATGGAGGGTGATACCTTTAAAATCTGTATGATCACAATAGAGGAGCAGCTTAAAAATAAAGGCGGGGTAGCAGTCGTCTTCAAAGGTAATGCTTGATTCTCAACAAGAGGCTGTGTTATTATAAGTTTTAAGAAAGTTTTTTCTGCTATAAATTTTAATTTTGCTGAAAGCTGATTGCTGACGGCTTTAATATGATTTTTGCCGGGAACAAAGTTCCTGTTTTTTTTGTTGAGGTGGCTGGTTTGAACGATAAATGGAAAGTGATCCTGTCCGACCGTACCGCCGGCGAGATTCAGCTTGATCCTTTGACCAAGAAGATTTGCCTGTGTCTTGAACCGCCCAGTCTCAAGGACAACCGGGCTGATGTGGACCGGTTAAGGGAAGCGCTGGGGCATTTGGTTGGTCCGGTGGACGTGCCGCTGGTCCTGATGCGTAAAGTTCCCGGTGTTTGCCGGGAAAGAGATTGGGCAGTAACGGCTACTGTAGGGCCGGCCGGTGCCGGGACGAAAATGATTGACCTGGAGGCAGGGGATACTACAGCCCGGCATTTCGGACTGGCGGTTGATGTGGGCACCACTACCGTAGTGGTCTACCTGGTTGATCTGGGCAGCGGCGAAATTTTAGGCACGTCTGCGGACTATAATGCCCAGGCACCGTTGGGCGAGGATATTCTCACCCGTATTTACCTCTCCGGCAGCACCGGCGGCCTGGCCGGAATGCAGGAAGCGGTGGTAAAAACAATAAACGGCTTGCTGGCTGGACTGACGGAACGGTGCGGGGTGGCGCCCGATGAGATAACTGCGGCGGTAGTTAGCGGCAACAGTACTATGATCCACCTTTTGCTTGGTCTCGACCCGGGCTTGATCTGCCGCGAGCCCTACATACCGGTGGTAAATCTACCCGGCCTGCTGCAGGCCGGAGAGGTCGGCCTGCAGGTCAACCCGCAGGCTGTGCTGTATTGTCTGCCGGGCGTGGGCAGTTATATCGGCGGAGATGTTGTTGCCGGCGTGCTGGTCAGCGGGATGCACCGCCGGAAAGAAATAGCCATGCTGGTAGACATAGGCACCAACGGTGAGATTGTGGTCGGCAATGAGGAATGGCTGGCGGCCTGCGCCGGGGCGGCCGGACCGGCCCTGGAAGGCGGGGTGGCCCGGGCCGGGATGCGGGCGGAGCCGGGGGCCATCGAGCACGTGCGAATTGACCCAAAAACCGGCAAGATTTGCTATAACACCATCGGTGGTAATCTTAAGCCGGCCGGTATCTGCGGCTCCGGCCTTGTCGACTGTCTGGCCGAGTTTTTGTTGAACGGGATTATCGACCGTTCCGGGCACTTCCAGCACGGATCTGGCTCTTTTACTTTGGTGCCGGCGGCGGAGTCGGCTACCGGTGCGGAGATTGCCATCACCCAGACGGATATAAATAATTTTATGCGCACCAAAGGAGCCGTTAATGCTGCCGTGGAAACCCTGCTTGAAGGAGTGGGGCTGGATCTTCAGGCTATTGAGCGCTTTTATGCAGCCGGCGCTTTTGGTCATTATCTTTGCCTGGAATCGGCTGTTACCATCGGCCTCTACCCTGATCTCCCCCGGGAACGGATGATCAGGCTGGGGAACAGCGCCGGGGAGGGAGCCAGGCAGGTGCTTTTGTCCAACCGGAAGCGTTTAGAGGCAGAAGAAATAGCCCGACGGGTTACCTACTTCGAGCTAAATGCCAGCCAGCAGTTTATGAACCGTTTTATCGGCAGCAAGTTCCTGCCCCATACCAATCTCGATTATTTCCCCACAGTTAAGGCCAGATTGCGGGAAAGAGGCCTTCTACCCGATGATTAGAGGATCTGCCCGTTTTGTTTTTGAAAAAGAGAAATTCCGGAAAAAGAGGAATCCCGGCCTGTTTGCTAGAATTTTCATTGGAAAAGGGGGCGGTACGGATGAAAATTGCCTGTCCGCAAAACTTTTCCTGCGCAAAATACGAGATCTTGCTTACGGCCGGCCCGTCCGGGCTTCTTTTGCCGCCCTATAAAGGTTCTACGCTGCGGGGCGGCGAGCTGATTCATGCCGGCAAGGGCGTCGTCTTCGGCCTCGGTCAATACGAAATCAGGGAAACCGGCCGGCCGGTACCCCCGGAGGGATCTTCATGGGATCAAAGCTGAGTTATCATGACTTGAACCGGCCCAGAATTCACCGCATCTTTTATATTCATCAGCAGGTGAAGGCCGGCCGGCACCCCAACGGGCCGACTCTCGCTGCCGATCTTGAGGTGAGCATCCGCACCATCCAGCGGGATATTGCTTACCTGAGGGATTTGATGCAAGCCCCCCTTGAGTACGACCGGCATAAAAACGGCTTTTATTATACATGGCCTTTTGAAGTGCTTCCGCTGACCCTCACCGAAGGGGAGCAGGTAGCCCTCTTTTTGGGTCAAAAACTCCTTCGCCAGTGTGCCGGCACGCCGCTGGAACAACCCATCCGCAGCGCCTTCGAAAAAATCTGCTTCTGCCTGCCGGAGGGAGTGAGCGTCGATTTAAGCCTTTTAGAACAGATATTTTCTTTTGACGTGCAGCCCTTGCGGGGTGATGAACAGAGCCTTGCCCAGACCTACCGCCTGCTGGCCCAGGCCGTAGAAAAAAAGAATGCAGTGGAAATGGAGTACTATACCGCCAGCCGTGACCACCAGACCAGACGGAAAGTGAATCCCTACCACCTCCGTTATTACGGGGGAGCCTGGTACCTGATTGCTTACTGCCGCCTGCGCCGGGAAGTGCGCATTTTTGCCCTGGACCGCATCCGGGAGGCTGTCCTGCTGGAGGAGACCTTTGAAATAGAGACCGGATTTAACCTGGAATTCTACCTCGGCAGCAGCCTGGGCATAGAAAGAGGGGGGCCGGTGGAAGAGGTGATCGTCCTTTTTGATCCCTACCAGGCCCGCTGGATCCAGGAGCGGAAGTGGCATGAATCCCAGGAAACGGAGTTCAAGCCCGACGGATCGCTGCTCTTGCGCCTGAAAGTAAGCGGCTTGAGCGAGGTCAAGCGCTGGCTTTTAAGTTTCGGCGCCCATGCCCGGGTGCTGGCGCCGGCTTCTTTGCGGGAAGAAATCCGCCGGGAAGCCGGGAAAATGATGGCGGTTTACGAGAAATAGTTTACGTTTATGGGAGGAAGTTATGGATTGGAAAACTATTCGCAGCCTGCAAAAAGTAGCCCTGGGGAAAGAACTCCCGGACTTGATCATAAGAGGTGCTTCTGCCGTGAACGTCTACACGGGAGAAATCATTCCCGACTGCCGGGTAAGTGTTAAAGGCAGGTACATTGCCTGTGCCGGCGCCGAAGAAGTAGAGGCCGGACCCAGTACCGAAGTTATCGACGCGGCCGGCAAGTTCCTTGTTCCCGGTTTTATCGATCCGCATACCCACCAGGACGTATGGGTGCAGTTCCATGAATTTTTAAGCTATGCGGCCGCCGGCGGCACCACTACCTTTGTCTCGGAAGTGATGGGTCTGGCCAATGTTGCCGGGTACGACGGCGTTAAATGTTTCCTGGAAGCAATTAAAGACCAGCCGGTCAAAACATTCACCCTCGTTCCCATGATGGTACCGGGAAACCCCGGCCTGCAAAAGGGACATACCCTCACCCTGGAACAGAAAGAAGCGCTCCTGCAACTGCCGCAAACGCTCGGTCTCGGCGAAACGTACTGGACCCGGGCCATCGAAGGAGAGGAAGAATTTTTCAAGATGTATGCGAGCGTCATAAACAGCAGAAAAACGCTGGAAGGACACAGCGCCGGGGCCAGAAACCGCAACCTGGCCGCTTACTTTGCCGCCGGCATTACTTCCTGCCACGAGCCGATCTCCGTACAGGAAGTTAAAGAGAGGTTGCGCCTGGGCGCCTATGTTACCGTAAGAGAAGGCTCCATTCGCCGGGAACTGGAAGCAATTGCCCCGATTGCTAAGGAAAACATCAGCCTGCGCCGGCTTGGGCTCTGTACCGACGGAGTTTTCCCCGACGACCTGGTGGATTGCGGCGCAATGGAATTTGTTGTGCAGAAGGCTATCGACCTCGGGTTTGATCCGGTGCAGGCTATTCAAATGGCCACCCTCAACAACGCGCAACGCTTCAATCTGGACAACCGGCTGGGCGGCATTGCCCCCGGAAAATACGCCGATATGGTGATCATTCCGTCTTTAAAAGAAATCCGGGCCGAATGCGTAATCAGCAACGGGAAGGTGATTGCCTGGGACGGAAAACTGGTCGTGCCGCCTCGCTCCTGCGAGTACCCGCCGGAAGTTAAAAAGGCCTTCCGGATTACGCCCCGGTTTGAGCAGGAAGACTTCTCCCTGCCGGCCGGAAAGACCGGTGGAACCGCCACGGTTAGAATCATTAAAATGCTCAGCGACATGATCACGGCCGAAGAGACGGCGGAACTGCCCGTAACCGGCGGGGCGATACCGGCGCGGCCGGAAAAAGATATTTTAAAAGTAGCCGCCGTCAGTGCGCTGGACGGCCGGGCCATGACGGTCGCCCTGGTAAAAGTCTTCGGCCTGCGCCAGGGCGCCTGCGCCGTGAGCTACACGTGGGATGCGCCGCACCTCGTCATAGTGGGAACCAACGACCGGGACATGGCCGTCCTGGCAAACCACATAGCCGGTTCAGGCGGCGGATTCGGGGTCTGTATCGACGGCGAAATCGTGGCCGATCTGCCCCTGCCCGTGGGAGGGTGTATTTCCGACCGGCCTTTGCCCGAAGTAGCAGCAAAGTTAAAGGAGATAAACCGGCTGCTCATCAATCTCGGCTACTCCCACTGCCGGCCCACCCTGGGGCTGCAGGTTTTTACCTTTGTGGGTGTGCCGGCCCTGCGCATCAGCAGCGAAGGACTTATTTCCACCAAAGACAAAAAGTTTGTTGATGTTGTAATCTCTTAAGTCATAGAAAAACCGTTGAAAGACTCTTTTTTGTCACCGCGGGCGGAGCGGTCCGCAGTCTATACAGGCGTAAAAGTTTTATTAAAAATGAATGAACTTAACAGTCACCCCGACCGTCTATGTCGGGGTGGTTGTTTTATACTGAAGGCAGGATATTGACCATAACTTGGATGGGTTTTATAATAATTTAGGCTCTTTTAACCGGCTCTCAATAAAACCGGAGGGGGGACCGGATGTCCTGTAATCTGCATGAAGCGCTGTACCGGTATTTTAACTTTACGGCCTTCAGGCCGGGTCAGAAAGAAGTAATCGAACGGGTAATGGCGGGGGTAGATGTCCTGGCCGTAATGCCTACCGGCCAGGGTAAGTCGCTCTGCTACCAACTGCCGGCGTTGATTTTGCCCGGCCTGTCCCTGATCATCTCACCTTTGGTGGCTTTAATGAAGGACCAGGTGGATAACCTGCTGGAAAAAAATCTGGATCAGGTGACGCTGATCAACAACCAGATTCCCCTGGCGGAGCATCGCAGGAGGATAGAAGGCATCCGCCAGGGTAGGTACAAGCTTGTCTACATCGCCCCGGAGCGGCTGCGCAACAGGCACTTCGCGGCAGAGATAAATGAAATGCAAGTGGACCTGCTGGTGGTGGATGAAGCCCACTGTATTTCCCAGTGGGGTCATGATTTTCGCCCGGATTATCTTTACATCCGGGAATTTTCTCAAGGGCTGTCCGTCCGCCCGCGCCATCTGGCGTTGACGGCCACCGCCACGCCGGCGGTTCAGCAGGATATTTTACGCCAGTTGGGAATTGCCGGCGCTGAGAAGATAGCGGTAAGCAGCGACCGGCCCAATTTGTTTATTTCCGTACAGCAGGTGTCCAATGATAAAGAAAAGCTTGATTTATTAGGCGGTGTCCTCGCTCAAACGAATGGAAGCAGCATTATTTACGCGGCTACCAGAAAAGGAAGCGAGATGGTGGCCGGATGGGCCAAATCAAGTCTTGGGGTAGAAGCGGAATGCTATCATGCCGGCCTTGAACCGGCGGAACGCACCCGGATTCAGGAAGCCTTTATAACCGGTAAAATCCGGCTGGTTGCGGCCACAAACGCTTTCGGTATGGGCATCGACAAGCCCGATATCAGGCTGGTCGCCCATTTCAACTTTCCCTCCTCCCTGGAAGCATACTACCAGGAAATCGGACGGGCCGGACGGGACGGCCTGCCGGCGCTTTGTCTTCTTTTTTTCAGCCTGGCGGATAAAAGCTTGCAGGAATGGATGATTAATAAAGACGCTGTAACCAGGGAGGATCTGGCTGTCTTTTGGCGGACGTGCGTAAAGTTTGCCGACGGGAATCAGACCGCCGTTCCGGCTGAAGTGCTGGAGCAACAGGGATTGGATGAAATCAAGCAGCGGCTGGTTATCAGTATGCTGGAGCGGATCCGGGCTTTGCGCCTGGTGGAACGCGAGCCGGAACGGATAATCCTGAAAACGGGTCCCGAACGCCCGCGGCCCGAAGCTGTCCGGGAAATGCTCCAGGATGCCGAAAAGCGGTTGATTTACCGGAAAAAGAAACTTGAAACCTTGATCAACTGGGCGCACACTACCAGCTGCCGCCGCCTTGTCCTGCTGGAATACTTCGGCGAGAAGCCGGCCGGAGGCGCCGGTGATTGCTGCGACAACTGCGTAAAGAAAGCCCGCGGGAGTGTTTTATATTCAAAAGAACCGCTGACCGTCTTGCGTTGCCTGGCGGAACTGCCCCGGAATGTGGGTCGAAAAAAGCTGGCTGATATTTTAAAAGGCTCCCGGAGCGTTGAAATCACAACATACCGTTACCATAAGCTGCAATCTTACGGAAAGCTGGCCGGAAAAAAGGGCAATACGGTATTGCAGATGATTGACCAGTTATTGGGTGACGGTTATCTGGAATCAACCGGGGCGGATTATCCGGTTCTTTTTTTAACATCCGCAGGCAGGGAGGCGCTCAAAAGCGGCAAACCCTTGCCCGTATATAGTTTGCAGGAAAAGCAGAATATACTGCCCTCCGTACCGGCCGGAGAAACAGAGGAAACAAAAAAGGAGATTCCGGAGGCGCTTTTGGCGGCTTTGAAAGAGTACCGCTCCAACCTGGCAAAACAAAAGAAAATGTCGCCTTTTTTCTTTTTCCACGACAGCGTGATCAAGGAAATCGCCCGCTGCCGGCCTCTTACGGTAACGGAACTAAAAAGAATAAAAGGGCTGGGAGAGAAAAAGATTGGTGCTTACGGGGATGAGATAATAAAAATAGTGGATGCTTTTTTGAAGGATAAGGAAAGCTAAGAAGTAGGGGCCGGACTTTTTTTACTAAAGTGATTTCCAGAACTCTTCCTCCGTAATTTTTAGCTGGTGTTTCAGGATTTTTCTCCACAAGTTGCCCGGGATTTCTTTGCCGGTGGCGTGACTTATTCTGGTACGCAGAATTTCGCCGTTCGGTAGAACTTTTTCATAGTACCAGTGGTCGGTATTTCTCGTTAGATACCAGCCGTTCTTTTTGCAGTAACTTTTAAGATTGCCGAAAGTTGGTGGCATTTATTCTGTTATCTCCAAAAGAGACCTGATTTCCTGGTCGTCATTGCAGAGCCACACCCGCAGCAGGTAAGGAAAATGGCCTTTGCGGTTGGGTGCGTTTAAAAACAACTGCGGCCGTTCGCGATAATCTTCAGCGTAAATCTTCATCTCCCGGATCATTTCATTAACTGCTTCCTTCAGTGCCGGCGCGTTGACAACCAGGTCCAGTACGTTTAAGGCCAGGGTTACCGAGCCGTCTTCTTCCGGCAATATTTCCGGGATGAGTTTGTACGCCTGCAAAATGTCCTGCTGTATATCCCGGCGCAGCAATAATACTTCTTCAGCCTGGCGACGTTTGATTATTGCGGGCAAGGAACGGTGCCACACGCTGTCGAATAATTCGGTAAAGGACTTGCGTGCGGAAGTAAACCGGATTTCATTCAACATGCCCATCTCTCCTTTTGCCTCCAGCATATCATAAAATGTACATTATGTACACCCAGTATATGTCTGTTTTTATGTCATTATGCTTGTATTTATAATAGATAGGGCTCGCTGCATTTCCCGGTGAGGTTATGACTTCAGACACGATTGCTTTCTTCAGGCATGTATTTACAGGTCTACGGGCAGTTGACAGGCTGTGGATAGCCCTTCTTTTATTTTTTGGACGGCGTCGCATTCAGAAAAAAATTCCCGGATTTTATCGCGTGCCTCCCGGTATTCATGTTCTGTCGATATCCTGTTCATAGAACATTGACACAAGAATTGTTTAAATTCTCACGCAATTTCAACAAGTTTTTACTTTTCTTAAGAATTTGCTGATGGACCTTCGAAACCTATTTTCCCAGGCCCATATTCTGGCGGCCGTAGAGGAAAGTGTAAACCATCTGGTTTAACAAAACCTTTTTTATAAAGTGTCGGGTTTCCGGGAACGGGATCATTTCGATATCGGTTTGCCGCTCAGGCCATTCTTTTTGGTCCAGCCACTCTCTGACGTTGCCCCTCCCGCCGTTATAGGCGGCCAGAACCAGGATCGGGTCGCGGTTGAATTCCTTTTGCAGATCTGCTACATACCACGTGCCCAGTTTGATGCTGGTTTCCGGATCGAAAAGCCGGTCCGGATTAAAATTGCGTTCACCTGTTTGTTTTGCAATCCATTGGCCGGTTTCCGGCATTATTTGCATCAACCCCCGGGCCCCGCTTTGCGATACGGCGTTTCTTTTAAAGTTGCTTTCGGTCTTTATGATGGCGGCAACCAGGTAGGGGTTTACCTGGTAAACACCGGCATAATAAAATACCTGTTCCCGGTAAGGAAAAGGGTAAACTTTTCGTCCGATCTGTTCAATATTCAGGAACAGGAGGATAAGAAAAAGTATGAGCAGGATGATGGGGCCGCGGCTCTTTTTTTTGTTTTTGTGCTTGCGATTTTTCATGCGGTTCTTCATTTTGATGAAATTTGGGCTCCTGCCTTTTTCAACAACGCTTTCCAGTGGCGCTCGACTTGCTTTTCTGTTTCTTCCGGGGTGCCGCTGTTATCGATGATCCGGTCGGCATATTTAAGCTTTTCTTCCTGCGGCAGTTGCGCTTTCAACCGCATCACGGCCTCTTCGGCGGTCAGATTATCCCGTTCCTGCACTCTTTTTAACTGTTCTGCTTCGTTTATTTTTACCACCCAGATTTCATCTACTCCCTGCCGCAGGCCGGCCTCGATTAACAGGGGGGCTTCCAGCACCAGCACTTTGGTATCCGGCCGGTGGCGTTCTATTTCCCGGCGGATGGCGGACCTGATCCGGGGGTGGGTAATGCTGTTTAACTTTGCTCTCGCTGACGGGTCGGCGAAGACGATGGCACCCATTTTGCTCCTGTTTAAAGTGCCGTCCGGGTTTAATACGGCCGGGCCGAACTGTTCCACTATTTCAGCCAGTGCCGGTTCTCCGGGTGCTACTACCGCCCGGGCCACCTGGTCGGCGTCAATAACCTTTGCCCCCAATTTTTTCAGGTGACGGGCTACCGTACTTTTTCCGCTGCCGATATTGCCGGTTAAACCGATGATGATCATGAGGTTCTCCTTTGGAATATTTTTTTAATCATGATTTTAGACTATTCGAGAGAAATTTTGCCTTTCCTTCAGGATCAGGCAGGATTTTTTGCCGGTAATGGCGTAAATATAAAAGCTATGTAATTTTATTACTGGTAGTTATGTATGAATTTTTGTATGGGGTAATACTAACTAAAATACCCCTTTATAATTTCCCGGAATGAAGCGGGGAGATGCAGGTATGTCTTTTGAGAAAAGGTTAGAAGAGTTGGCCATATCAATTCCTCCCGTACCGCGGCCGGTAGCGGCCTACGTGCCGGTGGTGCGTGCCGGCAGGTATGTTTATACGTCCGGCCAGTTGCCTCTTATTGACGGTTTGGTCAAATATCAGGGAAAGGTAGGCCGTGATTTAACGGTAGAAGAAGGATACCTGGCGGCGCGGATATGTGCCTTAAACTGTTTGGGGGCCGTCAGGAGCTTACTGGAAAGCCTGGACCCGATTGAGAGGATTGTAAAAGTTACCGGTTTTGTAAATAGTGCCGAGGGTTTTAACCAGCAGCCGCAGGTATTGAACGGAGCGTCGGAACTCCTGGAAGATATTTTCGGCGGCGAGGGCCGGCATGTCCGCTCGGCGGTAGGAGTAGGAGAACTGCCTTTAAATGCGGCGGTGGAAGTAGAAATGATTGTGCAGATACGGAAAATGTAATATATGTAAATATTTTTATGTTTTTCACGCATCTTGTCATTAAATATTTAAAATGATAAACTGGTCTTGTACTTAAAAGATGATTAGGGGATGCTCATGGGAAGAAGCGTAAAGGACCACTCCGGTATCTGGGTACTGATTATACTGCTGATTATCGGCGGATTGGCCGGCAGCGCTTTGGCCAACCTGCTGGCTCCTTCCGTGCCCTGGTTGAAATCTACCTCAACGGTGGGCTTGAAGCCGCCTGTTACCATAGATATGCAATTCTTTAACCTTACCTTTGGGTTTACTTTTGTCATGGGACCGCTTTCCGTTTTAGGCATGATTCTGGGTTATGTAGTTTATCGCAAATGGTAGGGATCTATATAGAGCCTCTTATTTTAGCTTCGACTTCTCCCCGGCGAAAAGAGCTTTTGGACATGCTGGGCTTGAGTTTTCAGGTTTTGAACCAAACAGTTGACGAGACCACGCCGCCTGATCTGCCGCCGGCAACTGTCGTGGAGTTACTGGCAGAACGGAAGGCAAAAGCAGTAGCCGAAAATCTTCGGAGAGGGCTGGTGATCGGCGCTGATACCATAGTGGTGTGGCGGGGGCAGATTCTGGGCAAGCCGACAGATTTCGGTCAGGCGGTAACAATGTTGCAATGTTTGCAGGGTTGTCAGCACGAGGTTTTTACCGGCCTGGCGGTGGTAGAGGCTTCGTCCGGAAAGGCAGTTACCCTTCATGAGAGAACCAGGGTGATATTCCGGCGGATAGAAGATGAGGAAATTTTAAGCTATGTGGCTACGGGAGAACCCATGGATAAGGCGGGAGCGTATGCAGTACAGGGGATAGGCGCTATTTTTATTCAGCGCATTGAAGGTTGCTATACAAACGTTATCGGTCTTCCTCTGGCCAGGCTGGCCGAAGTATTGAAACAATTTAACTATAATATACTGCTTTAAGGGGTTGCTGGTTAGTTTTGAATTCAGTTAATTACCGGGTAACTATGAAGGAGTTGCCGGAAGAATTACGCCCCCGGGAAAGGCTTTTGAAAGAAGGCGTTGAGGTTCTTTCAGATATTGAATTGCTGGCCATTTTATTGCGCACCGGTTCACAGGAAGCTACTGCTGTAGAATTGGCTTCCGTATTAATGGCTCGTTTTCAAGGTTTGCGGTTTTTGCTGGACGCCAGTATAGAAGAGTTATCTGCCGTTAAGGGTATCGGCCTGGCCAAGGCCAGCCAGATAAAGGCAGCTTTGGAACTGGGAAAACGGCTGGCTTTAATCTCATCCGGGTCACGTCCGGTAATTAAAACGCCGGCTGATGCGGCAGGATTGCTGATGGAGGAGATGCGCCATTATGACCGGGAGCATTTTCGGGCCCTCTTGTTGAATACGAAAAACCAGGTGCTCTGCCAGGACGAAGTATCGATCGGCACTTTGAATTCTTCTTCGGTACACCCCAGGGAGTTGTTCCGGAACGCCATTAAAAGAAGCGCAGCGGCTATAATCCTGATTCATAACCATCCGAGCGGCGACCCTGCTCCCAGCAGGGAAGACCTGGATGTTACCAAGAGACTGACTGAAGCCGGAAAAATTATTGGGATCGAAGTATTGGACCATATTATCATCGGTGATAAAAAATATAAGAGTTTGAAGGCATCAGGTTTGATTTAAAGATATTTTTATAGAAAGGGGCCGCAGCGTGCGTATTGGAATGTTCTCGAAAGATATTGGTATGGATCTGGGTACCGCCAATTCCCTTGTTTATGTGAAAGGGAGAGGGATAGTATTGCGGGAACCTTCAGTAGTAGCAATACAGAAGGGCACCGGCCAGGTACTGGCGGTAGGTGAAGAAGCAAAACGGATGATTGGCCGTACCCCGGGGAATATTGTGGCCATCAGGCCGCTGAAAGACGGGGTTATCGCTGATTTTGACGTTACCCAAAATATGATTAAGTATTTTATTGGCAAATCGCTGCGCGGCCGTACTTTTATGGTTCGCCCGCGGGTGGTGGTTGGGGTGCCGTCCGGTGTCACTCCGGTAGAAGAGAGGGCGGTGCGGGAAGCTGCCCTGCAAGCCGGCGCCCGGGAGGCTTATCTCATTGAAGAGCCGATGGCGGCAGCTATCGGAGCCGGTTTGCCCGTACACGAGCCGATGGGCAGTATGATTGTGGACATCGGCGGGGGTACAACCGAGGTGGCGGTAATTTCACTGGGTGGAATTGTCACCAGTTGTTCCATCCGGATTGCCAGCGATGAAATGGATGAGGCTGTAATCAGCCATGTTAAACGGAGTTACAATTTGATGATTGGTGAGCGAACCGCCGAGCAGATCAAGATCCAGATTGGAACGGCGTATTTGTTGAAAAGTATTGATAGTTACGAAGTGCGTGGCCGTGACCTGGTTACCGGCCTGCCCAAAACTATAAAAATTACTTCGGAGGAAGTTTATAGAGCCCTTTCTGAACCGGTTTCCAGCATTATGGAAGCTATTAAGTCCACCCTGGAGCAGACGCCGCCTGAGCTTTCTGCCGATATTATGGACCGGGGGATTGTGATGGCCGGCGGCGGGTCGCTTTTAAATGGACTGGATCGCCTGGTGAGCGAGCAGACCGGCATGCCGGTGCACCTTGCTGATGAACCGCTCCTGGCGGTGGCCTACGGGGCCGGGCGGGTGTTGGAAAACATTAATGTTTTACGGAAAGTGTTAATCCAGCCAAAGAGGCTGGCCTGATCAGGGGTGTTTTGGATGAACCATCGAGTCTCTGTGAAGAGACTGTTTTTTTTATCTATTTTGATCGTTTTTGTTTTGGTTTCTATTCGCTTTACCAGTCCGGAGAAAGCTATACCGGTGAAAGAAAATTTAAAGGACGTTTTTTTACCGGTTCAGATCGGTCTGGCGAGTCTGGGCCGTCAGGTATATGAATGGGTTTCAGCCCCGGTTTTATTTTATAGAACAGCCAGGCACTCTCGGGAACTGGAACAAGAAGTTGCCGAACTGGAAAGCCGGATAACGCAGTTGACAGAAGTAAAACTGGAAAACGAGCGCCTGTCCAGGCTTTTAGGCTACAGTCAGAGTGCAGCCGGACAGTATGAATTCATTACGGCTTCGGTTGTCGGCCGGGATTTGGGGAGCTGGTTTGGCACGGTAACTTTAAATAAAGGCACAAATAGCGGGATTAAAAAAGATATGGCGGTACTTACTCCGGATGGTCTGGTGGGCCGGATTATGTTTGTTTCCGACTATACCAGTGAGGTGTTGCTCATTACCGATCCCCGGAGTGGAGTCAGCACCTTAATTCAAGAGAGCCGGACGCCGGGAATAGTGGAAGGAATAGCCGGCGATTCAGGACTGGTCAGAATGATTCATCTTCCCTCCGATGCTTTGGTAGATGAAGGCCAGACAGTTGTTACCTCAGGGCTGGGCAGTATTTTCCCCAAGAGTATTCCGGTGGGCAGGGTAATTGCTATCAGGAGGGAATCTGCCGGGCTTTTCAAGAGTGCTGAGCTCCGGCCTTTTGCTGACTTAAACCGGCTGGAGGAGGTTCTTGTAATCAAACGGGTGTTGCCTTAAGAAGGCTTCTCGATCACGATAATGGTCTCAATGGAGGTTGTCTTTGCTTGCATTCCCTTATTTTATTATTGCTGGCGGTAATAGCCCTGATTTTGCAGACGACCGTGGTCAACTTCATTGCTGTAAATGGGGTTAAACCAGACCTGGTTATGTTTTTTATAATTATTTTTGGTTTTCTGCGGAATGCCGGAGAAGGGGCCTTTTGGGGTTTTAGTGCCGGTCTGCTGGAGGATTTGTTTGTCGGTAATTATATTGGTTTAAATGCTATTTCCAAGCTGACTGCCGGTTACCTTGCCGGACTGGCCGGAAGCAAGTTTTATAGAGAAAACCGGTTAATTGCCGCAGTAGTAACTTTGTTGGCATCAATAGCAGGGCTGGTTGTATACTACCTGTTATTGCTATATTTAAACATATTTATTCCCTTCTTTTATGCTTTTTTACGGGTGATCTTGCCGGTATCTATTTATACAGCCTGCCTGGTACCGTTATTATATAAGCGTTTTGCCGTCTTTGAAACCAGAAGGGGTTTTTATGACCTTTAGTTTGATTGGTTTTTGATGGAGTGAAAATGGAAAGAAAAATTATTGAGAAGAGAATGCAAGTATTTCTTGCTTTGCTAATTGTGATTTTTCTTATTTTGATAAGCAGGCTTTCTTATATGCAATTAATCCAGACTGATAAATTTCAGGTACTGGCCCGGGAAAACCAGATTCGTTTGGTTGCTATTGCTGCGCCCAGGGGGGAAATTTTCGACCGCAATGAAATTAAACTGGTTGGCAACCAGCCGGTGTATACTGTTTCTCTGGTAACCCTGGGTCAGGGTGATAACAGTGAAGTAGTACAAAGTCTGGCCGGTATCCTCGGCATCAGCCGGCAGGAAATACAACAAAAAATAGAAGGCCAAAGGCAGCTTTATGAACCGGTAAAAATTGCTACTAAAGTTTCTGCGGAAAAGGTAACCATGATTGAGGAACGGCGCCTGGATTTGCCTGGTGTGGTGATCGATGTCGAGCCGGCACGGGAGTACCCGGAAGGGTTTATATTGGCTCAAACCCTTGGCTACGTGAGAGAAATTAACGGGGATCAGTTAGCAGCCAACAAAGATAAGGGTTATAAACCAGGTGATATGTTTGGTCAGTCCGGCCTGGAAGCTGCTTTTGAGGAGTACCTGCGCGGTCAAAAAGGCGCCCGGCAGGTGGAGGTGGATTCTTTAGGCCGGCCAGTACGGGATCTGGGAGTAAGAGAGCCTGTTTCCGGTAATAATCTGGTTCTTACAATTGATCAGAGACTGCAAAAAGCAGCGGAGGATGCCCTGGCCGACGCTCTGGTGCGGGCCAAAAAAATGGGTCACCGGGAAGCCAGTGGAGGAGCTGCCGTGGTTCTTAACGTGCGTACAGGGGAAGTGCTGGCCATGGCCAGTCAGCCTTCGTTTGACCTTGATCAACTGACTAGGGAACTTTCTCCGTCTGATTATAACAAAATCTTTAATTCCCCTTTAAAACCTGTTTTGAACCGGGTATTGCAGGTATATCCGCCGGGATCGGTTTTTAAGATGGTGGTTGCTGCTGCCGGTCTGGAGACTGGTAAGATAAAGCCTACCGATACGATCAGTGATCCCGGCTACTTTTTTTGGGGCAGAAGGTATAATGATTGGAAGCCGGGCGGGCACGGCCGGGTGGATTTGCTCAGGGCTATAAAGGTGTCCTGCGACACTTATTTCTACCAGGCCGGCCTCAAGGTCGGCATTGATGATATAGCCGGGTTTGCAAGTGAATTCGGCCTGGGGCAAAAAACCGGTATCGAACTGGGTGGAGAGGAAAAAGGGGTGGTGCCGGGACCGTCTAAGAAGTTTGAATTAACCAAAAACCTTCTTTCCAGTGCCGGTCTGCGTAAGATAATGGAGCTGGAACAGAAGTATGGTAATTTAATGACCGGGGCAGTTACGGAGGAAGAAAGATTACGGCTGGAGAAGGCTAAAGAGAAAGAACTTGAAGCTATAAACTGGGAATTGGTTTGGCACGATTCCGATACCGTCATTTCTTCAATCGGACAGGGTATTAACAGTTATACGCCGCTTCAATTAGCAAACTATATCGCGGCTATTGCCAATGGAGGGATAAGGTATAAACCCTTCCTGGTTCAGAAAGTTATTACTCCTGAGGGTAAGATTGTAAAAGAGTTTGGACCGGAGGAATCAGGCAGAATAAAAGTATCGCAAAATACTCTGGCGATCCTCAGGGAAGGGATGCGCCAGGTAGCCTTACCGCCCGACGGTACTGCAGCAGGAGTTTTTGCCGGCTTTCCTTTTTCGGCGGCAGCTAAAACCGGTACGGCCGAAGTTGCCGGTCATGACGATCACGCTCTTATTGTTGCTTTTGCTCCTTTTGAAAACCCCGAAATCGCCCTGGCCGTAGTAATCGACTATGGCGGGAAAGGCAGCGCAATTGCGGGTCCGGCGGCCAGGAAGATACTTGATGCCTATTTTAGTGAGCGATTACCACAGCTTAAAAAGCAACTGAAGAGTAAGCCGTCCACCCAAAGCCGGGTTTACAGCGGGCATTTATTAAGAACGGAAGGTTTAGTAGAATAAAGGAACTGCTGGGATTTTTCGATAGTCTCATGAAATGTCTAAAAACGGAAGAAAAACTTGGTGACCGGAGAGCAGGATTTAGTTGCCTGGTGTAGAAACTTAAAACTGGTGGAGGGATAACTTTGGCAGGTGGCTTTAAAGATAATTGTTTTAGAAGTAGTCAGGACATTCCGGCGGGTCAGGATTACTCTTTAGATGAAAATGCAATTCTGGTGCAACGAACTTTACGTTCCGGCCAAAGTATTCATTATAATGGGAATGTGGTAATTTTAGGTGATGTTAACCCCGGGGCGGAAATAGTTGCTGCCGGCAATGTTATTGTGATGGGCGCCTTGCGGGGAGTAGTGCACGCCGGTGCTGCCGGTGACGAGAGCGCTATCGTGATGGCGTTTAAACTACAGCCCACCCAACTCCGGATTGCCAATCATATTACCCGTTCTCCAGATGACGAGATGACCGAATCCAAACAGCCGGAAGTAGCCAGGATTAAAGATGGGGTAGTCACCATTGAAGAATTCCAGGCTGGCAGTGAACGGCATATATAGTCAGAATTAGGGACCGGGATAAATTAAGATCATCGGGTATTGATTTATAGAGGAGGAACTAAAGAATGGGTGAAGTGATTGTAGTAACTTCCGGCAAGGGAGGGGTAGGGAAAACTACCACTACTGCCAATATTGGCGCCGGGTTGGCATCCATGGGCAAAAGAGTAGTGATGATTGATGCCGACATCGGTTTGCGTAATTTAGATGTGGTTTTAGGGTTGGAAAACCGAATTGTTTATGATTTAGTTGATGTAACTAGCGGCCAGTGTCGCACCCGGCAGGCTTTAATTAAAGATAAGCGGCTGGAAGGTTTATACCTGCTTCCCGCTGCTCAGACCAAAGATAAAACAGCGGTTAATCCGGAGCAAATGCGTGATCTGTGTAATGAACTGCAGCAGGAGTTTGATTTTATAGTTATTGACTGTCCGGCCGGCATTGAGCAGGGTTTCCGTAATGCCATCGCCGGTGCGGAAAAGCTATTGTGGTAACTACTCCGGAAGTCTCGGCGGTAAGAGACGCTGACCGGATTATCGGACTTTTAGAAGCCTCTGAATTGAGAGAACCGAAACTGATCATTAACCGTATCCGTCCTAAAATGGTCAAATATGGAGATATGATGGATATCGATGATATTATCGATATTTTAGCCGTTGATCTTTTGGGAGTGATCCCGGAAGATGAAATGGTTGTTGTTTCCACAAATCGTGGTGAACTGGTGATCCTGGAGCAGCGTTCGCGTTCCGGTCAGTCCTACCAGAATATTGTCCGCCGCATTGTGGGGGAAGACATTCCAATGATGGATCTGGGGCGTGGAGATAACCTGGTCAGCAGGTTGAAAAAATTCGTCGGCTTGAAATAAATCCGGGAAGGGGGGTTCTTCCTTTGTTAGATTTTATAATGAGATTCTTTAACCGGGATAGTGGAAGCAAGAACCTGGCGAAGGAGAGATTGCGCCTGGTTTTGGTGCATGATCGGGTGGGCATATCACCTCATATACTGGAAAACATGAGAGCCGATTTAATCCAGGTGATTTCAAATTATATGGATATTGATGAACAGGCCCTGGAAGTGAGCCTGGACTCCAGCGGTAGCAGTGTTGCCCTGGTGGCGAATATTCCGGTTAAGGGGATTAAAAGAGTAACTGCTTAGTTAAAGGATTTGCTCCTTGTGTTGAGAAGAAGCACATTATTAAAAAAAATTGACTATACTCTTGTTATGGCGGTAGGCATAGTTGTTCTTTATAGTTTGGTGGTAATTTACAGTGCAACCAAGCCGGTTGAATTGCTGTCTGCAGATGACATAGTGGGTAAGAGCGGGGACTCTTTTGCTTTTGTTAAGAAGCAGGTGCTGTGGATTTTGCTGGGGATTGTGGCCATGATGGCGATGATCTCAATCAGGTACGAGGATTTGGCCAGGCATGTGCGGTTTCTTTATATATTTAACCTGTTTGTGCTGGCAGCAGTGGTTTTTATCGGCCATTCCACGTTAGGAGCGCAACGCTGGATTGCCCTGGGGCCGTTCCGGTTTCAGCCGTCGGAATTCTCCAAACTGATCGTGATCATTTGTTTCGCTGTTTTTTTA
The DNA here is from genome assembly GCA_020062745.1 of Deltaproteobacteria bacterium. GTDB lineage: Bacteria > Bacillota > Desulfotomaculia > Desulfotomaculales > JAGUVT01 > JAGUVT01. Next base: position 38,214 of record JAGUVT010000031.1, read on the forward strand.
GCTGCCCGTGAAGGCAAGCTTAATTCTTTACGCGACCTTTTGCCGTGTTTTGTTTTTATTAGTGTTCCTATGTTGCTTGTATTAAAACAGCCTGATCTGGGAACATCGCTGGTTTTTATAGCCATTATGTTCGGCATGTTGTTTGCTGCCGGCGCCCGTCCAGCATTGCTTTTAGGTGTTATTTTTTCTGTTGTTTTACTGGTCGGGAGTTGGCTTTGGGCTCATTACTGGCTGGAGGTAAACCATGGTTTTAATCTCTGGATTCCTTTGCAGGAATATCAGTTTCAGCGCCTGATTATTTTCCTTAATCCGTGGAGCGACTGGTACGGTAGCGGTTATCATATTATTCAGTCACAAATTGCTATCGGGCAGGGTGGGTTTTGGGGAAGAGGCTTGTTTCAGGGCAGCCAGACCCACGGTAATTTCCTGCCCATTCAGGAGACCGATTTTATCTTCTCGGTGGTTGGGGAAGAGCTTGGTTTTATTGGCGCTTTTATCCTCCTGGCTCTTTATTTTATAATCCTCTACCGGGGGATTTTAATTGCCGCCGGGGCCCAGGACATGCTCGGCAACCTTTTAGCCGGCGGAATTGTATCCATGCTGGCGTTTCATGTTCTAGTAAACGTCGGCATGACTATCGGCATAATGCCGGTAACCGGAATTCCTTTGCCTTTGTTCAGCTACGGCGGCAGTAACATGATTACCAACATGGCAGCCCTGGGCCTGCTGTTGAATATTGGTATGCGTGGCAAAAAGATCTTGTTTTAAAATTAGAATTTTTTTATGACGGTAGTAGTTTCATTAACCATTGCCTGGTAATTGCCGCACTCCGGGCAGGGTAAGTTGATTTTAGCGATGATGGTCAGGTATTTTTCCCTGATTTCTTCCGGTTGTGCCTCCGGTGAAGGAATCTCAATAAGAGCGCCGCAATTGGCACAACGCATGGCTTTTCTCTCAAAAGGCATTTTTTAAGACCCTCCTTATAGATATCATATCGTATTATATCATATTAAACAGGGTTATTAAGCTAATTATATAAAAAGGCTTTCGTCAGAAAGCCTTTTATGGTTGTAGCGGTTCATCCGGCAGAGGCGCCAGTTTTATGTTGCCCCATAGGGCAATCTTATCGTCTTTTATGGCCAGGGCGCCCGCAACGTTGTCGATTTGCGCGGCAAATTCAACGGCTTTTTGCAGGTCATCGGAGGTTTGCACGACGTTTCCGGCAGCGGTGGCTGCGGCGTCAGCCAGTATGGCAGAAGGAGAAAGAATTACTACTGCGTCGGCTTTCCCGAAGCTTAAGGAGTGACCTACAGTGCCGGAAGAAGTGCAGATGCCCAAAGGAGTATGGTGCGGTTGAATTTTTAAGGCAATACGGTTTGAAAGAGGCGAATTTCCGGCAAAGATGCCGATGTAGCGCTGGCGGGTGGTGCGCAAATAAATATCTCCGCCGTTTTCTACGATTACATCCTTTGAGCGTTTGGCCAGGGCCCGGCCGATATGTTCGGCAAAGGCCCCGGCTACTGCAGCCATCGGACCAACCCCTGCTTTACGGGCAGCTTCCGCCATATCTATAGCTATGGAAGGAGCCCCCGGCAGCACGTTATGAGGTGCGAGGGAATGGAGGAAGACCGGGTCCCGTGCTATGTATTCTTCCAACTGGTTTCGGTATTGTGCCACCGTTTGTTTTACCCATTCCGCCAGGGCCGGCGAGAACCTTTCCCGGCGGATACCGATATCCAGGTCGGTTTGTTCTACTATAACCTGAAAGTGAATCAGGTCTTCCTGGCGAAAGTGCTGCCGGTAACTTCTTTCCATATATTTCAATTAAAAGCGGACCTCCATTGCTCTAACCGGGCATACTTTCAAGCAGAGCTGGCAGACCACGCAATCGTCACCGTTGAAATCGACTTCCATCGAGGGCCTGTGCAAATATAGGGCGCCGGTGGGACAGAGGGCGGTGCAGGCCCCGCAACTGGTACATTTTTCTTTATTTATTATGACTTCTTCCGTCAGCGGTTGTACTTTTACGCCCTGGCTCTGAAGAAATGCCAAACCCTGGTCGTATTTCTCCCCGGTAAGCTCCAGTACCATTGTGCCTTCTTTTTGCGGATCAACGTTGGCCTTGACAATATTGAAAACCAGGTCGTAGTCTTTAGCCAGATGATATATTATTGGTTTATCTGAAATATCTCCGCCAAACCGCAAAACTATTTTTTTCGGTGACAATGTATTCGCTCCCTTCTTAATTATTATACCCTAATCTCCAGTGTGTTGGCGGTAAGGCCGTCTTTAGGTGACGGCAGCTTTTGCACCGGTTCTGTTAATAAAAATTCACCTTTTTGGATCCATTCCTTTAATATTGCAGCTATTTCCCTGGCTTTTGGGTAGCTGGACAAGGGGGCGGCAGGCACTTCTTTGCCGTTTACTTTAATTGTACCTGACTTTAAATCTGCATAGCTAGCGTACCCCAGGTTGCCGGGAATACGTTGCCCGTAAGCTTCACCGTAATCTACGATGGGTGCGCATAAATCTGTATCGGTAACCGAAGCAAATCGCATTACTTCTTCGTTGAGAATAGGGATCGGGATTCCTAAGCCAACTGTTAAACTTGCTCCATAACCAAAGTAACTGGTGCCGACTAACCAGTTGGGCTTCATCTGTTTAAGATCCCCAATTACGGCCAGGGTTCCCCCGGCTGGACCATAATTGTTGCCTTCTGAATCTTTCTGCCACCCGGGGAAATGCTGCGTTCCGTTCCAGGCCACATAGCCTACCCCGCCGCCGAGGAATATCCTGGTGCCCAGCCCGATGGTCAGGAAATTGGGGTCTTTGAGAAGCGGGCTTAACTGACCGGCGCTGCAGTAATGAGCGTTACCCAGGTTCGGCTTGAGCACTCCCATGTAAGTGTAAATGGTTTTGGAACTCAAGTTTACGGCGCAGTTGTAATTCTGGTAGGAATTGCGCGGATTAAACAGCACTGCTTCGTTAATGTCGGCCAGGGTGATATGGGTTTCCAGTTCCTTGCGGGGGTAGCAATCAGTTCCATAAGATACGGCTTTTAGTTTAACCGGCTGGCCTGCTACCAGATCATGGATAACATGTCCGCCGCCGTAACGGAACTCGCCCGGGAAGTTGCTGTTGGCCGGGTCCCCTTCCGGAAGTTCGGTAGCCCCGATATATGCGTCTACCGCGGCAATACCGGCATAGGCCGGGACTTCGTTTAGCCAGACCTTCTGCATCTTGATCCGGGGTTTGCTATGACCCAGGTTAAGGAAGGCGCCTGAAGAGCACATAGGGCTGAAAGTTCCTGTAGTGACAACGTCTACTTCCCGGGCTGCTCTGGACACGCCTTTTTCTGCCACCAGAGAAATTACCTCTTCTGCTGTCAGGACGACTGCTTTGCCGGCTTTAATTTTAGCATTAATTTCGGCATAAGTTTTTTCGGTAGCCATTTTTCCATTACCTCCTGTATTGTGCTCTGCCCCGAGCAACTTAAAAGGCCCCTTCTTAGACTGAAGAGGCCGCAATAAGTTGCATTTCCTCTTATCTGTCAGAAGAATGATCTCCTGCAGGAATTAGCACCATTTTGAGAGTACAGACTATCGTTGGCGGTGGCCTCCAACTGTTGTCTGCTCTTCCCAACGGTTGCCGGGTTTCATTGGGCCAGTCCCTCCACCTCTCCGGATAAGAGCACTAGAATTTAGTTGTATACATGTAGTGTACCAGCAGTTTGGGCCCATGTCAACAAAAATTTATTGAATAATCAGTGACTCTGCCCGTTCGTAAGTCAACTGGCCCGGACTGGCATAGACTACTTTACCGTTCGGCTTAACTACGATGGTTGTTGGTATATTGCGGATTCCGTAGCTTTTGGCCACCTCTCCTTTTTTGTCCAGGAAAACCGGAAGTTGCAGATTGTTCTGTTGCAAAAATTCAATTACTGCTTTTTCAGATTTTTCCTGAGCAGTTATGTTAATGAAGAGAAACTCGACATTTTTATTCCGGTACTGCAGGTATAACCGGTTTAAGTCAGGCATTTCAGCCTGGCACGGCGGGCACCATGTATTCCAGAAATTAATAAAAATGTATTTTCCCTTCAAGTCATCAAGGGTTAAAGTTTCATTAACCCGGGTGATAAAAAATGATGGGGGCAATTGATTTTCAGGCAGAGTCCGGTCTGTGCCGGGTGGTGCTGCAATGGATACCTCTCCGGTGATTTTTTTGATTTCCCAAAGATTTTTATTTTTTTCTTTATTGTTGGAAAACACCCAAAAAATGCCGGCTAAAAAGATGATGACAACTGTAACGGAAACCAGTCTAACATTCATAAAACATCAGGCCTTTCAGTTTATAATTAAAAAGGAAGCTAACTGCTGCCATTTCCCGGTTAAAAACATTATTCCCATAGTGATCAACAATCCTCCGCTGACGGCGTTAATGTAGGGAAGAAACCGCCTGGCGCTTTGAATGCGCTGGTAGACGAGAGTAATACCGGCAGCAGACAGAAGGAATGGTACGGCAAGACCGGCAGCGTAAGCAGACAGCAGCAGTATGCCCTGGCCAAGGGTATCTGAATTACTGGCCAGAATCAGAATAGATGCCAGGACTGGTCCGACGCAGGGAGTCCAGCCGGTGGCAAAAGAAAGGCCGAGCAGGAATGCCCCGGGCCAACCGGATATTTTGAGCGGTTTTTGCCACTGCCGTTGTTTCAGAAGAAGGTGGAAAGGGAGTAATTCACTTAAATGAAGCCCAAATAAGATAATGATTATCCCGGCGAGGCGCGTTAAGAGAACCTGGTGCTCTGTCAACAGTTGTCCGAAACTGCTGGCCAAAGCTCCCATGCTTATAAAGACAATACTAAAACCAAGCACGAAACCGGCGGCGTTTTGGATGATATGGTATCGTGATAGTACTGTATTGCTGCCGGCCAGAAAGGATAAATAGCCGGGCAATAATGGTAAAATGCAGGGAGAGAGAAAGGAAAGAAACCCGAAAAGAAATGCTGCGAACAGGTTGAAAACCGGCAAATGGATACCCCCATTAAATTAAGTTTAATCTGTTTTTTTAAGACTCCCACTTCTATAAGTGGGGGTTCCTCTTTTCACTTCAGATGGGGTAGAATCCCCATCTGAAGCCCCGATGTTCAGCTTAAGCTGAAC